>NZ_JBJGED010000009.1:0-222680 GCF_045062745.1 Paenibacillus sp. HJGM_3
CCCGTGGACAAACCCATCATACCGAGGCGCTCCTTTTTTGGCAAAGGCTATTTCTTAGCCCTAACAGGAAGGTTCAACGAACAATGGCAACCGATCGTGTGCCGGCTGCCGTCACGTCGTGGCTGAACTATCGTTCTTCGTTAGCGGAACAACTAACTTTTCGAATATTAATTAATCATTTCTTTTAAATATGGAATAAGAAAAATAAATCACTCCACCAACACCTAAAATCATTGATATACCAAACAATATCCATACTATTTCCACAACAGTATCACTAGGACCGTTACCCACTGGACCAACTTTTGGTTCAAAAAATTTATTTAATTTCCATATACCATAGAAAATGAGAAATATTGATGCGAGCAGTCCAACAAAATTTTTCTGTTTAATATTACGCCCTCCATTCGTACTGATATTGAAGTAACTTCGGTCATTACACTTAACAAACAGATAATACCACATATTGGAACTATCCTGCCCGTTAGTCGAACGAGGTAGCCGATCGATTCGCCGGCTGCCTCGACATGTCATAATATTGAGCTAATATACCCGAGAACTCAATATTCCAATAAGTTCCGGTTTCGAAGCTCTTCGGCTAAACGATATAGTTCAGCTAAATCATGTCTTCCTTTTTGTTTGAATTTTTCAGATGCTTCTTCAACGGAAATTTTTTCCACAGCGATAACTCTTTCGCCATCGTTAGGAATTTGAGGACTTGAGAATAGCTCCACGTTGCCATATCCCACAAGGCGAAAAAATTGTGGATGTGGTAAGTGAGGTTTGTATGCTTGATTATGTTTTGAAAAACATTTCCATGCCCCGAATGGCTCAAATGTATGTAAAATAGCTCCAGCCTCTTCCATTAACTCCCGTCTTAAAGTATCACGGAAATTCTCATCTTTCTCCAATGTCCCGCCTGGTATTTCCCAATAACGCTGAACTATCCTGCCCAGCTACTTCAACGGAGAACGGCAGCCGATCTTTGGGCCGGCTGCCGTCGTGTCATGATTGAACTATCGTGTCCCGTCCATTTCTGGTGGACGACGGATTAGTGTTGCCTGCTCAAAACTATAGGCGATGCTGATTAGCGTGGGCTCACTTAAAGCCCTCCCGGAAAAGACAACACCAAATGGCCCCTGCGTCGAATCGCCATCACCATCAATTGTTCCTTTTGCTGAATAACCGGCGGGCACCGTAATAAGGGGATACCCTAACCGGGCAGCAATGTACATGCCATCAACGTCACCGGGTAACATTAAAGCATCTAAGCCGTGTTGATCGAGTACATAGTCAATCCCTTGCGTTACAGCCGGATAGTTATATTCTTGTCGTTTAAGTTGATATGTTGTCTCGTTTAGCGCATTTTGTTCCGAACGAATCAGATTATCTTGGCCAAACTTCAATGCGGATGCAGCGTGTTTCTGATTGTAAGCTATCAGATCTTGAAGAGAATGTACGGGCATATCCGAGTTCAACTTTGATAAATAGCGATTCAGGCCTGTTTTGAATTCGTAGCAGATAACATCATTGTTCCATGGATGCTGTTCCAAATGGAGGTCCACAGGATCGATAACTGTAGCACCTTGCTCACGCAGAACATTAATGGCGGATTCCATGATGGAAAGTCTTTCTTCATCCAACGACCGATAGTAATGTCTAGGAATCCCAATTCGAGTTTTACACAGAAAGTCTCGGTCTAGATATGTTGTGTAGTCATGAAAAGTACGATGTGTGCTAGTCCAAGTTGCCTTATCGTTTTCGTCAATCCCGACGATTGCCCCAAGTAGAATCGCTGCATCAGTGACTGTCTTTGAAATCGGTCCTGGCGTATCCTGACTTATAGAGATTGGGATAATTCCGCTGCGGCTCGCAAGCCCTACAGTAGGTTTTATTCCGACGAGAAAGTGTTGGCTGGCCGGCCCAATAATCGAACCTGCGGTTTCTGTTCCGATCGCTGCTGCTGTCAGATTCGCCGCTACGGCTGCAGCCGATCCTGAACTTGATCCGCTGACGAAGAGCTTGCCAGGTCCATATGGATTCAACACATATCCTCCTCTGGAACTGTATCCAGCTGGCATACGATTGGACATAAAGTTCGACCACTCGGTCATATTGGCCTTACCTAGAAGAACAGCGCCAGCAGCCCGGAGCTTTGCGGCTACGAACGCATCTTCAGGAGCAAACGACTCAGCCAATGCGATTGAACCAGCGCTCGTATGCATCCGGTCGTACGTATCGATGTTATCCTTTAGCAGGATTGGAATTCCGTGCAGCGGCCCCCTACTACCTGTTGTATTTCGCTCAAGGTCAAGATTCCTTGCTATTTCAAGAGCATCTGGATTGATCTCTAATACGGCATTGATCAGAGGATTATACCTATGAATGCGTTCGATATATGCAAGCACGAGGGCTTCGGATGTACATTCACCCGAAGACATTGCCTTTTGCATGCTCACCAAATCGGCTTCTTGAATCCAATCTTGTAAGTTGATGCTCATATATTAAAATACCCCCGGTACTTGTAAATTTTCGGACAACAGTAATATGGTAACATGCTGCCTTGCCAAGGGTATAGGTAAAGTTTTGAGTAGATAAGAATGTATCGGTTGGGCATCGCAGTAGAGCTTGTATTTTCCCGAAGGTTAATGTTGTAACTAAAGTAATCTGCCCAATAGTTAAATGGCGGCTGGCACAAAAGAAGGATCCCCCGCTAACATACCCTAGAAAAATCGGCGATATAGTTCTCTCCGACGTTCTCCGCGGAGCTGCGCATAGATCTGAGTGGTCGATGCTTTTTCGTGTCCTAGCATGCCTTGAATAAAATCTAAAGGCACTCCGTTATCAAGTAGCTGGCATGCATAGGTATGACGGAATCGATGGGGATACACATTCGCCTCAATAGCTCCACGATCTGCCAGTCGCTTTACGGCCCACCTGAGCGTTGGAATGGCCATTCGCTTAACAGGATTTGTATCCGTTGCAAATAAGGCTTTACACGCGTCCTCACGACTAGCTAAATACTTCTTCAACCATACTTTACATTCCGTGGTGAAGTATACTTCTCTTTGCTTTGAACCCTTCCCATTTACAATGGCAGAGCAGTTGTCCCAGTTTAAATCCTCAATGTTTAATTTCTCAACCTCTCCAATACGACAGCCCGTGCTGTATAGAAACTCAAGCAACGCTCTTTCCCTTAGCGTCTGACATGAGATTTTTAAATGAATTACATCCTCTTCCACCAAAAACTTCGGAATTCGCTTATCCATTTTGGGCTCTCGTAGTTTGAGGGAAGGATTGTTAGGTAAATAAGTTTCTTCAAATGCAAAACGAAATAGGGATCGCACAAAACGAATGCGGTGCCCTAAGCTGCTTGGCTTTAAACGCTCGGACTGCTTAGCTAAGTACTCCTTGAGTAGATTCAGTGTAATATCAGTAATTTCGACATCACCAAGATCTGTAACTAACATCTTGAGCTGCAGAGAATAAGCTTTCAATGTGTTTGGACTGAACCCTTGAATTCGCTTGTCCGCCTCGTATTGACGCCAAAGCTCGCTTAAAATCATAATAAAACCTCCTATATAGAGCAACTAGTTCTAGTTTGCTTCAAATAGAAGGTTTTAGACTTATTGGTTCAACTAGCGTACCCTTTAGCAGAACATTCTAGAGGTGGGCCTTATGGTAAAGCTTATAATATTCATCCTTCGTCAACCCATACAAAATAGAATCATGATATTTCCCATTCGGGTAGAATACTTGACGGCGAACCCCTTCTTGAACGCATTCAACCATCATAACGTCTTACACCACACAAACATATTACCGAGTTCTTGGAAGCCAACTCGCGTATAGACGCGCATCGCGTCATCGGGTTCAAGGTCAAGCGTCCACATTCCTCCGTGATTGATGTATAGTTTGCTGACTCCTGCTTCCTTCAGGCGTCGCATACACTCGTACAACAAGTTAGTGGCCAACCCACGTTCCCGGTGCGAAGGAGTCGTTCCGAACGGTTCGATAATGGCAATATTATTATCATTGTCTAGCCAGACATTCGCGAATCCGACGACTTGATTCGTTTCATCTACTACGACCAAATCCCATTCTTGCCGGTATGTTGGAGAGGACATCAAGCCATGATAAATATTCATATCCGGCGCTGTCAGCCCCGCAGATCCGCTCATAATGATGACTTTTTGTTCTAAATCGCCGGACTCGATCCGACGTACCTTGTATCCTTCGGGAAATTGCGGAACTTGGTTCGCGACCTCCAAATCCATAATGCCGGAGTACATGTACCACGTATGCTGCTCGTACCCTCTCGCCTTCAGCGTCTTTACTCTAGGCTGGTCTTCAACGTAAGCCCAAATATAGACCTCACGTCCGCTTCGGTCTTCGAGCGAAAGGCCGCAATAATGTCTCTCCGCCCATGCGAAAATTTCGTCTTCCAAGTGAACGTATTCAGGTCCCGTGAAGCAGTAAAGGATGCGGTTATGTCCGGGCCAGATTGCCCCGACAATCGTTTCGTCGTCGACCTCACACACCGTCAGATTTTGAAAGAACTTCTCTCCACCAAAGGCGCGGTTGTAATCGAAATCCCCCAAACTCGGATAAAACCGACGGTTCGGGTCGGCAAACTTTTTAGATAGCACCTTGCGTAGCGCCATGTACGTTCCCAAGGAAGAGTTGATAATAAGACTTATCTGACTCGATGGGCTTGTTTTCAAGGTATGAGTAAACAATTTGTCCCTTTTTACCTGGCAGGATATCAAATAAATAATCCTCGGGGAACTGAAGTAGGAAGCACATCTTTTTCCCTTCGTATTCCGAGGGGCTTTCGTCTCGAAGTGTCCCTTCATTAGTTTTGAAAATGATGACTTTAAAATTTCTTTGGTATTTTTCTAGAAATCCATCATTTCCCAATAAATAAACCAAAATAAAGTAAACAGGGATAATTACCAATCCGGCATGGTAATAAAAATGGCGATTGCAGCACGGTAATCATTAGAGCCACCGAAAGCAACTGTTATTCAAGAGGAAATATGCAAAAACTGAAGTGAGGCTAGGGAAATAATCCCCAAGCCTCCTATTGTCAACAGTCCCGAATAAGCGAGCTTCATTAGAATCGTTATGCAAGCCTCCCAGCTTGTAATCTACCTTGTAATTATCATATCGAATGCTTAAAAAACGAACTAACACTTAGACGACCATCTCGATAGCATTATTCCAACTCCTATGAACGCATCATACGATCCTGCAAAGTCCCATCAGCCTCTTGCTTGTTCACGATTGACTCGCCTTCCACGTCGACATTCGGCAAGATGCGGTTCAGCCATTTCGGCAAATACCAGGCGGAGCGGCCAATAAGCGTCATGACGGCCGGCACGATCGTCATCCGGACGATGAAGGCGTCGAACAGAATGCCGAAGGCAAGGGCAAGGCCCATCGATTTAATCATCGTGTCTTCCGCAAATATAAAGCTTGCAAATACCGAAATCATGATCAAGCCTGCGGAGGTAACGACGCTTCCGCTGCTTTTCAAACCGAAGAGCACGGCTTTTTTCGCATCGCGCGAATGGATAAATTTCTCGCGCATCCGGCTCACAAGGAATACCTCATAGTCCATCGCTAATCCGAACAAGATCGCTGCCACCAACAGCGGCAGGAAATTCAGTACCGGACCCGGCACGGGGATTCCAAACAAACCGGCCATATGGCCGTCCTGAACGACGAAAACGACGAATCCGAGCGTTGCCGCAAGCGTAAGCAGATAGCCTAACAGGGCTTTGAGCGGTACAAGTATGGAACGAAAAACCATCATGAGAAGAATCAAGGCAAGGCCGACTACAAGAGAAGCGAATACAGGAAGCGCGTGGTTCAGCTTGTCCGTAATATCGATATTGACCGCCGTGCTTCCGGTCACCATCAGTTCGACATGATTTTGCCGCATGGTCTCGTCCGAAAGTTTACGAATGTCGTACACCAAATTGGCTGTTTTGAGGTCATGCGGGCCGGTTCCCGGCAGTACCGTTATTATTGCGGTATCGCCGTCCGGACTCATAACGGGCTCCGTTGCCATTACAACATTGTCTAGTTTGCCCAGAGCTTCTCTTGCTGACGCAATGTCCGCTTTGGCATGATCGGCAGTCTTCGCTTGCATGACAACCACAAGCTGCGCTTGGTATCCGGGTCCAAAGCCTTCCGCGATCAAGTCGTAGCCGCGCCGCCCGGTCGTCTCTTCAGATTTCAAGCTATTGTCAGGAAGACCGGTGTGCAGGTGCAAGGCAGGAAGACTGATGAACGCCAGCACCAAGATGCCCGCAAGCGCCGTCGGCAACGGAAATTTGTTCACAAACCGGCCCCATGCATTCGACTCGGCATTCGCTGTCGGCTTCGGCTTTTTGATCGGCATATCCGGCGCCAACTTGGGACGAATCCGCTCGCCAAGCATGCCTAGAACTGCAGGAACGATGAAGATCGCAACCAGAACCGCTGTGAAGACGGTTAAAGCTGCCGCGAGACCCATCATGGTAATAAAGGGAATATTGGTTACGGCCAAGCCCACAAGAGCGATAATAACGGTACAGCCGGCAAATACGACCGCGCTGCCAGCGGTTCCTGTGGCAATGGCAATCGATTCATGAACGGATCTGCCCTCGGACATATTTTGCTGGTGGCGCGAAATAATGAACAGGCCATAGTCGATCCCGACCGCAAGGCCGAGCATAACGGCAAGCGTCAGGGAGACCGAAGACATATCGACGTAATTCGAAGCAACGATAATCCCCATGATTCCGATGCCTAGTCCGATCATCGCGGTAACAATCGTGAACCCTGCCGCCAGGATGGAACGGAACATGAAAATCAGAATAAGGAACGCGATTGCTATGCCAACGATTTCGGAAACTCCGCCAATTTCAAGCGATTCGAAGCTGACCGAGCCGCCGATTTCCGTTTGCACGCCATGGGCCCGCGCTTGCTCGACGCTTGATAAGACCATCTCTTTGGACGCTTCCGTCACATCCTCCGCCTGAGAACGATAGGTAACATTAGCATACCCAATTTCTTTCGTTTGACTGATCGTTCCGGCATTGTAGGGACTTGCCACCGAGGCGACCGATTCGTCCTTGGAGATCGCATCCAACGTTTGCTTGACAATCTGACGCATCGACTCCGTTTCAAGCGTTTGTCCGTCGGGCGCTTTAAATATGATTTGTACGGTACCGTACTCGGCCGCCCCGCTTGTATGGAATTTTTCGCCAATGACGGTAGCCGCCTGTTCGGATTTGGTGCCGGGGATCGACATGTCGCCGGTGAAAACCGCTCCCATCCTTAACCCGATTAGTGCTGTAATCAGCAAGACGGCCAGGCCGCCGAAAAAAACGGACTTCGGTTTCCTGGCTGCCCACCGACCGATGCGATACAATAATTTCGCCATACTCCAATCTCCTCCCAATATTTCTTTCTGGTATGGAGATCATTATATCGGGCGGCGGCAGTTTCGAAATCGTCCGATCGGGCATGCCCGTTATGTACCTTTGGGCAGTTAGATATATCCCTGCTCGACCGCGATCGCAACCGCCTGCGACCGCGAATCCACGCCTAATTTATTATAAATGCTGGTCAAATGCGCTTTGACGGTACGTTCCGATATGCCCATGTCCGAGGCGATTTCCTTGCTCCGAAGCCCTTGGACAACAGCTTGCAGCACTATTCTTTCCTTATCCGACAAAATCGCGGTTCCCGCCGACCGGACTGGCGTTTCTTTCGTCTGCTTGATGGCAAACACTCTCGCCGTGATCTCGGGCTGAAGCAGCGTCTCCCCCCGCATAGCGGAGTCGATCGTTCTGAACAAATGGTCTCTACCCGTATCCTTCAGCAAATATCCTTTGGCGCCTAACGCCAAACCGTTGATCATCAACTTGTCTTCATTGTAGGTGGTCAAGATCACGACGGGAATGTCGATCCCCCGCGCGTTCAATTGCTCCATCATCTCGAGTCCGCCCATCACCGGCATATTGAGATCCATCAAAATGACGTCCGGCGACAGTTCTTCCAGCAAGCGGAGAGCGGCCGCTCCGTCCGCGGCTTCTCCAATCACCTCATAGTCGTCGCACGTTTCCAATATCAGCTTCAATCCCTCTCTGACCACATAATGGTCGTCGACAATCATGATTTTACAACTCATGCTTAGCCTCCTCTCTGTTCTCGGGCAGGTCTAATCGAACGATCGTTCCTTGCTGGCTTGCGCTTGAGATATCGAGTACGCCGCCGAGAATGCGAACCCGCTCTTTCATGCCGATCAAACCGTAATGCCCGAGTTGGCGGCCAATCGCAGCCGGATCGAATCCTTTTCCGTTATCGCGAATTTCGATGACGATTCGGTCTTCTGCACGACTGATGGAAATTCCGACACGGGAAGCTTCCGCATGACGGGCTATGTTCATCAGGCATTCCTTGACGATTTGCAGCACATGTTCGGTCATCAGTTTCGAAATATGCGGCAATAGCTCGACATGAAGCTCAACCGGTATCCCCGTAGCCGACGAGAACCCGTCCGCTTCTTCCCGAACCGAATCGGAAAATTCGGTTGCGGTCGAGGAGCGAAGTCTTAGACCGTCGATGGCGCTTCGCGCTTCCGCAAGCGTTTTTCTCGCCGTTTCCCTGCATTGGCGCAAAATTTGTTGAGCCCGTTCGACATTGCTTTTTGACAAGTGAGCATCTATCGCTTCAATCTGCATAAGCACGCCGGCAAGTCCCTGTGCCAGCGTATCATGAAGGTCGCGCGCTATTCTTTGCCTTTCGTTGGCGAGCGTAAGCTCTTCCACTTTCTGATGGGCGGACTCTAGGTCCCGTAGGAAGTTTTGGGTATGGACGCGTCCATATACCTCCCTTTGAAACATACGGGTATACGAAGTGACGATCACATTCAAAAGAAGCAGCAGAGGGCCAAAAACGGCAAGTGCAGGAAGCTCGTTGACTTTCACGATGATAAAGAAAGCAAGAGTGTGGTAATAAATACATGCGAAAGCGACCTTGGTGTTCTGATGATAAATAACGGCGCTTTGCCCCATAAGAACCGGAAAAAGACCGAGGATCAGAATCGTCCAAGCGATGGGCATAAACCAGACGAACCACAAAACAAGCAGTCCTTGCAGAACGAGATAAACCCAAGGACGCTTCTTGGTGAAGGAATCGGAGTGCCAATATAGGGAGCAGTGAAATAGATACAAACCCGTAAAAAATAAACTAGGTATCCATTGAAAGCGGGTTGTCCATTGAATAAGCACAATGGAAAAGTAAACCAAAGCCAGCCAGACAACGGTTCGATTCCGGACATCGACCCAAGCGTTGGGCATTTCGACGGCCATGGACTTGGAACCATTATGTGAGGGATGTTTATGTTTCATTCTTTCACCCTTTCCGGTTACGCCCCGAATTATACCAGGAATTCGCCTGCATGTCCTATCGGTGCGTGCATCTGCTTCATGGTATGCCTCCATGATGAGGGCCGTGTTGAGTAGGCATACAACGAGTTACTAAAGACAGCACTTTTCCAAATCCCTCTCCCAGAACGGAACATGCCAGTTTCCAACGCACTCCGCCGATCAGTTCCATCGCACCGCTATAGAGTATAAAGCCTCTATACGCAGTATCCTGCCCGTTTAACGCAACGAAGCTGCCGGTTTATGCAGGCAGCTTCGTCTTCGATGAGTGTTCAACTATCGTACCGTTCTTATTGCGCTATAGTGCCCGTTAGCTCAAAGGCTGGCTGCTACCAATATGCTAATACTCCACATTGTTAAAGCAAAAAACATACAAGACCAAAACAGTTCTTTTTTATACGGCTTCTTATTAACGATTTTCTCAATAGCTTTCAGTAAAATAAAGACAAACAAAAAACTGAATACAGGTACAAGATATACAGCGCTAAAACCGAAAAGGACCATAAAGTTCCCCTCCTTAGTTGTGTTCCTGAATTATTCCCGTTAGCCATCCATGCCCCTCTCGGGGCACCACAGAGTAATGAAAATTAGGCTTGTCCGTTTTATAATATTGTTACGGCTGGCGAAGGGAGGTCGATGAACTATGGTGTCGCGAACCCAACCGTTAGTCTGACTCCAACGACCTTGGTGCACCACGGACTGTTGCTCCTTTTCGGAAGCACGCAGGGTAGATTAACCCTTATTGGTTGTTGCACCAGCCCTCAATTCGGTTTGCCGTAGAAAGGTGAGTTTTCATGGATGTTCTCATTGAACGAGCTTGTGGTTTGGATGTGCACAAGAAAAACATCACCGCTTGCATCGTTACACCCGAAGGAAAGGAGATTAAGACGTTCCGCACCCATACCATCTATCTTCTCGAGTTGATCGACTGGATCAAGGAACACCGCTGCACCCACGTGGCCATGGAGAGCACCGGCGTGTTCTGGAAGCCGATCGTTAACCTGCTCGAAGCGGAAGACATTCAATTCCTCGTCGTTAACGCACAACACATGAAGGCTGTCCCTGGTCGGAAGACGGACGTGAAAGATTCCGAATGGATTTGTGATCTACTTCGTCATGGCTTGCTCAAAGCCAGCTACATCCCTGATCGTAACCAACGTGAACTGAGAGAACTGGTCCGTTACCGCCGAAGCCTCATTCAAGAACGAACTCGCGAACATAACCGAGTTCAAAAGGTTCTCGAAGGCGCCAACATCAAGCTCGCTTCTGTCGTTTCTGATATTATGGGGCTTTCCAGCAGGGACATGCTCGAAGCTATGGTGAACGGTGAAACGGATCCGGAGAAACTCGCCGGCTTCGCGCGCAGAACGATGAAGAAAAAGAAAGAAGAACTTGAACTAGCGCTCCGTGGTAGTATGAGCTCGCACCAACGTTTGATGCTCAAGTCTATGCTCATTCACGTCGATTTCCTCAACGAACAAATCGCCGAACTAGACGTGGAGGTAGCCAAACGGCTCGCCCCTTTTCAGCAGGACCTGGATCGACTGGACACCATTCCGGGAGTCGCTCGGAGAACCGCTGAGCAAATCCTGGCCGAGGTAGGTACCGATATTGCCTCGCGCTTTCCGAGCGCAGCACATTTGTGCTCGTGGGTCGGTCTTGTCCCAGGTCATAACGAGAGTGCCGGTAAACGCAAATCCTCTAAATCCCGCAAAGGCAACAAGTATCTCCGTTCCGCCCTCATTGAGGCCTCACATTCCATACGGGGATCCAACAATTATCTCGGAGCTCAGTACCGACGAATCGCTGCGTGCAAAGGAAAGCACCGAGCAGCCGTTGCCGTTGCACATTCCATCATGACGATCGTCTACTATTTGCTTACCCGGCAGGAAGACTACAAAGACTTAGGCTCGGATTACTTTGAAAAACGACACCAAGACGCCATCGTCAGACAGACGGTCCGAAAGCTAGAGAACCTTGGTTTTACTGTAACACTGGCCACATCCGAAGCTTCCTGATCCTTCTCTGCTAAACAAAGAAGACGCAGCTTTTTTAAAAACTGTACAAGCTGCGCCTAGTTTCGTATTGTCCTTTTTCCGGATACGCGCTATGAGTTATTTTCAGGGTAGTGCAACGCAACTTTATTTTAGAAAGTTGAATATCTGCTTAAACATCTGTTTACGGTTTTTAGGGAGTGCGTGTGTATCATCGTCAAAAACGATAAGCTTACATTTGGTTCCGTTCATTGTCACGTTACGATAAATCTCATTGACGTCAGAATTCGTGGCGGTTGTGTCCCGGCCGCCATGAAGAATCAAAAGCGGTGTTTTAATATGATGCGCCTGCAAGATTGGGTTTCTCTCTAAAACCGCTTGTTCTTTTTCTGCTGGATCGTTTGGGTAGGCGATCGGCAGCCATGCACCAAGATACTCGATCCTTGTTAATGCCCATAAGCTTATCCCGCGTTCCCAAGGTACATTATTTCGCGCCATCGCCAGCATAGTCAAAAATCCGCCATAGCTAAAGCCCGCTAAAAATAATCGCTGATTCTCTCCAAAACGGCCTTTCCAGTCCTGGCCGCATGCCACGATATCCCAGACATCAGCCCTTCCAAGCTCTCCCACATTGGCTTTTGCGTGTTCTTCTCCGTAGCCTTGTTTCCCTCTATAACTTGGCATAATCACTTCGAAACCTTCTTGTAAAAAACGGTCTACTAAAAAAAAGTCTGGATCAACTTTACCGTTGGGCCCGCCGAAAACAAGCAAAATTGCTTTGTTCTTAGGTTGATGTGGAATGACGCGAAGGACTGGGACTTTTTTACCGTCTAAGGAAGAAATCCAATACTCCTCTCGACGGGCATATGGGATCGTTTTCTTTTTGCTTTCCAATAGAACAGTTGAGGAACTATTTGCCGGATCATATGTATAGATAGAACAATCAGAACCAAGAAACAAAAAAACGCCATTGTCTCTATTTGGTGTAACAATGGGACCGGTTAAACCTAATTGGATGGGTGCAGGCAAGGTGGCTGGTTCAGTTTTTACCCCAGTGATAATAGAATAGAGAAGCACTTGTCGTTTCTGAACGATTACCAAGTTATGTTGACCATCAAAGAATCCGCCATCAATCTCCTGTTCCACAAGATCTGTAAAAAGAAGATCCTTTAAATTGATTATACGTAAAAAGGAGCTGCCCTTACATGCGGCCGTAACAACGATATGGGTGGAATCTTTTGAGAAGCAATAGGAGCTGAGTCGAAATGACATGTCTGGCTGTTTGGGTAAAGGATATTCTGAACCAATTAACGTATCCATTATATAAACCCAACCGGGCATGCCAGGTTCATCGATTTTTTGCCGATGAAATGCAATGTAACGTCCACAAGGTGACCATTGCGGGAATCGATCTGCATAATCACCGAACGTTAGCCTATTCGATATACCGGTTGATATGTCTACAACATAAAGATTTGGCGGGTGTCTATTACCCTCAATATGACCATACGCAGAGAATACTAATCTTTTACCGTCGGGTGACCACTCGCAAAAACCGGCGTGATCCCCTGGTTGGTTAAACAATATTTTTGTAGACTTAGTTTCGATGTCGTAGGTGAAGATCCGCGCATCCCCGAAAAAAGCGAACTGCTTTCCATTTGGTGATATCCGTGGTCCCTGTGGCACAAATTGCGAATCGATTACTGTAGAAATCTCGTTGCTCCCTGGAAAACGAATGGCTAAAGTAGGCGATCGATCCTCGTCTTCTTGATGTAAAACTAGAATATTCTTTGAAGTATTAAAATGAAAATCCTTAATCAAATTTGTAATAGCCCCCTCTCAATATTCAGTGCACATATAAATACTTTCCCTAAACGAGCCGGAAAGCCTTCAACTATCCGGCACAATACTTCAAAGAAAATAGGGATCCTCTACTTCTGCAGTTGGAGAATCCCCATCTAAGTAACGTGCCCGTTAGCATTCATTTCATGCACTTTTCTATTAATTTTCAGGGTATTTGAAAATTCACAATTTTGCCTGTCTCAACAAATTGGTAATCAATCTATTTAACGTCTCTTTATCAATGAAAGGAGCCAAGCCGGTAATTTGATCAGCATCCAGTTGGCCATCCGCAACCTGATCCACCAGGCGATTCAAGGACTCCTTGCCAATAAACGGTGAAAGCGATTGAATGGTTCTCCAATCCAAGCTGCCTTCCTCAGCCAATTCCACCAACAGCTCCACATGCTCTCTGTCAAGAAACGGAGCAAGGCTTACGATTCGGCTGCCTTCCAATTTCCCGTCTGCAATCCGTTCCACCAAGCGATTTAAGGTTTCTCTGCCGATAAAAGGTGCGAGCGATTGAACAATACTCCAGTCCAAGCTGCCTTCCTCAGCCAATTCCACCAATCGTTCCACATGCTCTCTGTTGAGGAACGGAGCGAGGCTTACAATTCGGCTTCCTTCCAATCCCGCTTCTTCCAATTGGACGGTTAATCGACCAAGAGTTTCTCTGCTAATGAAGGGCCCGAGTGATTGAACGATCTCCCAGTCCAGGTTATCTAATACGGCCCGTTGCACAAGCCATTCCACACTTTCTCGGTTCAGAAACGGTGCAAGCCCGGAAATCGACTCCCATTGTATTTCACCTTCTTCCATGTTGCGGACTAGTTCATCCAACGCCTCCGAACCGAGGAATGGCGCCAACTGCATAATTTGATCCCATTTGAAGCGATTATTGTCCAGGCACTCGGTTACTTTATTCAAAGTGCTCGCCTTCAAGATCGGCGCCACCTCAACCAGCTCTTCTAGCTCAACCGTCCCTTCATTGACCAACTGCGCGATCGACTCTGGTCGGCCCTGCGCGATTTCCGTTACGATGGCTCCAAGATGTTTATATACCCGCTGCTCCGCCTTTTCTTCTGCGTTCATTAATTCATCTAACGTGATTTCGAATAACTGTGCTAGCCGAGGGATCGTCCCGATATCTGGAAGAGATTCGCCCCGTTCCCATTTCGATACCGCCTGATGGCTTACATTTAATTGATCGGCAAGTTCCAATTGAGTCATATCCCTGTTTTTACGAAGCTTCGAAATATACGCTCCTATCTTTCGCGAGTCGAGCAAACTAAACCACTCCCTATAAACTAAATTTACATTGCGCCCTGTCGATCTCAGCATAGCATAGACGCGATCCCCGTCCTATCAAGAGGTAGTTGAATTCCTCTTTTAACATCACTCAACCGTTGGTAGAAAAATGGTGAGCTTAAACTGCTGCGGCTGGGCTTACGCGGGCAGCACTATGATTCGTAACGGAGCACTCGGCAACGGATAGATGTTTTTGTCATCCGACATCGATAGCTATTCTTACTCACAGCTATAATAAAAGCTGCCGATCATATCGGCAGCCTTGTCCCTAGTTCACAGAATGACAGTTTGCTTTGGTCGTTATTCATCCTAAGTCAATTTCGACCAACTTTCGATCAATGCGGATACATAAGCCTGTATAGCAGCTTTCGCTGCCGAAGAAACGTTACCTTGCATGGAATTGTTATTCAAATACTTAAGCAAATTCTCAAGATGCCGGATTCCTTGCTTACTATTCCCTATATCATAATGATGCTTGGCTTGGTCAGCCGCTTCGCGAAGTTGATAGACGAGCGGGCCCCGCACCTCGTTCTCAGCTGCATAGCGAGAAAGCAATTGAATCAACGAATCGATCGTTTCGCTTGACTCATCCTCCTGCCTGGTCACGTTAACGACGTAAACCTGCTCCAATAGATCAGGAGCTTGGACTTTAATCTCAAGACGGTTCAAGCCTACTTGAAGAGCGATTGGAACAACCTCTCCCCCTAATGCCCGCTTACCGTTGATGTACAGCTCCGTACGCGGATCGACCGTCACAGCTCTCACTTCAGCATCACTAATGCTATGAACCACACTCGATGTGTAGCTGACAATATTCGGCTGGAAGTCGGGAGTGAACGTAATCCCCGTGATTTGCAATTCCTTCAAGTCTGTAGAATAAACAGGGGGCTTCCTTGTTACAGTTATCGAATACGTCTTACTGTTTCCGCTTGGGGCTTCAACACGTACCGTAATTTCGTTGTCCCCTTCCGTCAGAGGCAGCTCGGCTGAAAGTCCTTCCGATGAAATCGGAGTCCCATTCACCCATACTCGAGCATCTGGGTCTGCCGGCATCGCCTCCACCCTAATCGCATCGATGCTGCTTGCTACCTCGGCTGTATATACGGTCAGATCCGGAGCAAACGGCTGATCCAGCTTCCCACCTATTAAGGCGAGACTATTCAAGTCTGCGTTACTCGACTTTTCTTTCACGAAGGTGACCGTATATACGGCCGTCGTACCGTCTTGGGCGGTCACCTCAACCGTAATCGGAGGGTTCACCCCGAGTACGAGCGGAATTTCCTGAGAGGTCGTGCCGCTTCCCACCGGCTGGCCGTTGACCTTGACCCGCGCATGGGATTCGGCAACCGTTGGCGTTAAGGTGATCCCATAGACGCTATCCGATACTGTAGCCGTATAGCTGAAGCGTTCGGGATTGAAATCCGGAGTCAATACTCCATCGCTGGTTGTCAGCTTGGCTAACGACGCATCGGAAGACTCATTAACGAGCAGAAAAGGCTGATTCGTGCTACTTTCCTTGGAATGGAATTGGACTAGAGTGCCTGACGAGTTCGGAATATCATTAATGATAAATCTTAAGGTCATTTTTCGATCCTGATCCAGTCCCATCCGGGTTTGGACAAAGGATGTAACGTCGATGCTATACCATCCGCTATCTCTGACAACGAAAGAACCGATAGGTACAGGATTGGCAAGGGGACGATTATTGAATGTTAACGTACTCTCCTTCCATTCAGTCGACGGATAGCCGATCACATCGATCTTCACGTTCTTGTCAACCGGATAAGCGGAGTACACATTCAAGGTCACGCTATTCACAGGTATCGTATAGAGCCCCAGATCGAACTTGAAATACGTGATGAAATCCCCGCCACCATTGGCCGCGGTAATATCCTGGACATTCAGGTAGGGGGAGAACCCGTCATTTTTGTTACGGTCCGCTACCTTTTCGAACACGTACGCATCATCTGTCGGGAGGAACACGTTGTCTACCGGAACAGTCCGGATGACCTTCACTGTATAGCTGTCCGTAGTCGCGTCCTCCGCAATGGTTTGAATGACGATCATGTTCTCTCCGGGCGCAAGCGGGATTGCCTGCGAGGCGGCGCCGCTTTGGACGGGAACGCCGTTTACCTTAACGGAAGTCGTAGGGCTCTCGGCCGTTGGCGTTACTTTGATCGATGTGATATCTTCGGCAACGACCGTAACATAGTGAGCTTTATCCGGCGCGAAGGGCGTGGTCAGACTTCCTTGACTTATGCCGAGATCACTCAAACGAACCCGCGGATTCACGTTAGCCATATGCGGAATATCATAAGCCTGAGCCC
The DNA here is from genome assembly GCF_045062745.1 of Paenibacillus sp. HJGM_3. Taxonomy (NCBI): domain Bacteria; kingdom Bacillati; phylum Bacillota; class Bacilli; order Caryophanales; family Paenibacillaceae; genus Paenibacillus; species Paenibacillus sp. HJGM_3. Next base: position 16,912 of record NZ_JBJGED010000009.1, read on the forward strand.
AATAATACCCCTCCGCGAGAATACGGCGCGGCTCGAAACCGATTTGATACCCGGCCGGAATCACCTCCGAGGTCAGGGAAACTTGGCCTCCGACCGCCTTCCCGTACACATATTTGCCACCGGCGAAAGTGAACCTGCCCTCAACATTAGCAGAAATGGGCTGTCTGGTCAGCATATCCGCCACTTGCAAGGTTACTGTGGCATTCGCGCCGCTTCGTTCCACTTTCATAGAAGTGATGATCATCGGCTTGAGAGTGCTTGCTCCCGTAGTGATTTTCGCCTGCTCGGAAGCCGGTCCGACGTTACCTCTTACGTCTACTGCAGCGACTTTATAATAATAAGTTGTAGAGGGCAGCAGTCCGTTATCCTTGAAGTTCAGGCTTCTAGCTGTACCGACGGCATTGCCGGAGTGTGCCGTAAAGTCCGGCTGCGTGCTGCGGTATATGACATAATGGTTCACTTCCGTATTGTCGTATGCTCTTCCGAACGTAAGGGTAACCGATTGATGATCGACCGCTTTGGCTGCCGGATACCTGCTGGGAGCTGTTGGGGGCACATTATCTTCCATCGGCAGCCAAAGAATACCATCCGGTCCCCAATGAGACGGCAGAGCTCGGATCGAATCATAGTGATGCATGGCGATTCCACCAAAAGAGGACTTGTCGCCGAAAGCGGCATAAACTTTGTCCAGCTCCGCTTCCATGACATTCCTGCCTTCCTCGCGAAAGGTGATCGTCTCCGGATCCCCGCTGTTTGCAATATCAAGCGTTTCCACCCCGATGACTACCGAATTAGGTTTGCCGATCAAGTTGGCGTAATCTATTTCTCCCTGGGCGCCGGCAATAATGCCTGCGGTACCGTCTGCGGTATCCCGGTAATCCATAATTGCGATATAGTCGGTCATATCCTGAATATGTTCGGAAAGCCACTTGGTTTGACCGTTGAACGTAATGTCCCTAGCTTGTTCGGACGAATCGTACCATTTGGGAATGGCAGGACCGAAGGGGAGATTCAGACCGGTCGCGTTCCGACGCTCGATCATTTTCTCAATCAACTCGAGATACTGGACTTGCAGAGAAGGATATGTATCCTTGAAATCAGGCGATATGTAGGGCTCGACATCCACATTCACACCGTCGAAGCGCTCCTCGGGAGCAGACGAAATGTTGAAGTTCAGCACCTGCTCGAAGTGGCGAATCGCCGTATCATGAAATTCCCGGTATGCTCCCATGTAGGGCGGAGAGGTGCCTCCTGCGATACATGCCTGAACTTGGTAGCCTCGCTCATGTGCCCAGGCGATGAAGTCCCTTAGAATTTCGGGATGATCCTCCATGACATCCATTCCATCGAAGGGCCCTACCGCAAAATATAAAACCTTCACCGGATCGGAGCCGAAGGTAGCCGTATCTTTGGCCATAGCGTCTAAAACTTCCCTGGAACCGGGATTGAGCAAAATATTGTAGGTAGCCGCTTCCCAGAGCCACATAGCCCGATTCTGGGCTGGAACGACCAGCGTTTCGTTGGTTCCGGCGCCTACCTTGGCATATGTGGTCAAGCTGGTTCCCTTAATCCCATACTCATTATAGGCCCGTGCTTCGATGCTGCTTGTCTTATCTCCAATGCCAGCCGTATTCCATACCAATCCGTAGTCATCGCCAACCTTCGCCGTGGCTTGCCATGCCCCGCCGTTGATACGCACTTCCACTTGATCGATGACCGCATCGGATTGGACCGATACCCGGATCGGCACCTCCCCATGGAGAGAAACTCCCTGCATGGGGCTAACGATTTGGACGATGGGGGCTGCGGCAGCCTTATTGTCCACGGTCAACCGAACCGTTGGGCTCCATATCCCATAACGTGTTGTAGTATCCAATCCTCGCACCCTTAACTGTATAGGGCCATTGTACGGCGATGTGTCCAAGTCATAGTGCCAGGTACCTGAATCATCCGCGTCCGGATCGTTCGTTATTGCGTCGACCTGACGGGTACCGTTAATATACAACTTGATGTCGTACAGACCGGAGTAGGAGCCCGAGATTCTAAGCTTGCCGCTGCCGACCGACGCGCCATCCGTAGGAGAATCAATCGTAATGGCCGACGCCGCATGCGCGCGAGGGGGTTCTATCAAAATCGCAAATGCTGCAAAAGCTAATGAAAAGAAGAGAAGCATAGTAGTTGGTATCCGGCAAAACCTTAACACATCTGATCACCGCCTGATTATAATTTTTCCTTGCCCTCCTTACACCCTCACCCCATCACCCCGATTCGCGCTTCTAAAATTTAGCATAATTTTAATCTGCAACTGCATTTCTCACAACAATCTAGATTTAAGCTCTTCTACCCGATCTTAAGATTGTGTAGATCTGCAGCCTCCCCTTATAGGAAGAGACACACGGTTCATGGCGACAACGGCGATGTTCGTGAATGATAGAACAAATAGGAGCCGCCGCGGCAGCTCCTAATATACGCGGAAGACCGCAGGGATGAGAAAAGGGCTATGAGAAATTGCACAGGGCGGCTTACGATCGTGAATTTTATCATTCGCTTTTCGTGAAGGAATCCACTAGTGGGGAGGCCGGAATTCGAGGATACTTGAGATATCAAATTACGGAAAAGGAAGTGCTGTTATTATGAACGCAACGATGTCCGCAGGTATGTCCGCTCTGATCTTTGTTGTAATCGTCCTGGCCGTGTTCAAAGGGATGAAAAAGCCGGTTAAAGGCTCGGGCGCAAGGCTTCTGCTGCCGATCGTCTTTGTCTCTTCCTCGCTGCTTCAGTTGCTCAATCCGGAGCTGCACGTACAGGGCTGGCCGCTTCTTCTCGCGGCTGCAGCCGGCGCGGTCGTCGCGCTTCCGCTCATTGCCGCAACGAACTTCGAAGCCCGCTCCGGCGCGGTTTATTTTAGGCAAAGCAATGTTATCTTCGCCCTTCTAGGCGCCATCTTCGCGCTTCGCATCGTCCTTATGTTCACGATGACGAGCATGAATCCCGATGCGCTCGGCCTCATCTTCAACGTCGCGACGGTCAGCTACATCGCAGTATGGCGCATCGCCAGCTTCAGCAAGTTCCGCAAGGTTCAGAGCGGCCGCGGTTTTGCCGTTGAGCAATAACCTTAGAACCATTATTTTATCTGCCCGTATCCAATACTTTTCTTAGCTTGTTCGAGTAAATTGGATACATAATCGGCTTTTTCGTCCGAATAAGAGAGCAGTGTAGTATATCCTTTTCTGATGGCGTCGAGTTTTCTTTCACAGTATTGCTTGGCTGCATGTGGGTTTTCTCGTAAGTAATTTCTTATGAGAAGATTATTTACCCATTGCTCGCCATTCCATATGACGACAGCAAGATTATAGGCATGTTCTTGGCGTTTTCGAAAATACAATCTTCCCTTTACACCAGTTTCTCCGAACCCTTCATAACCAAGTTGTGTTAGTTTATTAGTTACGGAATCGCTCAACTCAAGTGTTTTCACGCCTATCAAAACATCAATAATTGGTTTTGCAAACATCCCGTGTACCGAGGTACTGCCGAAATGCTGAATGTCGATAGCATCGTCTCCGAAAGCTTTAAGAAGATTTATTTTTTCGTTTTGAAATAAGGCAATCCACTTTTCATCATAAGGAATTACACTAATAGTCTCATCAATTCCCATCCCAATTTCACTCCCTCTATTTGGTGTGCGATCTATTTTTGCGCAGTAGTTTATAAAGAATAGATGGTGAAAACAACGTGCTAACCGGGCGTAATAAGTTCATGACATTGAGAAAGGCATTATAGATCTCGGTATTTTGAGAAGAACGATGAAAAATCCTTCTGGTATACCATTGTAGAAGAGCGAGTCCGAGAGGCTTCTTTCCCACCACATGATGATAACGAAAATCCTCAATCATAATCATATTCCATACGGGGTCAATGACCTTAGAAATATTTCTATAGAATCGCTTGGTCAATCGGGTTGAAATCTCCTTCGTTTCTTTCCAATCTCGTTGGAGACAATCATCTAACACCAAAGCTTCCATAGCAGCTACTGACATGCCTTGTCCAAAAACCGGATCAAATCGACAGAAAGCATCTCCAATAAATAAAAATCGTTGCGGAAGATTTTTGACCTTCTCATAGTGGTGACGTACGATATAAGGAACCTTATGTACTTTGACTTCCGAGAGAGGTTTTGCATCCTGAAGCTCATTGTAAATCATCGTATGTGGCAACTTCTTCGTAAACTCGATAATGTTTTGGGCTTCATCAAGATCGGAATGAGCCAGCTCATTATCGTATCCAAATAACGTGAAAATATGGCGATCTCCCTCAATACGACAAACTGCTCCTCCGATTTTTTCTTTCGGCGCAGAAGGATACACCAGGAGAGTTGACCAATCCCTTTGCGTAGCATTTAAATGATAGATTTGACTAACATAACAAAGGTCAATTTTAACTTTTACTTCGGGCTCATGATAATTATTCATTTGAAACCATTGATGAAATCTAGATCCATACCCACTTGCATCGATGACCAAATCAGCGTAGAGATCCGTTGTCTGCGACGAAACTGCTTCTTTTGTCTGTACACCAAGAATGATGTTCTGATTCTCATCAAATATGGGTTGTAAAGCCATCTTGTTATAATGGATACGCAGGTTTGGATTTTTTTCCACTAGAAGTCGAATATGTTTTTCCAAAAAAGGGCGACTTTGGAGATGAACAAATATTTCACCTTCAAACCTCTTCTTCCATACTCCGTGATGAAACCATTTGAGATCCTTTGAACCATTGATACGGGTTGAACCATCCTCCATCATAGCTTGGATGATACCGGGGAATAGCTGTTCCAATGCTTGTTCCCCTCCCTTGAGTAAAGCATGGAGATGATATCCTTGAGGAACTTCCTTTCTGGGTTGTTTATCGTGAGGCTCTGCACCTCTTTCAAGTAAGGTTACGTCTTCAAAGTAACGACATAACACTTGAGCAGTACAAAGTCCGGCTATGCCGGAACCAATAACAATTGCGTGTGCTGCCAATTTTCGTTTAATCATCTCTTTCTCCCTTTCGTTTGATTCAACCAATAATGGCCAGTTGGTTCCATGCCGACGTTGACGTCTTACTCAAACCTTCTAATTCTTCATAATAGGAATGCTGCCCCTACTTCAAGGACAACGGCAGCCGATTCGTGCGCCGGCTGCCGTCATGTCGTATTTGAATTATCGTGCCCGTTAGTGCACAACCGGCAAAAAAACAAAAACGACTTCGCAAATGCAAAGCCGTTGACTGTTTTTTGACAAATTTCAAGCTAGAGACGAGGTTCCTCGCCTTTCATAATATTAGTATTAATCATGGAAAAGAAACAGTCTAGTCTTTTTTCAATTTTTTCCTTATTGTTGAGGGTGTTGCTTCGTTAAATTCGAACTGCTACTCTTCTCCATGGTCCAAACAATATTAATGGAGGTGCCCATGCTTTCCCTAACCATCGCGCGTAAAGCTTACGCGCAGCATCTGCAGTACCGCAGCGCCCACATCATGAGATCCGTTGCCAGCATCGTGATCGGATACGTCTATGCATGCATTTGGATAGGAGTCGGCGATAGCGGTTCCCTTGGCGAGTATGGCCTGCATGGGATGATCAGCTACATTGCTTTTAATCAAGCCTGCTTGTGGACCATCTACACAACGAATAGTCTTGGCATCGACGCCTTGGTGCGGACCGGTCAGATCTCGGTTGAGCTGTTGCGGCCGCTCTCCTTTTTCTCATACATGACGAGTAAAGAGTGGGGGAAAATCGTCTATCAATGCCTGTACGCCTCGGTCCCAATCTACCTCGTATATGTGCTCTTCCTGGACATTCGGACGCCAGAGCATCCTATCACTTGGTTATGGACCCTTGTGGCCATAACCTTATGTGCCTATATCTCGCTATGCATGAGCTATTTGATCGGCATAATAGCCATATGGACGACGGAGTCGCGTTGGTTATGGTCCTTGAACTGGTCGGTCAGCTCCTTGTTATCCGGCTTTTTCATCCCGATTGAATGGCTGCCGGGCTGGCTTAAACCCATCAGCACCTTCTCCCCTTATCCAAGCTTACAATACATCCCTACCCGTTTATACATGGAAATGGAAAGCCCCGCCTCCTTACTCCTCTCTGCGTGCTGGGCGTTTACGTTAACGATGGTCTCAATCTTTATGACTCGCGTCCTGCGTTATCGTCTGGAGGTGCATGGAGGATGAGCTGGATTCAACTGTACATTCGGTTGGTAAAGGCAAGCCTCCGTAGTCAGATGCAATACAAATTCAACTTCGCCTTCTCTACTGTAATGGTTTTGGGCATGTTCGGGTTGGAGTTTATAATGGTGGGTACCGTGATTCAAAAATTCGGGGGTGTCGGCGGCTGGAGCACATATGAGGTGGGCTTTTTGTTCGCACTTATGATGTATAACCGGGCGTTCTACCGCATGTTTGCCTCCGAAATCAATAGCTTTGAAAAATACTTGGTAGACGGCATGCTGGATCAACATCTCCTTCGACCGATTCCCATCCTGCTCGTATTAATGACCCGACAATTCCGCCCAATGCTAGGCGAACTCATTCTAGGCAGTACCCTGCTCATCACATGCCTGCTACATTTGGATGCCTCGGGACAGCTGGATTGGCGGCTTGCGCTGCTAAAAACCTTGATCGCCATCCCGAGCGGCTTTGCCATCACCTTCGCCTTCGGCCTTAGCACGGCAACCGTCGGCTTCTGGACTCATCGCATCGACGACCTTCGCCGCATCACGGACGACGCCACTACGAATGCCAGCTTTTATCCGCTAACGATTTACCCGAAATGGATGCGCGTTATTTTGCTCACCGTGCTGCCGATGGGTTTTGCCAGCTATGTGCCCGCCATGCACATTATTCGCGGGGAGCTGAGTTTCTGGACCCTGCCTGCCACATTGCTCCTAGCGCTTCTATTGCTCGCCGGTGCGCTTCGGTTCTGGCGGTTTGGAGTTACCCATTATCAGAGTACAGGCACCTGAGATTTCCCCCTTAAGGAAGGAGCATATCCCATGATCATTGCACAAAATATCAGCAAAACTTTCCGACTCCCCATTGCCAAGGAAGGCCGATTCAAAGGCATCCGCACCTTATTCTCTCGAGCCTATCGGGAAGTTCCTGCGGTACAGGACGTGAGCTTCTCAATTGATTCCGGCGAGTTTGTTGGCTATATCGGCCCCAATGGTGCTGGGAAGTCAACCACGATAAAGATGCTGAGTGGTATCCTGCACCCCAGCTCCGGCGAGGTTCTTATCGACGGGGCTAGCCCGCAGCGGCAACGGCAGCAGGTCGTTCGGCAGCTTGGCGTCGTGTTTGGGCAGCGTTCTCAGCTATGGTGGGATTTGCCGGTTCGCGATTCCTACGATATTCTCGCTTCCATGTATAAGCTGGACGCCCGTTCCTACAGCGAACAACTGGCCACGCTTCAAAAGGTGCTGCAATTGGACGAGATTCTTGACGTTCCTGTGCGTAAACTTTCCCTGGGGCAGCGTATGCGTGGGGACTTGGCGGGGGCAATGCTGCATAACCCGCCCATTTTATTCCTCGATGAACCCACCATTGGTCTCGATGTGGTTTCCAAAAAGCAGATCCGTGCTTACCTGAAGCATTTGAATACCGAGTGGGGTAAAACGATTCTCCTCACCACCCACGACATGGACGATATCGAGCAGTTATGTTCGCGTGTTATCGTCATTAACCGCGGCGAGACCATCTATGATGGCAACTTGGAAAGCTTGCGGGAGCGAATTGGCTTGCCTTCCAAGATCAAGCTAACATTCCGCAATTCGGTATCCCCGCCAGCTGAAAAGTTGACTCAGCTTCCCTTTAGAGTGACCGCCATCCAGGACAACTTGCTGACGATTGAATGCAACCGCAATGAAGTAACCGCCATGGAGGTGCTTCGCAATGTCAGCGACTGGGGGGACTTGGTTGATGTTTTTATGGAGGAGCCCGAATTCGAGGATGTCATCCATCGTATTTATTGATTGGGAGAAAGCCTAATGCGATACACGCCGTGAAAAGCCGCTGATGGCGCAAGTAATTGGCGCTATAGCCCCGTCGACCGATTGTACATCGAATTCGGCCTTTCCCTGCTGTGATATTCCATAATATATTAGAAAACGGAGCCCACAAACCCGCGAAGCTCCGTTTTCGTTATGGTAAGATTAGGTTCCGAAAGATAGCGCTGGTTCCAACGGGACAATCGTGTCATTAACAAAATCTGAAAATTAATGCAGGATATGATCTCCGTCAAGCTTTCAATATACCATTAGCCCGGCCCTTACGGACAATGACGGAGCGCCCGTTCGATCGTCTCCGCAATACACACCTCATACACGCGATGACCTTCCGGCGAAGGATGGACACCATCGTCTTTGCCGCTGTTCTCCACGGTAAGCAACAGATCATGCAAGCTACCGCCATTTACCAGACGAGCCGCCCAAGCCAGCGCAATGTCGGCAAGCGCAACGCCGCACGCTTCGGCAACGTCGCGGATCGTACGGCTGTACATGTCGATCCGCGCTTGCGCTCCCCCGCTTGCTTCATACCATTCCCGCGGGCTTCTGGCATAGTAATACGATTCAGGTCCTCCCTCGATAATAGGATGGATCGTACATAGAATCGGAGTTGCTCCGCCTGCGGTCAGCGCACGGCATATCTCAATCAAGTTTTGGCGGAAAGCAGGCACGTCCACCCTCGGATAATGGACCGCTTCCATAACGTGATCGTTCATCCCGAACGCAACGATGCAAATATCCGCCTTTCGTTCCAGTACCGTTTGCAGTCGCTCCAAGCCTTGCGCGGAGGTGTTCCCGGCTACGCCTTCATTATGAATCGCACATTCGAACCGCTGCCCGAGTCTCTGCAAATACGATTCGTCCTCCCCAACCCGAACACCCGCTGTGATACTGTCGCCAAAACCGACAATGACCATATGTCCCCCATGTCCTTCCATTTCAGCTTATCGTCGCGACTTCGTCCAAACCCAAACCGCGCAGGTCTGCAACCGCATTGTTACGTTCCGCTTCGTATAACCGCCATATGACGCGCAAGCTTTGCAGGCTTACTGGTCCGTCCACCAGCGGCCTTTTCCCGGTGCGGATGCAATCGAGGAAATGCAGAATTTCATAATGCGTGCTTTTCCCGCCTTGCGGTGCTTCCAACAACAGCTTGGTCCGCGAAGCGGTATCCAAATTCGCCTTCTCCTCCCGGATATTCGTATGCGCGTATAGCTTCCATTCCTTTAAATTCGCTTCCAGCATGCCTTCCGTGCAATGAACGTGAATGCTGTAGCCGAGCCGGGTGCCTCGCGCGCCCCATGTACCGAAATGATAGCCGACCGCGCCGCTTTCGAATTCAATGACAACATCGCTTGTTCCTTCTTTTTCCATCCATGGCGTGCCGAAATTCGTCCCCATGTGCGTTCCCCGCACCGGGCGCCCCAGGAACCAAAGCATCAGATCGACGTAATGACAGCCATGGCTGAAAAACTGCCCGCCCCCGAGAGTTGCGGTGGAATGGGCCCAATGGCCGTCGTGATATTTCGTAAACTGTTCCGTCCATATCGACATATGGAACACATCGCCGTATTGTTTCGAATCGACGAGCTCCTTCAGCTTCACGATAATCGGCCAGAATCGAACGGGGTAAGCTGTCATGAGGATTAACCCGCGTCGATCCGCCATACGAATCAAATCGAGGCATTGCTCCTCGGTATTGCACATCGGCTTCTCCATAAGCACGTGCTTCCCTGCTTTCAAGCACGCCATGCCCACCTCGTAATGCAAATGGTGCGGAAGCACGATCAACACTGCATCGACATGCTCCAGCAATTCACGATAATCGGTAACGGCTGTCGTGATGCCGAGCAGGCTCGCCGCCGACTGCGCGCGTTCCGGCTCGATGTCGCATACCGCCGTCACCTCCGTATGATCGCCAAGCTCCTTGTAGCCGCTAAAATGTGCTGCCGCCATACCGCCGCAGCCGATGATGCCCATGCGAATTTTGGTCATGGTTCTCTCCCCCTCTTTGCGTGTTTTCTTTACAAATCGACCCATTTTCCTTCCTCCAGCGCCAGATCGGCCGCGAAACCGATCCTGTGCCCATAGATCGAGTCGACCAGAACCGTCGTCGACAGGGACGGCGTTTCCCCCCGAAGCACTTGCAGGAAATCTTCCACCAGCCGGTAATCGCCCCCGCCGTGCATGTCGCCGGATACATGCAATTCGACCCGCTCCTCCGAATAGCCGGCACGCGAACGAAGGTCCGGATGCCGAACGACGAAGAAGCCGTCTTCAAGCACCCCCTCGATTTCGCCTCTTGTCCCGATGAGCCGGATGGAGCGGCATGGCTTCGATGCGTTGCCCGCCAGATTGAACGTTGCCGTCGAGCCGTCCGCAAATTCGACGAGCACGGACTGATGATCGACGACCGTATTGTCGCAGCGCCATACGCAGCGCCCGAACGGATTGTCCGTTTGGAGCGACTCCGTCTTCTGCTCGATGGTCGGGGTCAGGCTCAGCGACTCGATCCCGTGCCATACGTAAGGACCCCAAAGTCCATGCTCGATGTAATGCTTCCGCGCGGAATACAGGCACGACGCTTCAATCGGGCAATCGACAAGGCAGCGCCGGCCCGCGCCCTCCGGCGCATTCTCCTCGCGGAAAAACATGCGGCCGCCGAAGCTGGCGACCCGCACAGGCGCAATGCCGCTTTTCATCCAGGTTATCAAGTCCAGATCGTGGGAGCATTTTTGCATCAGCATGGTCGATCCGCCATTGTCCTTGCGATTCCACTTGCCGCGGACAAAGACGGAGGTGATATGATGGTAGCTGACATGCTCGGCAAGCTGCAAATTGAGAATGTCGCCGATCTCGCCGTCCGCTACCCTGCGGCGAATTTCCGCATAGAAAGGGGCATACCTCAAAACGTGGCAGATCAACACAGTGGCGCGGTACGTCGTCGAAGCTTCAAGCAGTTGCAACACTTCCGCTTCGGTCGTGCCGATCGGCTTCTCCAGCAGCACATGATACCCCGCCTGCAGCAGCGGAATGGTCGTCGCGACGTGCAGATGGTCCATCGTCCCGTTGATCGCCGCATCGGCAATCCGTTCCCCGCTGCCGACCAGCGCCTCCACCGAATGGTAGCACCGCTCCGGCGGAATGCCGTATCTTGCCGCGGCCTCCTTGAGCCGTACTTCATCGGGATCGACGACACCGACGATGCGCAGCGCATCGGGGGCGATGTTCGCATAGGAGGCGTAAAGCATGCTTCGGTGCCCGGCGCCGACGATGACGGCGGTAATGGGCAAAGGCAAATGTTCGGAGCGCGTATTGGCTTGCAAATCATGCACCAAGATCGGAACCTCCAGCCGGTAAAATTTTTAGGCAATCGAGCGGTCAGCCTTTTACGCTGCCAAGCACGATGCCTTTAATGAAAAAGCGTTGCAAAAACGGATATACGAGAATGATCGGCAGTGCCGCAAGAAAAATTTGTGCCGCCTTGACTGTCGGTCCGGACAGCTTCCGCATCATTTCGATCTCGGCGTCCGATAGCGCGCCAAAATCGTTCTGAATGATAATGGTCTGCAAATAGCTTTGCAGCGGGTAATTCTTCGGATCGTTCATATAAATTAACCCGTCGAACCACGTATTCCAGTGGCCGACCATCGTAAACAGCAGGATGGTAGCCAGCACCGGCTTGGAAAGCGGGATATACACGCTCCACAGCGTCCGCAGATGCCCGGCGCCATCTATATAAGCGGCATCCTCCAGCTCCTTCGGCAAGCCGCGGAAAAAGTTGAGCAGCAAAATCACGCTGAACACGGGAACCGCATTCGGCAAAACTAGCGCCCAAATCGTATCCATCAGCCCGGTCTTCTTAACGGTCAAGAAGGTCGGGATCAATCCGCCGCCGAACAAGGCCGTGACGAAGAAGTACCACACATACACCGTACGGAACCGGAAGGCGGACGCTTCCTTGGCCAGCGGAAACGCGATCAATACGGCAAGCGACATGTTGATCGACGTGCCCAAGATCAGACGCTTCACCGAAACGAGAAACGAGTCGAGAAACGCCCGCTTTTGCATGACGAAGTCATAGGCCTTGGTCGTAAACTCGACGGGCAACAGCGTCACCCTGCCCGCCCCCACAGCCGTGCTGGAGCTGAAGGAAACGGCCAGCACGTGAATCAGCGGAGCCAGACACAAAAAAGCGAGCAGCGCCATAAAGAAGTAATTGAACACGACAAACAAACGTCTGCCAAAGGTTGGCGTATCCACCACGTGAACATCTCTCCCTCGATTTCTGAAAACATGGATGCGCAACCCATGCGCTAAAAAATGCGATAGTCGGCGAATCGATAAGCCAGCATATAAGAGACTGCGATCAAGATCAGCGATACGAGCGCCTTCATCAGGCCGATTGCCGTAGCGAAGCTGTATTGCGCGTTGATCAGACCCATCCGGTATACCATCGTGTCGATAATGTCGCCGTTTTCATACACGATCGGGCTGTATAAATTGAATACTTGCTCGAATCCGGCGTTTAAAATATGACCCAGGCTGAGCGTCATCAACAGCACGACGATCGGGCGGATGCCCGGCAGCGTCACATGCCATGTGCGGCGCCAGTGCCCAGCGCCATCTATGACCGCGGACTCGTAAAGCGAAGGATCGATGCTGGAGAGAGCGGCCAAATAGACGATCGTGCTGAAGCCGAATTCCTTCCACTCGTTGGAAATGACCAAAGTAAACGGAAACCACCGGTTATCCCCGAGGAAAAAGATCGGTTCCAGTCCGATAAACTTCAATGCCTGATTCACAAGTCCGGTCGAAGGCGACAGGACGTCGATCAGAATACCTGCCAAAATCGTCCATGACAAAAAATGCGGCAAATAAATCAGCGTCTGCACCGTTCGCTTGAACGCCGTTCTGCCGATCTCGTTCAGTAGCAGCGCGATGCCGATCGGGACGACGAGGCCGGCAACGATCTTCATCACGGCGATCGTCAAGGTGTTCGCTACCACCTTCAACGTATCGGGCAGCTGCAGCACAAAAATAAAATTATCAAAGCCAACCCACGAAGAACCGGTAATGCCCCGGATGGGAACAAATTTCTGAAAGGCGATCGCCACGCCGACCATCGGAATGTAGTGGTAAATAAAGATCAGCGCGGCTCCGGGCAAGATCATCAAATGGAGCGGCAACTCCCTGCCGAAACGTTTCGTTTTCACCCATGCTGTCCTCCTTGCAGCACGCGGAAGGTGGGGCAAAGCAACCGCATTTGCCTCGCCCCCGTCTCTCCGCGTTTAGTTTTGCTCAAACGTGGCGCGTCTCACTTCTGCTTGGCGTACCAGTCGTTGACTTCTTTCGTAATTTGATCGCCGCCGAGCTTCTTCCAATCGTCGACGAACCTGTCAAACTCCGAGATCGGCGCGTTGCCGGTAATGATTTTCATGAACGTCTCGCTTTTGATTTTGTCCAAATTTGCGCCTTTATCGGCCATCGTCTGGGTAGGCGATCCATAGAACTGATTGACCACAAAGCGGTTTTCCTTGATCACCTTGTCGATGATCGCCGCCGAGCCGTCCGGCCCGTTCTGCGCGTATTCGCCCCACAGCTTTTTGTCGCCGTTCTTGTACTGCATGATACGGTCATACACATTGCGCCGGTCCGGCGCGAGCTGGTCGGCGGATTTTTCGCCCTTCAGCACGGCGTTCGCCTGCCGGTAGTTCTCGATGTTGTTGTCGGACAAGTAGATGCGGATTGGCGCCATCGACCAGGTCGCCGACTTGTCTTCCTTACTTGGGTTGACGAACTTATAGAACACGTCCTCCGACGTATTGTAGTAGAACGTATTCAGCCAAAACTCGAGCATCTTGAACAACGCTTCAGGATGCTTCGTTCCTTTCTTCACCACCCAGTAATATTTGTAAATATTGAGCGGCAGCGTGTGCGATGCAGGTTTGCCGTCCACAGTAGGAATCGGGTACGCCTGCCACTCTTGATTCGGCGTCAGCGTCGCAAGCGGCGAATTGGCCGAGCCGCGGACGCCGATCATCATCCCGATTTTGCCTGCGCCGACGCTTTCGTTTACTTTGCTCGCAGGCTTAACCGGAAACTCCGGATCAATCTGCCCCGCCTTGAACATGGTTTGCAAGGCGGCAAGCGCATTTTTCATCTCCGGCTGCACGCTGCTGTACACGAGCTTGCCGCTGCTATCCTTCATCCAGATGTCCCAGTAAGCATGATACCCGTTGCTGATGCCTGCGATTCCGCTAAGCTCCTTATCCATCGCCAGGCCGAACGTATCCTTCTGGCCGTTGCCGTCCGGATCCTGATTCGTGAAGGCATCCGCGATGCGCAGCAAATCGTCCATCGTCTTCGGGGCGGGCAGCTTCAGCTTTTCCATCCAATCTTTGCGAATCCATAGAATCGGTGCCGCTTCCTTGGCCGTTCCCGTGTAGGGGATGGCCATCAGCTTACCGTCCATCGTAGCCGACTTGGTCACCTCGGGACCGGCGTCGGCTACGACCTTCTTCACGACGTCCGGCGCCGTATTCGCGTACAACTGCGTCAGATCCTCAAGCATGCCCGCATCGTACAACTGCTTGAACTGCTGCGGCGTCGCCGGGAAGAAGTCGGGAAGATCTCCGGACGAGATCATCAGATTCGTCTTCTTCTCGTATTCCGTTTCCGGCACAGCCCATAGCGTTTTCACCTTGATGCCGAATGTTTGTTCAATATGCCGCGACCACGGATTATTGTTGAGATCGTCGCCGTTAAAATATTTGACCGACGGCAAGCTGAATTGTACAGTGCTCAATTCGACCGGCGGATCGAACTTGGCCGGCAATCCTGCCGCCGAAGGCTTTGCGGAAGCAGCCGTCGTTGCCTGCGCTCCCGGCGCGTCCGTACCGCTCCTGCTGCAGCCCGCCGCGATCAGCGATGTCAGCAGTGTCAGGCTGACAGCGGTTGCAAATGTTCGTTTCATGGTGGTCTCCCCCTTATGTATCATCACGCCCTCGCGCTAAACGACGACGACAAGCTGTTTCCAACCGGTATTGCCTGTCCCGGTGACCTTGATATACTTATTGCCGGTCGAAGCGTCCGTATACTCCGATCCCGGCGGCGCCGACAAATTGCCCTCCGGAGTGCCCTCATGCCGGATGCGGTAAAAGCCGCTGGTCGCCTCCACATTCGCCCCTTGCACCGTCGTCAGCGCGTAATCCTGCACGTTGCCGAATACCTGGACGTCGAGGATGCGAATGTTGGCCGGTTTCAAGCTCTGACTGTCGGGGAAAAATTCGATGCCGTAATCTTGCGTCTTCGTCGTCTGATCGTCGAAGATGCGGCCCCCCTGAATGGTGACCCGCTCCGCCCCGCGAATCGCGACACCTCCGATCGTCAAAGCGGTTGCATTGTTGTACACGTTGGGATTGATCACATCGACCGTCGACACCAGCCTGGCCCCGTTGTCGACAAAGATGCCGCTGCTGCCGTTTCCTTTGGATGTATGATCGACGATGCTGATCCGGCGTCCGGCGGATATGTTCACGCCATGCAGTTTATTGCCGCTCGTATCGGCGCCGATCATTTGTACGTCGCGCGGATATTGGCCGGCTACGTTGGTGCCCATCCAGATGCCATGCCCGCCATTATCGTAAAATTGCCCGCCGATCACTTGAACGTTGGTTGCCGGCGTTCCTCCAGGCGAAGGGTAGCCGTCCGTTGTAATTTGCAGCCCGGCGCCCTGATTATTGTGCGAGATGCAGCCCGCGAACGTAATCCGGTCGCAGCCCGATACGCCCATGCCTGGCTGGTAGCCGAGATGTCCGGACACATTGCGAGCTTCGCAGCCTTCGACACGAATATCGCGCGAGCCGTTGGCCATATAATAGCCCGGCTTGCTGACGCCGTCCACAACGCAATTGCGAATCACGCCGCTCGTCCCTTGCGATGTGGCGATGCCGTTGGTGATCCGTTGCCTGCTCGTGAGCAAGGCCGAATTGCCGACGACCCGGATATTGTCGACCAGCAGATCGACGCAATTGTTGAAGGCGACGATGCCTGCATTGTTCGGCCCGTAGCCGTTCGGAGCCGTGAACGTCAGATCCCGGACCGTTACGTTGTACACGGGTTCCGGCTTCGTTGCGGGCGGTGTCGTTTTATTGACCAGCAGCGCTATATAATCGAACTGCAGCGAGATGATCGAACCGGTCGTCCCCGAGACGACGATGTTGTCGACTTCCGGACGGATCGCCTGGTTGACGAGGTACGTGCCCTTCGGAATGTATACCCGCGTCGTCGGGGCCGCCCCAGTCTTCACATATTCGATTGCAGCCTGTATCGCGCACCAGTCGATCTCATTTGTCAGCGCATTGGCATGCGGATACGCCGCCTTCGCCGCCTCCAGCGTCGCGAACTGTTCCGACAGCGGATGCGATGCGCCGTCGCCGATCGTGCCGAACCACTTCACATCGATCGCTTCGCCGACAATCCGCTTAAACCGCTTGCCGGCCGATGACACGAGCACGGTCCCCACATTATCGGTTGATATCGCATCTGCCGGATCGTAGTAGAAAGGCCCTTCCTTCCCGCGGTCGATCACATAATAGAGGAAATGCTCATCAGGATCGGTCATCGCCCTCAACTCCGCCACGGTAACCGCCCAGCAATTCGGGTGCTCCAAACCGAGCGCCCGATCGAGCGCATTCGCCTTGTTGCTGGCGAAGGCGCTACCGCTTCCTAGCAGCCCAGCGGAAGCGATGCCTACGCCCGCGGCGCCCATAGCCGCCAACAGCTTGCGTCTGCTAAGATGGTTGTCCGAATGCTCGGCATTCATCTCCGTCATTGTCCCTACCTCCCATTCTTAACTTCATATCCTTCCAGATTGCCACTCGCAAACGTTTGCACGATGATCATACAACGGCATGCATGCGCCGAAACATCTGCATGTTTGCACAAAATATGCACGAGCGCATTCTTGTTGCCGCAGGGGTGCGACAGAGCCCCTCCATCGGCGGGCGACGCCGCGATTTCCTGCACATTTGCGCATCGTATGCGAAATGGAATATTTCTTCCGCCCGCACACTTGATGTATACTTATGAAAATCTAAATCTATTTTTCAACCAAACCACGACGCAGGGAGACTAGATACCATGATCTTCCGTTTCATGCTGAACAAAAACTCCTTCTTCGTCAAGCTGCTGTTCAGCTTCGGTGCGATCATCATCGTCTCGTTCGTATTCAACGCCTTGTCGTTTCGCTTTTTTACGAACAGCATTCGCGATCAAATCGTCACATACAATATGTCCAGCCTGAGCAACACCGTAGGCAGTTTTGAAAATCAGCTCCAGCTCCTGGACAATGTACTCGGAACGATCTACTTTCAAAATGATATAGGCCTCCTCCGCAAAGACGCGGGCAGCCACAATTACCCGCTGATCAATGGATTGACCGGCGAATTCCAGACGATCGTCCGCAATTACAATCTGTTTGCCGAGAACGTGTTCGTTTATTTTAACGATCAAGGCGTCATTATTGATAAAAACAGCTCGCACACGGAGCAAGAAATGTTCGGGCGCTATTATGTAAGCGATCGGTATCCGGCAAATTTCTGGAAAAAGCAGTTCGAAAGCGAGTACCATCTGAAATTGTTCCCCGCCACCGCTTTTCGGACGACGACCCCGGACAATAGCGTAACGGAAGCCGGAACTTTTTTTCCGCTTATCATTAGAAGCAAGCTGTTCGCGGGGCACTACATGGCCGCGTTTCTCGACGCGAAGGCGATTTTCCAGCATCTGCATCTTTCGAACGACGATCATTTTTCGATCCTGAATGATTCGGGAGAATCGTATTTCCGCACCGGAGCCGCCCCGGACCCCCGTCTCGTCGATTTGTTGTCCGGCGCGGACCGCTACGTGCAGTTGGACCACAACTATTATTTTATGCAGAAAGGGCCGCTAACCGGTCTGACCTATGTCAGCATGATCCCGAATCAACAGATCGACGCCCAAATCTTGCGTATGAACACGATCCTGATCGGTTTGATCGCATTGTCCGTCTTTTTAAGCCTGGTCTTGTCGATTATGCTCAGCGTCAGATTCAGGCACCCGATCCAGAAAATCGCCGAATCGCTGCGCCAGATGAGCGTGGACATCCAGCATAACAGCAACATTCATGAATTCAAGCAGATCAGCGACAGCGTCAAAGGAATCATTGACACGATGCGCCGCAAAGATTCGCTGCTGCAAAAATACGCATATGTCGACAAGGTGAAAGGAATCTACATCAACAGCGACGAGGTTAGGCAGCTGCTCGATACGGATCGGCCGTTTTATTTCGTCATGTTTCAAATTCTCGTTACGGATCGCTTCCGCCAAACGCCGATCACGGAGCGTAAGAAGTCGACCTTCTTTCTCGACTTCATCAACCTCGCCATCACCGATTCGTTTCCCGAAGCGGTGTCCTTGCAGGTCGAAGCGGATTCGATCGTGGCGATCGTCTATACAGAGCATGAACAGACCGACCTTCTAATGGAACG
Organism: Paenibacillus sp. HJGM_3; assembly: GCF_045062745.1. Lineage (NCBI taxonomy): Bacteria > Bacillati > Bacillota > Bacilli > Caryophanales > Paenibacillaceae > Paenibacillus > Paenibacillus sp. HJGM_3. Next base: position 35,495 of record NZ_JBJGED010000009.1, read on the forward strand.
ATTGCGCTATTTTAAAAAGGTGTTCGACCGGGACAAATCGTATTACTACGTGACAATCGCCGCCAATCCCCGCTTGCGTTACGCGGTCGATTTTACGGATGCGTACGTGGAAGCGCTTGAAATGGTGCGGAAGCGGAAGCTGGACGACGAAGTACAAATCATCACCGATCCGGAGAAGCTGCCGGACGTCCATCCTCTTACGCCGGCGGAAGAGCAGCATTTCCTCGAGAGCCTGCTCGCCGGGAACGAGCGGAATTGGATGCACGATATTCGCCGTTCGCTGAACCGGCTGGACCAGCAGGGCGCGACAGCGCTGCAATATCGCCAGTTCGCGCACTCGGTTGTGTCGAAGCTGCTGCTGACACTCATGGCCAACAAGATCGATACCGCAAAACTGCAGCTGGAGCACCCGCCCTTCGAGGCGATCGACCGGTTCGTGTCCAAAGTGGAGTATATAACGTTCTTCGAGGAATTGACCCAACAAGCGGCGGAGCGGATCGAAGCGAAAAAATCGGAACGGGACCCCATCGTCGATTTTGTGCTCGCGTATATTAACGCCCATTATGGCGACGAGTTATACCTGGACTTGATCGCCGACAAGCTGAACATGTCCGCCGGGTATTTAAGGAACTACTTCAAGGAGAAAACCGGGCGAAATATTAGCGATTGCGTCAACGAAGTGCGGGTGATGGCGGCGAAGAAGCTGCTCGAGGGCACCGATATGAAGATTCACGAAGTCGCCGCCAATGTCGGATACGCGAACGCCAATTCGTTCATCCGCATGTTTCGCAGCGCGACCCATGTCACACCGGGAGAATATCGGAGGTTGCGGACAACTGCACTTCAGGAACGGGAGTCAAGGCAATGAGGCCGAACAGGCGCCGTCTGCCATTTGTGCCATTCAGCCGCCCTCAAAGACTTTTTCACTCAATTCTAAGTAATTCTGGAATTTCACACTGCTGTCCGTGGATGAGCGACCCCATTTATACGCCCGTTAATAGAAAAAACCCGCCACCCGGGACGGGTTATGATTCTTCGTTTCGCGTTTATTTTTGCTGCACCCATTCCTTCATCCACCACTGGCGATCCGGCGCATAGTCGTGACCCTCGGGGTCGTTCGGGTCGGGACCGATGAGAATAAACTTGCTCCACCAGAAAATACCGGCGCCGTTCAAGCCGTTCTTGATCAGGTTCGGGTTCGTTCTCCGATCGATCGCCAATTGATCCCTGGCCATCTTGAGACCTTTGGCTGCGTTGTATATATTTTCAATGGCCGGATCATGATACACCGTGCCGTCTTCGGCTGTTTTCTTCTCATAAGCGGGCATCGTAGGGTTCAGCATCGTGGTCGGACGGCTGCTGTTCGCGATCGCATGCGCATATCGGACGATCGTCGTTTTCCATAATTGCTGATACGTCTCCGGAGAATTGGTGGGGGAACCCCAACCCAGCTGATCGTACATCATCGGATTGAGCATATTGAAAATGCCGGCCATTTCGCTAACGTATGCATCGGACCATACGGCCGGGTCCGCCGGTGAAGCGATCGAATAGATCGCATTGTCGCTCAAAGCGGTCCGAACGAATTGCGCCGTCGTTTTCAAGACAGGATCATTCGGCAAAAACCCTTCGATATCGAGCTGGATTCCATCGGCTTTATACAGCTTCCCGTCATACTCGATGCCTTGATTGACCAACATATCGGCAACGGCTTTCAAATTGTTGTTGAATACGGAAGTCCCAAAGCTCGGGTTGCTTACTCTTTGGCCGTTTTGCCAAAAATACCGTTTGCCATAGTTCACCGTCGCGATAATTTTTTGGGCCGGATCCGTTTCTCTCGATATTTTCATCCAGCGGCCCAGTTCCGAGTAGCCGTCTTCAGGCAGCGTTCCGTTGAACCCGTCTTCGCTCGCGACCAAAATCCCGATGTCCGCCAGCTGATAGTTGATTTTGTATTTGTTCAACTCCAGTACGCGTTCTCTCATCTGTTGGTCCGTAAGGGGCTCTACTCCGCTGAACCAATAAGAATTCAAATAAGCCGTATTGTTCACTTGAAACGCTTTGCCGGCACCGCCACCTCCAGTACCGATCCCCGCCTCATTCCATGCGGCCGTATATGTGATCTCTTCCGTCTGCTTCCATGTCATTTCAACCGATCGTTTCACCGTCCATTCCACTGACCCGCTTGAGTGATTCATATCTATGATCATTGGCACGTTCGTTTCTTCCATTCCATATGTGGGAACCGCAAACCACGAAGACAACATGACAGCCAACATCATCAACTTTGCCACTTTCCGTTTGATCATCGCTTATCCTCTCCCTGATGCCAGAATCTTGAGTTGAAGCTTTGATAAGATGGACCTCCTTTCCCCTCCATTTTATAGCGCTTTCAAGAAAAGTTTTAGCAACCTGATCAACGAAATATTATACTTTTCACCGATTGCTTTAAAATGGGTACCTACGCGTCCACTAAAGCGGAAAGGCTTCATCACGAATGGAAGCGAAAGCCAGTTCATCCGCCCTTGAATTTGGGAATGACGATCCGGACGGCGGTGCCGATGCCCCATCTGCTGCCAATCGAAACGCCGTACTGGGGCCCGAACTGCAGTTTGATGCGTTCGTCGACGTTGCGGATGCCGTAGCCGACCTTGATGCCGTTAGGGTCGAAAATGTCGGCGATCTTGCCCGGCGGCATGCCGATGCCGTCATCGATGATCTGGAAGACGATCGTATCGTCTTGTGAAAACCCCCAAACTTTCAAGTGGATGCGGTCTTCGCCATACCACGAATGTTCCAGTACGTTCTCGATGAACGGCTGCAAGATGAGCTTAATCGTCTCGAACTCCAAAATGTTCTCATCGATGCGGCAGCTGAAGTCGAGCCGGTCTTTGTGCTTGATTTTCTGGATGTCGATATAGGTTTTCGCCTGCTGCCATTCGTTGTCGATGGTGATGACTATACGTCCTTCGTTCAAGGTCAGCCGGTAAAATTTGGCCAGTGCCATCACCATTTCGTGCAGCTTCCCGATCTCCCCGAACTTCGCCAGCCGGCTTATCGAAGACAGCGTGTTATACAAAAAATGCGGGTTGATCTGCGCCTGCAGTGCGGCGAGTTCGGCTTCCCTTTTTTGCAGCTTGGAGACGTACACTTCGCGGATCAGCTTGTCAGTGTTGTGCCCCATTTCGTTCAATGCCCGGAAAATGTGGGCGAATTCGTCGTTTCCGGAGTAAGTCGTCCGCCTCTGGAAATCGCCCTCTTGGAACGCGTTCAGCACAGACACGATTTTCGTTACCCGCCGCGAAAAATACCGCGACACCACCACGCTGAGCAGCGCCAAAAATAAAAAGCTGACAGCGCAGACGGAGAGCGTCAAGTTGCGGACTTTGAGCGCGCTTTTCTCGATCATGCGTTTCGGGATGTACGCTACGATGCTCCACCCGATTTCCGGAACCGGTTCTTCGACGCTGAAATAACCGTTCGACCCCATCGTGTTTCCTTGCGGCGGAACCTGGACGGACGATGTGCCGGAATCGTGCATCAGCTCACGTTTTTCGTTGAACACGGCAATATAGCTCGCTTCCCCGATTTTTTGCGCATCGATCGTTTTGAACAGGTCGTCGATGCTCATCGTAATGCGCATCAATCCGAGCTGGTCGAGCCGCATTTCGTCGTTCAGCTTGCGCAGAAGAGAAATATTGTGAAACCGGGCGTCCGTCTCGATCTGTCTCCAATACAGGCTAGCGTCGGGCTTGGCCGCAACGTCCGAAATCTCCAAGTACCAGGGGCGATCCTCGATCCGGGCGAGATGATACAGCTCGAACTGGCCTACCTTGAAGCGAAGCGGATTGACCTCTAAGTCTTGGGAGTAGTAGATTTCCGGAAGCGTATCGCCCGCAACATAGACTGAGAGCCAAATCGGGGTTCCGGTCGATTTCATCGTGCCGAGCAGCTTCGGCTTCAAATAGTTCGTCGTCGCCTCATAGCTGTACCAGCCTTCCTCATAGCTGCGCAAATATTGCTGTAACTTCTGGTCGTAATAGAGCAGATCGGATACGCGCTCCAAATCTTCCAGCGTATAAGCGACGTTGTCCTTCATCTGCCGCAGAGTCCCTTGAATGTTGGAAGTGATCTGCTCCCGGACAGATTTTAGAGTCGACGTATAGGCGTAATAACCGATCAAAACGACCGGGATTAACACGAAAACAAGGAAGGAGATCACAAGCTTCTGGCCGAACGTAACCGATTTTCTTCCCATCCATTCCACCCCGTCCGGTGAATTCCGGTTGAAATGTCCGCGTATGCACCGCCCTAGCACTGTTTGCGGTAATCCCCCGGCGTCATGCCGGTCACTTCCTTGAAGTGCCGGCTGAAATACGGCAAGGTTTTGTAGCCGACCTGTTCCGCTACCTCGTAAACTTTGATTTTCGGGTCCTGCAGCAGCTTCTTCGCCTTTTCCAGCCGCTGGGCGATGACGTAATCGCTGAAATTGATCCCGGTTTCTTCTTTGAACAAATGCCCCAAATAGTTCGGAGCGAACGAAAAGATGTTCGCCGCATCCCGGAGCGTTATGTTCTTATCGAGATGATCCGCGACGTGGCGCTGGATTTCTTCGATCAGCCTTCGGTTCTTTTTGATTTTTTTGCGGTGCAGCTGCTCGGAAATTTCGAACACTTTGCGGCGCAGCCAGGACTGCATATCGTGGGCCGTTTCAAAATAAAATAAAAGTTCCATATTCTGGAACTCCAAGCCAGTAAGCTTGTAAAAGTTTTCGTTAAACGAGTGCAGGTAGTGGTCGAGTTCGGCAATCGTATGCAAAACGAAATGGTAAATCGACAGTTTCGTCTTGAAGCTTTTGGCCAGCACAAACAGGTCCTCGATACTGTCGTCCAGAATCACAAGCTCGTATTGCGCCATGGACGAAAAAAGCGACTGCAAGATATCGTCGAGCTCCTTGGCTTCCCTGACGATGTCCTGCTTGCGGTCGGCCGGCCCGATCAGCCGGCCTTTGCCGTAAAACATTTTGTACGTTAAAGCCTCCACCGCTTGAAGGTACGAACGGCGAATATCGTCCATGCCGCTGGCAGCCTCCCCGAGTCCGGCCGTCACGGACAGCCCCGTATCTTGTTTTGCTTCCGCAATAATGGCTTCAAGCACCGGCACGGCATCCGGTTCGCCGAGGAATACCGCGATGCGGTGATCGGCAATCGTGCAGCAGTACTCGATTCCCCTGGAGCCGATTTTGCCTAGCAGCGAGTTGAACCACTTACTGAAGACGTCTTCCCGTTCTTCTTCCGGGTAAGGGTTCAAATTCCAGGCGAGATCGTCGAATTCGAAGACGGCGACGACCGCGGGAAACGGAATCCGGTCGAGCCCAACCTGCTCAATAAGCGGGAGCGCCGATTTCGCCTCTACCGTTCCCTTGAGCCACTGGCTCATCAGCTCGTTTTTGACGTACGGCTCGGCCTGTTTAAACGTGCGTTCCAAGTCCGTGCGCAACCGTTCCTCGCACAAATGGTCCCTCACCGTCCGCAGCGCCTGCATCATTTCGTCGTCATCGACCGGTTTCAACACGTAGCTGCAGGCGTTCATCGCAATAGCCTGTTTCGCGTACTGGAAATCGGCATGGCCGCTGACGAAGACGATTTTCAGCTTCGGCCAGCGCTCCAGCGCTTTGCGGGCAAGCTCCAGTCCGGACATGTTCGGCATTTTGATATCGGTCACGAGAATGTCGATCGGTTCCCTGCCCAGCACTTCGAGCGCGGTAAATCCGCTGTTTACGGCAGCCGCGACTTCCATTTTCAGTTGTTCCCATGGGACGAATTGGCGAAGTCCCTCCAGATCGAGCTGCTCGTCGTCGGCCAACAGTACCCTGTACATTCGTTGTTCCTCCCGGACCCATTTTCGAGACTCATGTCCCGCTATGCTGTATCATTTATACGCCCTACTTGTTTCCCTTAGTCCCCATAGGAATGCGAATAGAACGTATGCCTGCATGGGCATGCATACGTTCTACCGGATTCGGCTCCCGCTAACGTCTACTTCGAGCCGATTTTTTTCAAGTTGGCTTGCCATTTGTCGGTTTTGAATTTCAACAATTTATCGTAGCCTGCCTGGTTCGCGTCCTTCCCTGCCTTCTCCAGTATGCCGCTTACTTCCTCATCGGTTTTCGCGTACAGGATCTTGGCTCTCGCTTCCGTATAAATATCGCCGATCCGCTGGGAGATAATCCCTTCCTCGGAATCCGGCGCGGGCTCCAGATTGATGAATTCCGTCACGTTGTACGAAGATTTGCGGGTGACGGATTGCGCCCCCACTGCCCAATCATCCTTGCCAGGAGGATATTGCTTCATTACCCGATCGTTGATTTCGCCAAGGAAGGTGGAATTCCCGGCCCATGTGAACGTATCCCATATCCCGAGCAGCCTTGCAACTTCCGTAGATTGATCGAAGTATTCCTTTTTCAGTTTCGGGGCACCCAGATCGTCCGTTCCTTGCCAGTACGTTCCTTCCGGTCCGAAATTGATGACGCGCTGCCCTTCTTCTCCGGTCAGCCAATCCAAGTAAGCGAAGATGCCCTCCGGATTTTTGGCGCTTGTCGTGATGAGGTTCACGTTCCAGCCGAGCACATCGTATTGGGTCGGCCATACTTTGTTTTCGTTCACGTCTTTCTTATGCAGCGGATGGAGGATCGCATAGCCGGCCTCGGGATCTTTTCCCTGCAGCGCGACGGTTCCCCGCTTGCCTAGATCAGTTACGTTGAACGCCGCCGCAACGGCCACTCTGCCGGTCGTAACCTTTTCCCTCACCTGGTCCAGCGTTTGCGTCAGCGCATCTTGCGTCATCAGCTTTTCGCGGTACAGTCTGCTCGCGAATTGCATCGTTTCTTTGTAGACCGGATCGGCGAATATCGATGTCAATTTGTCCCCCTGCGGGACGGCGAGCTGAGATACGAATTGGGTCGGATGGTCGTTCGCGAAGCCTGAGTACAGGACGTCGATCCCTTGGCCGGCAATCGTTACCTCGAACGGAATGACATTCGGGTATTTGTCCTTCACCTGTTTCAAAAAGGCGTACAAGTCGTCGAACGTTTCCAAAGCCGGCGAGCCGAGCTCCTTGTGAATCTTTTTGTTGACGATATAGCCGCCGTTGCCGGTCGGAAGCTTCGTATACCAGTTCGGGAACTGATACAGCTTTCCATCCTCGGATTTCAGCATGCTGATCGCCGCCGGCGACGCCCATTTTTTCAAGTTCGGATACTTATCCAAATACGGGTCGAGAGGGACTAGCTTTCCCGCCTTGCGAAGCCTTTCCACGTCGGCCCCCCGCTCGGTGAAGATGACGTCGGGCAGCTCGCCGGAGGCGATCATCGTATTGAGTTTTTGTGCGGCGGCCCCGCCGGACGGAATATTGTTGACGATTACCTTTTTGTTCTCCTTGATCCATTTGCTCGCGATGTCTTCTCCCCATGGCTGCATCGTATACCAGTCGTAGCTTCCGTAAAAGCTGAACGCCAGCGGAGTTTCGCCAAGTGTGAATTTGCCCTCCGTAACGTTCGGCTGATCGGGCTTCTTGACTTCCCCGTCCGTTCCTTTCTCGCAGCCGGCTATTGCGATCATCGTACCAAGCGTTAAAACCAGCATGACGGACCAACCGTTCCGAAACTTCATGCCGTCTCCCCCGTTTCCAAAGATTGATAGTCAAGCTACTCTTTCAACGATCCGACCAGAACCCCTTTTACGAAAAACTTTTGCAGGAATGGATATACGAGTATGACCGGAACGGTAGCCACCATCATCGTCGCCATCGTCAGTGACTTGGTCGTGACGCTCCTCATCCGGGTCATATGCTCCTGGGCCGCGGAATTGGCCTGCATCAGTTGATCCGACAAAATGTTCGAGTTCATGATTTGCTGCAAAACCGTCTGGATCGGCAGCAGATCCGACTTCGATATGAAAATGCTTGCGGTAAACCAGTCGTTCCAGTGATAGACCGCCGTAAACAGCGACAGCGTGGCGATGACCGGACCGGATATCGGCACTACGATTTTAAAGAAAATGCCTAGATGGTTGCAGCCGTCGATCTTCGCCGACTCCTCCAGCCCGGCCGGCAGCCCCATGAAGAACGTGCGGAACACGATCATGTTCCAGACGCTGATGATGGACGGAATCACTAGCACCCAGAAGCTGTTCATCATGCCAAGCTCCCGGTTGAGCAGGAAAAACGGGATCAGTCCGCCGCTGAAATACAAGGTGACGATGCAAAATATCATATATCCCTTCTTGCCGATCAGCCCGCGGACCGACATTCCGTAACCGAACAACGCCGTAAAAAAGATCGATAGGGCAGTGCCGATTCCCGTTCTCGTCACCGAGACGACGAACGCATTCAATAGCCGTTTATCCTGCAACACGATTGCGTAATTTTCCAGCGTAAACTGCCTTGGCCATACCGTAAGGCCGCCCAATGCGGTGTCCGCGCCTGTATTGAACGAAATGACGATCGAATTCCAGAACGGATACAGCGTCGCGATTCCGAATACGGTCAGCAGCGCGTAGATCGAAGCTTGCAGCAGTTTATCTCCCAGACTGAGCTTCATGTTTTGTTCACCCTCGCATTCGCTACTACCATAAGCTTGTGCCGAACTTTCTGGCGATCGCGTTGGCGATCGTGAGCAAACCCACGCTGATTACTGCCTTAAACAAGCCGACCGCCGTCGCATACGAATACCGGGAGCTGAGTATGCCGACACGGTAAACGTACGTATCGATGACGTCGGATACGTCTCTCAGCACCGGGTTGCGGGCGAGCAGCAAAATATCCTCGAAGCCCGCGTTCAAAATGTTTCCTATCGCCAGAATCAGAAAGATGATTATGACGGGGGCGATGCATGGAACCGTAATCATAAAGATTTGCTTCCAGCGTCCGGCTCCGTCGATCGCCGCCGCTTCGTACAAATGGGGATCCACCCCGGCAATCGCCGCCAAATAGACGATCGTAGCGAAGCCGACTTCTTTCCAAACCCCGGTCGAAATGAGAATCGCCCAGAAATAGTCGGGAATGGACAGGAAGTTCATCGGCTCGCCGATCAGGCGAAGCTTCTGCAGCATTATATTCACGCTGCCGTTATCCACTGACAGCATAGAGATGACGAGTCCCGAGACGATGACCCACGATAGGAAGTGCGGCAAATAGCTGATCGTCTGCACGAGCCGTTTGAAGAAGAGGTGCCTGACCTCGTTCAGCATGAGCGCCAGTACGATCGGCGCCGGAAAGCCGATCAGGAGCTTCAGCAGGCTGATTACGATCGTATTGCGCATGATGCTCCAAAATTCCGGCGCTTCGAAAAACATGCGAAAGTGTTTAAACCCCACCCACGGGCTTCCGAGAAATCCTTTGAAAATGTCGTAATCCTGGAAAGCCATCAAAACGCCGTACATCGGGATGTACATGAACACAAAAATAAAGAGCAATGCCGGAATGACCATGATCTGGGCGTCCCACTGCATCGCGAGCCTTTTCCATACCGGCTTCCCGTGCTTTTTCCGCTCCTTTACATTTGCAATCGCTTCCGGTTCCAACTCATCACCTTCTACCTGTCGATCTTGCCCTCTACTTATCGATCTTGCCTCGAGGCCTACAATCATGATATAGGACCGGTATTCATCTATCTACGTGACCGATCAACGAAAAATGTTACTTTGCAAAGGAATCCGTCATACCCGCAAAGCGGTGTCCTGCTTCGAAGCGCTATTGGCCGACAAAACCAATAACCCGCCAAGATCAGTTCCATCCACTCGGATATAATCGCCATTCTTGATTCGCTCGCCCGCACCAATTTGAGCAATTCATCCTGCTTTAGATAGTACACATCGTCCACCAGTTTCAGGATCCCGATGCCGACCAAATGGCGCTCCATTTTTCAAACATGAATGTTTCAAGAGAAGCAAAATAGCCTTAGTCCGGTGGAGTTCCGAACTAAGGCTATTGCTTAGAGCGACGGTACTGGATCCCGATCAATAGGATATCGGTTAGGAACCTCCCATCTTCCTGAGAAAACCGGCAGCTCAAAAAACACCGGACAGCGGGAAGCCGATTCCCCGCCGCACGGTGCCTTGCCGCATCGCGTGAGTTATTTCACAATTTTCTCCTGTTTCTTATTTTCCGGGATCGGCGCGGGCTCCACGCTTTGATCGTTCGCGGTAAGATCGATGCCGTAATCCTTGGCAAACACCATATGGGTATCGACAAGAACGTTATCGGTATGTTCGTCGAGCTGGAATACCCGGGCGCCGCGCAGCCGGTTCCGATCGGCGCCCGGCAAACCGTACGTGCCGAAGCCCGCGCTGCCGGCATAGCCGAGCAGCACGCCGTAGTAGTTGCCGTGATACGTATTGACGTGATCATGACCGCAAAAAACGCCTTTGACGTCGCCTCGGGCCAAAATCGCCGAGAACATGCCGCTATTGATCGGACCGGGGCACTCGTCTTCGTTACGTTCCCCCACGATCTGGTGCTTGATGACGGCCCTTGCATGATCGGCCTCGGACCGTCCGTCCACGCTGGCGTACCACATGAATCGGTGCTCCCAGAGCGGGATATGAATGAACATCAGCGAGGGCACTTTATATCCCAGTTTCTGCTCGAGCTTTTTGGAAGTTTCGTAATACCATGCCACTTGATCCAGACGCAGCCAGTCCCAAGTCGGGTATCCTTCGAAGTCTTGTCCGGCAATTGTGTTCGGCGCATACCTTCCACTATCCAGCAACCAAAGGTTGAAACCCGCCTTCGAGCCTTGGGAGGAACCGATCATCAGGTGGGTATTCCCTGTCCCGGTAATCCCTCCTTCTCCGAGCTGGTTCACATTATGCTTGTACGCCATATAAAATTTCAGCATGTCTTCTTCATCGAGACCGCCGTTCGGAGTCGAGTCTTCGTCGTGATTCCCGAAGGTGATGGCCCACTTGATTCCCCGTTGCTCCATGGGCTGGACAACGTTGTTCATTGCCTGCTTCATCTCCACCGCCGTATCGCAGCCCCCGGTAATGTTGTCGCCGTTAAGGACGACAAAATCCGGCTTTTCGGCGTCGAGCACCTTCTCCATCAGCTCCACGGTCCGCCGATCGATGTGCTCATCGTCCTGCGTGTCGTTAAATTGGACGATTTTGAACTTTCCATCGGAGTTAAACTTCAGCTTCACGTTATCGTTGGTCGCGGCCTCTACCTCTCCTCCGCCGAACAAGTCGACGGGAACGCCCGCCGATGCGAGCGTCAGCGCCAGCATGCCCGCCCCTCCGACTTTCAAAACATCTCTTCGGCTCATGCTTTTGCCTGCTTCATCTTGACTCATCCCATCATACCTCCTACTTGGATTGGTATAAGTTCCCCTCCAATCTATCGAAATTATGTAAGATGGAGATTACCTTGATCTAAAGGATATGTAAATCTTCCGATCTGTTTGGAGATCGTTAAGTTTATCATTCCCTTTCGTGAAGGAATCCACTAGTGAGGAGGCCGAAATTCGACGATTGTAATCGTCCTGGCCGTGTTCAAAGGGATGAAAAAGCCGGTTCAAGGCTCGGGCGCAAGGCTGCTGCTGCCGATCGTCTCCTCCTCGCTTTAACGAAGTTTCAGATCGATAGTCATTAACCTTGTACGCTGGCACCAATTTTTAATTCATTTTGGCTCCATGCGAGAGTGTAAACAACACTGCTTGTTCGGTATCCATTCGCAACCCCTTGATCGTGATGGCCTTAAAATTCACACCATCCATTTTAGCTCCTCTTACATCAGCTCCCTGTAATTTCGCTTTAGCTAGCATTGTTCTCGTAAGATCACAATTTCTTAAGTCGGCTCTTTCTAAATTGGCTTCGGTTAAATCGGCTTCAAAAAATTTAATTCCACGTAAATCTTGCTTAACCAATCTGGCACTTCTCAAATTCGTATAAGACCAGTCCCCTTCGAATATGGTGATTCCATCCATTTTGGCACTAGAAAAATCCGAACCCGTCATTTTGCATTTTTCAAATTTCGAGACAAATAGATTTGTTTCGGTAAAGTTACAATTCTCAAACGCGGATTCCTTATGAACGGAGCTATTCAACGAGGCACCCCGAAAATTACATTCAACGAAACGGCAGTTCCTCGTTGTAATCTCCTCTAACGATCCGTTAGCAAATTTGCAACGATGAAAAGTGCAACTTATTAGCGCGCCATACCTCAAATCTTGATTGCTAAAGTCTACTCCTTCATAATTTTGATTGATTTGCTCAAACATGATACTTCCTCCTACTTAATAAATAACAACACCAAGGCTCCAATTGAGCTTAAACAATTACAACAGATCAGCTACTCTATTACCAGTATCATACAGAACAAATGTTCCTGTGTAAATTGGAATGTTATATCCCAGCTGACCCGTTAGCTTCATGCATTTGCCCGTTATTTAAGCTATTGTTCAACGAATCCTTTGAAATATTTATGTATTTCAGTTGCTTCATTCCATTGAGGAAATCGGGTTTCTGACTAATCATACACATTCCTAAGTCTAAGATTCGCAGGTTCTTAAGCCTCTCTAACTCAAGCGGTAGTTCATGGATCGAGGTGTATTGAATCGTAAGCTGCTCCAGTTGCTCCAATTCCCCAATCTCCGGGGGGATACGGTTTAGGCTGATCTCTTCTTTCAGCTTAGCCCGCCACCCGGGAGTCGGCCGATCCGAGCTCGCACACTGGATGCAAAGCAGCCTAAGATTCTTGAGCCTGGCAATGGATGCAGGAATGCTCTCCAAATCAGCCGTCAGGATTTTCAAGCGTTCAAGCTTGCTTAACTCGAACAGCCCTTCGGGTAGACGATACAGATCCTGTTCAAATATTTCTAGATCACGCAGCTCTGTAAGCTCCCGGATTCGCTCAGGCAGCTCTAACAGCCCATGTCCACTTATATATAGCCAGTCGGTATGATGCTTAATTGCATCATCTAGCAAACGATCCAAGTCCCGGTGAGCCTTTAATTCCAAAAAAAGCCCCGTAATTCGATCCATCAGTTCGATTGCTTCTTCCTCAGTTACCTCCATACCATACATATGTTCATGCACAACTGAGTAAAGGAAGTCGCCGCCACCTTCTTTCAAGAAACACAAGTCTTCCGGCAGGTTAGGATAAATCCAATCTGACAGGCGGTTTGCCATTTGCTTCAGTAGATTCCCGCTTTCTTCACAGCATCTATAAAAATAGTAGGTTCCCGTGGTATAAAAGGCGTCACTTCGATAGGTATTTCTTATTTGTATAACTTCATCTATATTATCGCCTTGGATTACGATTGTCTTGACCAGGTAAGGTTCCAGGGCTTCCAATTTGCTTGTGTAAAGGTCACGGTTCACATCAGCCGCATTCGCTATCTTCTCCCCGAGCACGAACCATTTCGAGTTTCGTATCGCTAAATCTATTACCGCCTCGTAAGCTTTACCTTTTGGATCTGTATACATCCTCATCTCATTAGTCTCCATTTCCATTTGAATAAGATATACTATGTGACCCTTTGTTCGCCATACTGTACTGCCCTTTCGCGTAACAAGGCCGCCGACCATCGCGGCAGCCTTGTCTTGTCTGTGGTGTCATAATGCGCTATCGTTCTCCTGAAGTATTGGAAGGAAATATTCTTTATTGTTATCACCAATGAATTGAATACCTTTTAGAAGGTCAAACTGTGAAATTTCTTCTTTACTTAAACCCCTAGCATCAAAAATAGCTTCACCAGAAATAATTATCGTTCCCTTATCGTCGTATTGAATACCTTCGCTTTGTATCTTAATTACCCTGTCTTTTAAAAGTTTTGTGAGTATCACATCCACGTTGTCAACGACACTAATTCTATTCGGATTTTGCATAACTATGCTGTAAGTTAATTTTTGATTGTATATATCCTTTTGTTCAGGAAGAACGGCTCCGATTGAAGCCGAACTACTGGAAATGTATAAATTAATGTCTCGATCTTCAGTTTTATTCGTACAACCTGAAGTTGTGAAAAAAATAACAATAAAAGTAATTAAATAATACTTCATTAAGATCGCCCACCTGAAAATGTATTCACATCGTTATTAATCTTACGTTTCCACTACCTGGAAAGTTGCGTTAAACTGCTGCCCCTTACTTTAACTAATAACGGCAGCCGACCCTGTGCCGGCTGCCGCGAAAGTCGCGATCGACCAGTTACGACTTTCCCGAGCATGACTGGAGAATGGAGCGTTTGACGGTTGTCATCGGGTTCCCCTCCTGCTCTCATAGTAACATGTTTGCAATGGGGCAACCCTGTAATTGAATACGAAAAAACGACCCGTCGGTTAAGCCGAATATGCAAAAACCCCGGACTTATTGTCCGAGGTTTCCGTTTGTGGAAGGTTATTCAAACAAAACCGGCAAGTCCCCCAGCGACCGAATGATTTTGTGCGGTTGAACGGAGGAAGCGGATGGGGGGCCCGCTTGTTTGTGATCGAGCCAGATGCCGGCGATCCCCAGGCGCTGAGGCGCCGCTACCTCCCATTCAAAGTTGTCTCCGACCATCCAGGCTTCATGGGGCGCGACACCCAGCTGCTCCAAAGCTTGATGATACATGCGGGCGTCGGGCTTGCCGAACCCCAAATCCCCTTCGATCAAGATGCAGTCAAAATACGGCGTCAGCTCAAAGCGGTGGACTTTCCCCCACTGCACACTTGCATTCCCGTTCGTGAGCAAGGCCAGCTTGATCCCTTGCCGACGAAGCTGCTGGAGGACTTCGATCGAATCCGGAAACAGTCGAATCGCTCCGTCCCGCAGATCGGTATAGGCTGCCGCGATCCTGCCCGCCCGGCCGCCCTCCACCCGCTTCAGTTGCAGGTAACACTCTTCAATAATGGTTTGCCTGGCTTTGACGAGATCCTGCTGGCCTAAGCGGTGCCGCTCTGGGTCGCTCCAATACCATTTGGCTTGCGCCTTAATCCGGGAGAGCAGTTCTTCCCAGTGATTCTCGTCTTCCTCCGCATGGCTTCGAATAGCCTCTCGCCAAAACCTATCTGTGTCGACTCCATGGTCAAACGCTATGATCGTGTCATCCAAATCCAGAAGGATTGCTTTGGGCTGTTGACCTTTCACTGTATCACTTCCCCGGTTCAAAATGCTTCCTCTACATTTCCAGTATAAGGGGAGAACGGCCATAAAAATAATGAATCTATGTAATAGTTGGTATTAATCCAGATAATAGCCGAATTGCCTCTAACCTATGATCGACTTTCGCCGGCCAGTACCAAGCTGACCTGGAGGGTGTCCGAGAGGGCAGGATTGATGACGGTACCGAAGATGAGGTTGATTTGGCTCCCCAAATGGTCTTGCACCGCCCGCACAATCCGATCCACTTCCGGCATAGTCAACTCGTCTGAAGCGGTAATCGTCAAGATTGCAGAGGAAGCACTCTCCCGAGTGTCAGTCGACCGAGAGGCTTCTGAAAACAACTGCTCCAAAACCTCGGTTATTTTATTCGCACCGGTTGCCTGTCCAAACCTTAGTTCAGCTTTCCCTTGATTACGGATGAGGGCTTGGATATCCTGGATCCGGATGGGCGTGTTCAAAAGCAAGGAAGAAAGACCAACCACAGCGTGAACCGTATGGTCCACCGGCTCCGAAGCGGAGCTAACCGATCCATCGAACCATAAGTCGACCTGATCCATGAACTCCTGATGAGGTGGCGGCTCAATGTCCTCTTCGGCTTTGGTCGGATGATAGATGCCGATCGTAGGAATGCCTAGCTTCTTCGCCTCCCTCGCGAGGATGGAGGCAGGCTCGGGAGGACCGGCCAAAATAAACAGCAACTCCGACTTCTGCAAACCTTTCCGGATTTGATGCAGCTCTTCCTGAACGCCGACCTCGTACGACGAGCCCTGGATGGAGATCGTTTCGCAAATCAAGCCTGTTCCAAGGCCCCCCTCCTCGGAAAGATGCAAGATGTCCAAGTGTGGTTCCACCTGCATTAACCCGGCCAGCACCGGGGCCAGGTCACCGCCAATCCCTATGACTTTTACCGATGCTTTATGTTCCAGAAGCTTACGGATTCCTTCTGTCTTGGTAAGGGAAGCTTTCTGTAGAGCACCCAAGGGGTCTCCGTCAAAAAGGGAACGTGCGGTTTCCCAAATCTCTTGCTGAAGTAAGATCTCTGCTTGTTCGTGTCGAAGCCGCTCGAGATGTTGATTGACAAGCTCGAGGAACGCGTCCGGTTCCATTCCTCCGACCAAGGCCTTAATCTCCCGAAGGGAAAGCCCCATTTGCTTAAGAAGCAGAATAAGCCCCAAAGTCGTCTTTTCCCGCTCCGTGTAAAACCGATAGTTAGTTTCCGAGGTTGAATGCGGGAGTAGCAGCCCGATTTCCTCGTAATACCGAATGGCGCGGACGGAAATTCCCATACTGGCGGCCAACTCCCCGATGGCGATTAATTTGTCCATGCGAAAATCACTCCTCCCTTCTGCTAGTATTGTACCGGCTTCCGCAACGGAAGAGTCAAGAACTTCGACTCTCTGGGATCCCAACCGGCTTCCCGGGTGAAAGCATCAAAGCTGCCGATTCATCTCGGCAGCCTCGTCCTTGCCCTCATCGAGTGGGCTGGCTGGGAAATTTTAAAATCAGTTGCCTATTCACTCCTTTTTCTTTCCATTCAACTGTAATCTCCGATTTATTTATTAATTCTTCGGCTTCTTCTTGATTTTTAAATAAATAGTTCCTATAGATTTCGTATTCTTCATTTGTATCTAAGTAGCCATGATTTATCCCTTCATGTCCTGATCCATTCGTGTACTTTATTGGAGTTGATTCGACAAAATTTATCTTTATTGATTCAGCCCTTAATTTTCCCTTGTTTTCTAACCTCACTAGTATGTTTACTAAAAATGACGATTCACTTGAAGATGGCTCGGTTATTATTTGATAATTGATTGAACTCCAAATATCTACGCCATCCTTGACATTTTGTAAGTGATTATATAATGGGTTATCTACTTCATCCGAACTACAACCAATAACAAATGCAGAGATAATTAGTATATAACCGAACTTAATTATTGTTTTCATGTTTTCACCTGTACATAATGATTTCATATAACGTCTAGGTATTCCCAAACCCTTGCCTCCTTAAGGAGCGAACGCCGGCACGGTCGTGCAGGGTTGTCTACCTGAATTTCAGCGTATCCTTACGATATCGAAACACACCTACATTTGATAACGCTTCGAAGCAAGCATTAGTTTCACTTCAACCTGCCCTTCAATGAGCGAGCTTTTTTTGAGTAGGGAATACGGATGGCTCTCGTCTCCGTCGTACCACAATTGCAAAGGCCCCATCGAACTATAGCTCTGTTCGATGGGGCCTAATGTGGCGTCAGCTGGATAAAGTCGACATACGAGTGTCCGCTTTTATAGAGCCCTCTTGCTCGTTAACGCAACAAGGCCGCCGTTCAGTGTTCCTGTTTAGCAAAGGATATTTATCGTGCCATACAAGACATTATTAATGAAATCATCAAGCCTTGAGATATAGAAATCCATATATCGTTTTTCCAATATGTCTTAGTGTAAAGACTAAATAATCTAAAAATGATGAAAGCGCAGACAGATATAAGAGTCCAGTTCAGGAACAAACCTACAAAAAAACGGGAAAACATTGCTTCACCTCTTGCTCACCATATTACAAAACTCTCCCAATCCTATTCCGTGAAGTAAATCTGTCCTTAGTGGAGAAGAGCTTTAATGACCTTGGCTGGGTTACCACCAACAACCACATTATCAGGAACATCCTTAGTAACAATCGCTCCAGAGGCGATAACCGCGTTATTGCCAATTTTTACGCCAGGATTGATAACCGCGCGCCCGCCGATCCATACGTTGTGGCCGATCGTGACCGGCTTACCGTATTCCGCTCCGGTGATTCTATCCTCAGCCTCTAAGGGGTGAGTTGCGGTATAGATGTGGACGCCGGGAGCTAGGAAGCAATTGTCACCAATACGAATTTCACAAACGTCGAGGAAAACGCAATCGAAGTTTGCATAGAAGTTCTCACCGACATGGATGTTATATCCATAATCGCATCGGAATGCAGGCTCGACGTAAAAATGATTCCCTGTTGAGCCGAACAGCTCCCGAAGGAACGCTTTTCTTTGATCATTCTCTGTTTCAAGCGACTGGTTGAAAAGCCGTGTCAGCCGC
This sequence comes from Paenibacillus sp. HJGM_3, assembly GCF_045062745.1. Taxonomy (NCBI): domain Bacteria; kingdom Bacillati; phylum Bacillota; class Bacilli; order Caryophanales; family Paenibacillaceae; genus Paenibacillus; species Paenibacillus sp. HJGM_3. Next base: position 53,708 of record NZ_JBJGED010000009.1, read on the forward strand.
CGCGCGTTCATGCGATCCTTCACCAACTCCGGATCGGCCGCCTGATAAAGCTCGCCGTTTAGCATCTTTTCTTTCTCGGTTTTTGTTTGCACAGCGCCATCCCTTTCAATAAAATCCCTCCAACAATACAACTTTTATCTATATGATTCATGAAATATCGTCAATATCCTGCCCCTTAACGGAGCGGAAGGAACGAGGACAGCTACAAACAGAAAAGGGAGCCTCTCCTTATGAGGGTCTCCCTTACTGGGGTACGTTATGACTTTCCTGTCTTGGTCGCCAGCTCGATGAGCATAACGATGAGGATGAGGAACTGTATGAGCGTATCTACACTCATGACGATCGCCTCCGTCTCCAAAGTTTAGCTCCTTCGCCCAGGCTCCCCCTCCCATGGATTGCATTACGTTTCCCATTACCAAATTTATTAAGGAATCCTAAAAGATATGCCGATACGGTAAGCTTTCATAACCTGCCGTTAGTCGAGCGCAGGCCAACCGATCCATGCTGTATATTTACTTCAGGGACCATTCTTTCATCAAAGCAGTAGCGTCTATTCGGAGCACGGATATCGCGGCTTCGGAGACTTGATCCGCCATCGGCTCGTTATTCAGGTGCTTCAGGAAATCCTCCATATGTTTGGCGGCCATCCCCCTGTCGCCTTTGTCCAATTGATGCAACGCTTGCTTCAAACTGTTCCGCAATTGGTCAACCAGCGGCCCCTTCAATTCGCGAGCTTCGACATATCGGTTCATTAAGTTGGCAACTCCTTCGGGGGTGGCGATCATTGTTAAGCCGAAAGACGCATCCGTCGTATTGCCGGCCTGGTCGGTGATTACGACCCTTAGGAGATGAGGGCCAAGCTTTCCGGCCAAATCAATAGAAGCGCCGTTCTCCAACCGCTTTCCATCTAGGGTGAGTTCCTGGCTTGCTATACCGGATAGTGCATCGTTCGCGTTAAGATTCAGGGCAATCGAGCGATCATCGGAGTAAACGGCACCATCCACAAACGGTTCCCCATTTCCCGTCAGTCCAAAAACCGGCTTCGATTTGTCCATCCGGACGATGAGCTCCTTCGATTGCTCGATGTTGCCTACAGCGTCGATAGAACGGTACTCAAGTCGACTAATGCCTTCATTGGTAAACGCGATCGGTCCGGCATAGGGCTGCCAATTTGCAGGATCCCCCAGCCTGTATTCCGTTTTCGCTACACCGGAACGATCGTTGTATACCGACAACGTGACGGTCGCCTCCGTGTTCAGCCAGCCGTTCTGCGGAATCGGATCAATCAGAGCAATCGTTACCGGAGGCGTCAGATCACGTAGGGTAATATCGATATAAGGCTTAATGTTTTTGGGATTCGTCAATCCAGTTCCGGTAAATTCACCATAAATCCTGGAAGTTCCAATGGCATCGGGGTTATACCCCGCGGAGCTCCAAGTCACGTTCACCTTCTCGGTCAACCCCGTACTTAAGGTTACATCAAGCTGGGAAGGCAAGCCTAAGCGTCCAAACGGCGTACCATCGGAAGCTGTAATTTCTTTTGGTCTTGCCCACGCTACAATATCCTTAGGCTGAGCTTTGGGATCCCAGCCATCAGGGAAAATATAGCTGTCTTTATCCCTCTTGATCAAATAAATATCGGAGAGATACATGGTTGCGGATTGGAATTCATCAGCATAGGCTGTATCTCCTGCGCCATTATACATCCCCCGATAAAGCCCCCATTTGGAACGGTTTTGCTGCCCCGGTTCAACAGGAAGGTCGCCTCTTTCGTCTCGGCCGGTAATCGGGTTCTGCACTTCAGGACGTCTGTAGGTTTCAGCGGTCATCCCGCCTTCAAAAAGCACCTGACCGGTTTCCAGATCGACAAGCTTCCCGTAGACATAACCATGATCGGCTGTTAAGATCGTAACATCAAAATCAAGCCAGCGGTCAACGACCTGTTCAAAAGGAATCGTAAATAACGGTTTGATTCGATCCGCATAATCGCCATCAGGATTGTTCCTGAATTCCAGGTGCCCTTTGCCTCCGCTTGAAACCAGAGATAGAGTAGTCACTGGCTGTCCGGCAGCGTTTCCGGCTATTTCTTTCAGTTGGAAGATGTGCCAAAACCTCCGGGGAGCTATAAAATCGCCGGCATGGTGATCCCCCACATCGTTCTGAAACCTTAAAGTTTCCGACGGGAGCATAAACCTCCAGTGGTGGGTCATAATGTCGCCGCCCTTGCTGTTTGCGTCGATGCTGGAAGCGTTGGTGTTGCTTTTAATCTCCAGCCTTTGACGATCACTGCCCACAGCGCCCCGATCGCCGTCGTCCCGGCTTACGCCGTCCGGAGTTACAAAAGGCAGAAATTCGTGAAACCGTAAAATGTCCGATCCTAGTTTGTCGGTTCCCGGTATATTGGCAATCCCATACTTTTCAAGTGCATCCGTGTCCTTTCTTCCAATGGTTTGCAAATACATGTTATCCCCCAACCATGCTTCATTCACTGTCGAAGCAACCGGGTAATCGCCAGAACGGTCATAGACCGATTGCGACCATGTTTTCCCACTGTATGACGAGGGGGTGTTCGGGCCTTCTACAGAGCCCGTCGTACTGCCGTTGCCGATTTTGGATGCGCCCATAACATCCCATGCATGTTCTCCCCCTCGAATATTGAGAGGCAAATACTTGTCACTCGCTCCCATCCCGGTTATAGAAGGCAAGGTCATTTCTACCTTAACGGTTATCTCATAGGTTCGACTGTTGCTGCTTTCATTCTTATCGGCGACAACCAGATAATACAACGTCGTTCCACTTGTTGAAAACTGGTCCATCTTCGCATCTCCTTTGTTAATGCCGCTGGCAGCAAAAGAGATGGCCGTTGTTCCGTTACTTCTGTATAGGGTTGCGGCAGCACCTGGGTTTGTCCTAACATTCAGCATTTGATATAAGGCACCGTAAGGCAATGAGATATGAATGGTTGCCTGATTCAGATCTACGACTGCGTTTACCGGCTTGTTCACTTCAATTTCTAATAAACCTAAGCTGTCTCCCGGCGTTGCATGAACGGAGGATGCAGGAGTCCCGGATAGGCTGATCAGCATAAGTGCGAATACAAACGAGAGAACTAAGCTTACTCCCCTTTTATAAGCTTGATGCTTAGCCGCGAAGAAGAACATCAAAAAACCTCCTTTATTTTCTTAAAATGAACTCACTTTAACCTGCAGCCATAACTTCTTTCCAAATCCACCCCCTCCATCCGTATAATGGCTTACTGCGTAAACGCTTTCAATTACCATATTAGTGAAATGAGGAGATTTCCTGTATTGATTTATTTATGGTCCCCTGCAATTTTTTACGATCACACCTATTCGAGGACTTCGCCCCACTGTAGAGTCGCACAAAATACATAGAGACGGACCGGATCGGTCCGCCTCACATCGTCATAACGGTTTCGGTTCAAGAATGGAAAATACTAGCGTTTTTCCGTCGGCCTGCAGCCGTGCTTCAACGGAGAAAATGCCGATCTGCTTCGTCTCTGAATCTGGCTGGCCTCCTGCTTGGACCAGATCATATACACTTTGAAACAGCTTGCGGAACTCAGTGGCATTATACCCGAAAACGAAGTCGGTAAAAGCGAAAATAGCCTCTTTATTGCGGTCGAGCACGCCTTCGCCCAGATGAATCGTCACCCCGTACGTGTGGAAAGGCGGATCGACCCAAAGCGACGTCTCCTCCTGCGCACTTCCGGTAACGTGTCCGAGCGCATGCTCTTTCGTCTCCGTATCCCGGAACAGACGCAGAACCGTCTCTTGCAAATCGTAATTCGTCCCGCGCAGCTTGCCGGCCTCCGTCAGTTTGTCAAAAGCTTGCGCCATCCGTACGCTAGGGAACGGAAGGCGTTTGTAGCTGCCGTCCTTCGTCGGCACAAGCCGGAGGAACTCCTCTTGACCCGCTGCAGGTTCAACATCGACGCGCTTCGCTTTGTCGCTCAGCCGCTCGAGGATGCGTAGCGCTTCAGATCGAGTTACCGGCTGTCCGATCCCGAAATATCCGTTCGGGTACCCCTCCATAATCCCTTTGGCATACGCCTCCGCCACAAATCGCTGCGCTCTCGCCGGAACGCTCTGGAAGTCGCCGAACCTCGACGCGAGGCCGATACTGTACCCCTCATCCTCGGTATATTCCGTTTCTTTAAGCGTGTAGTAGAGAATTTCCGCGACCTCTTCGCGCTTTAGCTTCGCTTTGAAATCGGAGAATTGATTGCGTGCTATGAAATTCAAGCCCCCTGCCAAATCGAGAAAAGGCTTGGCCCAATAGCCCGTCTCGCTTGGTTTGAACGTAAAGTCGCGGTAATCCTGATTGAGCGCCGATCGGCTTGTTGGGCTTAAAGATTGCAGAAACGACGGCTTCCATCCGCGTGCGCCGTTCGGAAACCGTTCGCTGAACGATAAAATAACCATCTTAATGAATTGATCGGCAGCCACAGGCTCGTCCGGTCGGAACGTGCCGTCGGGAAACCCGTCCAGAATCCCTTGCCCGACCATCGCACCGATCGTCCCCTCCGCCCAATGTCCGTGCACATCGCGGAATACCGCTGTCGTTTCGGCCGCTTGCACCGGTGCGGAAGCAACCGTCCCGGTTACGATCGTGATGATCAATCCAATTAATGCCGCCCACTTGCGAAAATACGCCATTTTCCGACTCCCTCATATGTACTTTTCGGTTATATGCGTTTGCCCCGATGGGCAACCGCCCTTATCTAGCATAAGGAGAATGTTCATCTTTGGGAACCGTCTTCGCGACTATGGCTTGCGGAGGAAGATTTATTAATGCCTATAGGACATTTTTCGCATTTTATGTCGGAATTGGTCGAATGAAAAAGCCGGTCCGTGGGATTAGGGATCCCAGGATCCGGCTTTCTTTTATTACTTTTCCATTAGGTCGATGCAGGACTTGCGGAGGACCGGAGGAGAGACGGAGAAGCTTGCGTCCGCCTTTGAAATCACGTCATAACCTCTTACCTGCAATCGAAGTGACGTGATTTCAACAGCGGTCGGAGTCCTCCTTCGGTTCGCAGCACTTGCCTGCGTCGTTAATCTTTGCATCGACCGCCCCCCATCAACGGGTCAGCCAAATCTTCGTTTCGCCAGGCTGCAGGTGCAGCTGGACTTCCTTGTACTTGCACCCGAAGCGGGTGACGTCGGCGACGCGGGCGAGCTTTGCCCCGTTGTCGACAGACACGCCCCACGGTTGATCCGGCGAGCCGAGCGCCGCCTCGTCGTACGCCAGCAGCACCGTCACGCCTTCAATCTCCTCAGCGGCGGTCGAGACGATCCGGCCTTGGGCCCCGTGTCCGGCATCGCCGGACCACTCGACGGACACATGACGCCGCAGATGGAACCACTTCCAGATCTGCTCGGATGTCCACCATTCCAGGTCGAGGCTGCGCCCGTACTCAACGAGCTTCACCATCATCTCGCCCACCGCGTCCTCGACCCCGACCATGTACGGGTGGAACAGGAAGTGAGCGACGCCATAAACGTCCCGAGCCCGCTCGCTCAGCGCGAATGCCTCTTCCGCGGTGCATCGCATCGGGAAGGGCGGATCCCAGGAGAGCGTCGGCAAGCTGATAACCTGAGTCGCATACTGTCCGGTCGCCGGATTAAACGACAAGTGAGGGTGCGAAGTACCGTGGAGGAAGCCTTTGTTCCCTTGCTTCGTCCCGCCCTTCGACTGTTCCATCATAATCCCTTGACGTTCGCACCATTGCAGCAGCTGAAAATCGCCTTCCCAGCGCAAATAGTGGTTCTTGTTCGAGACGATCCGCACGTCCGGGAACTGTGCCTGGAGCATGTCGAACTGATGGCGGAAGTGCGATTCCTTCCAGTGGCTCTCCGGAATTTCCGTCCCAAGCGCATTGTAGTGGAGCGCCACTTCGTGCCCCTCCGCTACGATTCGCTCGTTCACTTCCGCCGGATAGCCTGGCATAATAATGCACCAGGTGGACTTTACGCCGGCTTCGGCCAACCGGTCGATCGTGAGATTTGCCTGGTCCGCGAAATTGCGGTCCGTGTCGTGCGAGATATGCCCGAGCCCGGAGATGCCGTCGGGCCACAGCCATACTTGCCCGAACGGCTGTCCGCCCTCCAAGTGCAGCCGATGGAGGAGCCGCATGAACAGGATGCGCCACTCGTCTACGATCGGATGGAGGTAGAAAGGCGCGCCTTCCGGCGTCGCAGACTGGCGGTCGCGGGTCCAATCGAGGACGGAGGAATCGTCGGCCTTCAGAATGTTGTCGTCGATCGCGCCGGTGCCATCCGGAGCGGGCGCGCCGTCCTTGACGACCTTCACGCCCTGCTGGATGAGACAGAACGTCTCCATCAGGTTCACCGTCAGCAGAGCGGCTCTCCCGCTACCCACCGGCTTGACCGCTACAGCCGGGAACGGCTCGCGCGCCACACCGCTGCGGCGGATGAGCTGCCCCCACTGCTCGAGTGCAGGTTCGCCTTCAGCCGCATCGGCTTCCGTCTTCACACAGACGGAGCCGAAGAAGTGGAAGGAGCTGAGCAAATCTTCCGCGAGCGGAGCGCCGGCCCAGTTCACCCAGCCTTCGGTGATGTTAATGTCGTTGCTTACGGTCGTAACCCCGAACAAGCGGTCCAATCCGTACAGCCCTCCGATCGCGAGCAACGTGTTGCCTTCCCGGCAATACGCTTCGCACGTCGTGGCCCACGAAGCATCTTCGCTCCCGCCGACGACGAGGCTGACACCTGCCGGAAGCTCCGCCATCCAGCGCTCCGTCGACCATTTCGAATAGGACAATCCCAAATAAGAGAGCAATTCAAAAATATATTCCGTATAGCAGGGACGGCCTTCCTCGCGGGTCAGCCGACATTCCTGCTCGTTCCAAACTACATGAATCATAGATGAAATCCCTTCTGGCGCAGTCGTCTGCGATGATGATAAAAGTCGATTAGCGACGGTTGGACATATGCCAGCCGCCAACAAGCGGAGCGTTGCCCGTGTCGCCTTCGAGCAGCTCCCGATAGTTCTCCGCCACTTTCCGGTAAGCCGCCGCATATTGTTCGATCTGCTGCGGGCGGAAGTGCTTAAACCACGGAATCGAATACACCCGGTGACCGATACCGTCGCTGACCGGCAAGCTGCGGTCCAGCTCCCGTACGTCGCGGGAGGCGTGCGCGATGCGCGTAGGCTTGCCGTGTCCGTACACGTCCGCGTCATGCAGGAGCGAATGGTTGTGCATCGGCAGGTTGCAGCCCGGCCGTGCCGGCGCTCCCTCGGCGCTCACCGCTTCGCAGAAGCGGGTCACCGAGAGGCCGCCCAGCTCCTCCGGCACGAAGTGGCCGTGCGCCGCATACCAGCCGGCCATCGTCGTATCGGTGTTCGGCGGCGTCCGGTGCGGTCGCAGGCCAGGCACGCCTTCGAGCAAATCCCAGAAATAGTTCATCGCCTTGTCGATCTCGGCGCAGCGCTGATCGTAATACTTCAGCTGGACGCGCCCCATCGCCGAGCTCACTTGATGCATGCGGTACTTGTAGCCGCCGAGCGGCAGGCCGGTGTACGGCTTGAGCTCCGGACTAACAATCTTCGCGCCGAAACGCTCGTAGTGGCCAAGCGACAGCGCACGCTCATACATGTTCAGGTCGTTCGTGACGAGCATGCCGCCTTCCCCGATCGCCAGCGACTTGCCGGACATGAGCGACATGGCGCCGATATGCCCGATCGTCCCCAGGCGCCGGCCTTTGTAATACCCGCCCTGCGCATGCGAGACGTCCTCGATCACCTTCAGATTGTGCTTGGCCGCGATCGCCAGGATCGGATCCATATCCGCCGGATGACCCAAGTAATGGACGACCATGATCGCTTTCGTCCGGTCGGAGATACGATGCTCGATATCGTTCGGATCGATGCAGAGCGTGACCGGATCGATGTCCGCGAACACCACGGTCGCGCCGAGATTGAATGCTTGCAGCCCGGACGCCCAGTACGTGACGCTCGGACAGATGAGCTCGTCGCCCACTCCGAGTCCGCAGGCATAGATAGCCGCTTGCAAGGAAGCGGTCCCATTATTGAAGGCGAGGGCATAATCCATGTTCAGCCATTGCTTGAAATCCTCTTCGAACTTGGCGGTTACGTCGGTATTGGACATCGCGCCGGCTCTTATGACCTCCAGCACCGCTTGCTCGTCTTCCTCCGTGACGATCGGCCATTTGAACAGGTCGCCTTCCTCGAGTGTAACCGCTTTACTGCCGCCGAGCAGCGCTAACTTCGATTGCGCCGAGACTGTCATCGCATTCCCCTCCATAATGTTGTAGGATACGTTCATTGTACCACTAACCCTTCCCCTGTTACATACCTGTTACTTTTTATTTTTACACGAAGGGACGTTCTTTTTTAAAAAATCTTTTGAGCCGTAACCCTGCATCCTGTGGTATATTCTTTAGAAACTCATATGAATCTATGCCGCCGGAGGACTGAAAATGAACCCAAAAGCAATCGTTCTGGACCTCGATGGAACGTTACTCGACTCGAACAAACAAGTGTCCCCCCGCAACCTGGCGGCCGTCCTGGCGTGCCATAACGAAGGGCTGCGGATCATCATCGCAACCGCACGGCCTCCGCGTTCGGTCCGGACGTTCATCCCCCCGGCACTGCTCGAGGTCTGTGCCTTCGTCTATTACAACGGTGCCCAGGTCTCCGACACCCGGACCGGGTTCGAAGCGCACTACGGCATCCCCCAGGCGGTTACGGCCGCGATTCTGGACTACTGCGACGGCAATTTCCCGACCGGCTTGGTCTGCGTGGAGGTTAAGGACGTCTGGTACGCGAACCGGCCGATCCTCGACGACGCCTCCTACAATCCGGACTGTGGGCCCGAGATTGTGCCCCTCGCTGAACTCCGGGCATTGGAGGCAACCAAGGTGCTCCTCTCGGAGTTCGATCCCGCCTTGCTCATGGCTACATGGCCGGAACGGTTCGGGCATCTGGCCAATCTCGTCGTGACCGATCAGAACCGGTTGGTGCAGATTATGGGCAAGGGTGTCTCGAAGGAATCGGGTGTAATGGCGCTTTGCCAACATTATGGTATTGCGGCGGCGGATATTATGGCGTTCGGAGACGATTACAACGATCTCGAGCTGTTGCGGCATTGCGGCTATCCGATCGCTATGTCCAATGCGGTGCAGGAGCTCCATGAGCTGGCTTATGCCGTCACGGCTTCCAACGATGAGGATGGCGTAGCTCGCGTGCTGGAGCAATTGACCTTCATTCGGTCCTGAAACCGATAACCACATAACCACATAACCGCACAAAAAGAAGCCCGGCTATAGAAAGCCGGGCTTCTTCCGATCTTTAATTCTCCGCCTTAAACTTATAGGTCTTGCCTTGAGCGGCGCTGATCTGCTCGGCATACGATTCGAAGATTTGCTTGCCGCCGTACTTGGTCATGATCTCTTGGCGGTATTTCGGCCAGTTGGAGGCATCCTTCTCATCGAACACGATATTGACGTGGAACTGGTTCATCTGCTTGCGGAAATCGGACAAATTCACGCCAGCCGGAGTGGCCACGTTCGTTCCGATCGAAGGAATATACTTATACGTCTTCAGCTTCTCCAAAATTTTACGGTCACGATCGGTTTCCCGGGAATCGGCCAGCTCCAGTCCGATTAAGCCGTAATCGTTCGCCGGTGTGAAGGAACCATAGATGTTGAGGAAGCTGCCTTGATCGGTGATATCCTTTTTGAACGCATCCGGAATGACTTCAATTTTATTGCCGGTTTTCTTATAGTGCTTGTTCTCGATGCCATAGTGCGTCATCAGGTAGCCTTCTTGGCTGAACAACCAGTCCAGGATTTCGACCGAGCGCTTGATTTTATCCGGGGACGTCTTCACGCCGAACAGGAACGGGTTGCCGGGAAGCGCCTCGGAGAATACGCCGGTTTTGGCCCACGGATTGAACGGCTGCCAATCGACGGTTTGAACCCCGGTGATTTCCTTCGTCTTTTGCTGTATGCTGCTCGGATGGTTGTCGAAGGCGAACTCCCGCGTTCCGGTGTACACCATGCCGACCTTGCCCTGCTGAGCCTTTTCCAATTGCTGTCCGGCTTTATTCACGAACCAGTCCGGATCCACCACATTTTCAGCCAGCAGCTTCTTCAGGTCGTCCAGGGATTTGCCGATCCGAATGTCGCTGCCTACGTCTACGAAGGAGTCGCCTTCCAGCATGAAAGCGGCGATTAGCCCGTTGTTGGCGAATTGCGGAAAATCTCTCGGGATCGACGTCGATGCTCCTGCTGCTGTATACCCGTAAGTATCCTTCTTCCCATTGCCGTCCGGATCTTGGTTCGCAAACGCTCTCATAACCGTCAGCATATCTTCATAGGTCTCCGGCATTTTGAGGCCCAGCTTGTCCAGCCAGTCTTTTCTAACGTAGTAGGACTGATATTGCGTCTTGGCGAACGGCAGCGGAGCGCGTTTGAACACTTTCTCGATCTGGTACCGCTTCAGCTCTTCTTGCGTAACCCAGTATTTGAAATAGTTCGGCATCGTTTGCTGCGTGACATACGGAGTCATATCGGCGACGACTCCGTCCTGGATGTACTTTTGGGAATCGACCCCGGTCGCGATGAACATATCCGGTGTATCGCCGGAGCTGAGCTTCAAGTTCATTTTGCTCGTATAATCCGCGCCGGCAGCCATATGCTCAATTTTCAAATCCACATTGAACTTCTGGTCAATCGCTTGCTTGACGAAATCAAGATCTGCTGCCGGCAGCTGCGAGTTGTTCGGTGCGTTGATGAACCACTTCAGCTCCAGCTTGGGTTTGGCGGACGCAGTTGCAGCCGAGCCTCCTGCCGCGGAATCCGTAGGTTTCGGATCGTCGGATCCGCTTCCGCATGCGCTTAGGACGAGCGATGACACCAGTGAGAGTGCAGCGACTTGACGAAGCTTTTTCATTTGAACGTTAACTCCCTCTCCATGAAGTATTAGTTAAAACCCCGAAATAGATACAGGTACCATATAGGTATTCATTTGCATTATACAGGAGGCGGGCAAGGAAATCCACACTATTTTCCTATGAATTTGGAAGAGCACAAAAAAAGACCTCGCGGCGGGCAAGCCGGAGGTCCAAGAGGGTATAGGGTATAAAACAGAAGATAACGTAGAATTCGGATTAGCAGTCGAAGTACAGACCGTATTCGTGCGGATGAATGCGGATCGAGACCGATTTCGCTTCAGCGCGCTTGTATTCGATGTAGTTACTGATGAAGTCTTGGCTGAATACGCCGCCTTGCGTCAAGAACTCGCTGTCGACTTCCAGGGCGTCTAGTGCTTCGTCCAGCGTACCCGGAACGCTGCGGATTTCGTTCTTCTCAGCGTCGGACATTTCATAGATGTTCTTGTCGAACGGACCATAGCCGAGGGCGCGAGGGTCGATCTTCTTCTGGATGCCGTCCAGACCTGCGAGCAGCATAGCTGCGAAAGCGAGGTACGGGTTCGCGGTGGAGTCCGGCGTACGGAACTCGATGCGGCAGCCCTTAGGCGTAACGGCTGCGATCGGAATCCGAACCGCTGCGGAACGGTTGCCCTTGGAGAACACGAGGTTCACCGGCGCTTCGTAGCCAGGTACGAGACGCTTGAACGAGTTCGTGCTCGGGTTCGTCAACGCGATCAGGGCCGGAGCGTGGTACAAGATGCCGCCAATGTAGTTCAAGGCCATCTCGCTCAGGTTCGCGTAGCCGCCTTTCTCGTAGAAGAGCGGAGCCCCATCGTTGAAGATCGATTGGTGCACGTGCATCCCGGAACCGTTGTCGCCGAACAGCGGCTTCGGCATGAAGGTCGCTACCTTGCCGTATTGGCGGGCAGTGTTGTGGACGATATATTTGTATTTCAAGAGATTGTCGGCTGTCTTCGTCAGGGTATCGAAACGGAAGTTGATTTCCGCTTGGCCTGCCGTTGCCACTTCGTGGTGATGACGCTCGATGCGGAGGCCGGTCTCGGCCAAGAGACGGCACATTTCGCTGCGGATGTCTTGTTGGCTGTCCATCGGAGCTACCGGCACATAACCGCCTTTGACCGGTACTTTGAAGCCCAGGTTGCCGCCCTCTTCCTTGCGGCCGCTGTTCCATGCCGCTTCTTCGGAATCCACTTCGAAGTAGGACTTATTCATGCCGGACTCGAAGCGAACATCGTCGAAGATGAAGAATTCGGATTCAGGCGCGAAAAATGCGGTCGTGCCGATTCCGGTTTTTTGCAGGTACTCTTCGGCCTTCTGAGCGATCGAACGAGGGTCGCGATCGTAGCGCTCGCCGTCCGGCGTATGGATATTACACATGATGACCAATGTAGGGTGAGCCGTGAAAGGATCCACAAATGCGGTTTCCGTATCCGGCATCATGACCATGTCCGATTCTTCGATGCCGCGGAAGCCCGGGATGGACGAACCGTCGAAGGCTACGCCGTTCTCGAAGGTCTCTTCTTCTACCTCAGAGGCAGGCAAGCTGATATGTTGCGCTTTGCCGGACAATCCGACGAAACGGAAATCAACCCACTCGATATTTTTCTCCTTGATTAACGACAAGACGCTTTGGACTGACATGTTCATATCCTCCTATTTCCGAACATTCTCGGCTAAATTGATCATCATTGTTCAAGTTTTCAATGATTATGGACTTATTATAGAACGGCCTGTTTTGACCCGTCAATACTTATGTAAGGTATTTTTTACGCTCATGTCAGCTATTCTTACACTGAAACCGCTTTATTCACAAAATCGCCATATCCGTACGTTCCCTTATGAACAAAAAAAGGTTCCCGCCCATGCAGAGCGGGAACAAGACCAGGTTTGGGGTTCAATCAAACCTTATGCGAATGTGAAGGATTTAGCGGTGTTGAACGTTTTGCCGCAGAGCGGCGCCAGCTTCTCGAGGTCGAGCAGCAGCTTGGCGAATTGATCCGGGAAGAGCGATTGTACGCCGTCTCCGGTCATGGAATTGTCGGGATCGGTGTGCATCTCGACGATCAGTCCGTCGGCGCCCGCGGCGACCGAGGCTTTGCTCATCGGCTCGACCAGCTCTCGGCGTCCCGTGCCGTGACTCGGGTCGGAGATGACCGGCAGATGGCTGAGCGACTGGAGTACCGGGATCGCCGATAAGTCCAGCGTATTGCGTGTATAGGTCTCGAATGTGCGGATTCCGCGTTCGCAGAGCATCACGTTCGGATTGCCGCCGGCCAGGATGTATTCGGCCGCATTCAGGAATTCGTCATAGGTTGCGCTGAAGCCGCGCTTCAGCAGGACGGGACGGTCGGTCTGTCCGAGCTTGCGGAGCAGATCGAAGTTCTGCATATTCCGTGTACCAACCTGGAGAATGTCCGCATACTCGGCGCATACGTCCACATACTCCGGCGTCATCACTTCGGTAATCGTGAGCAAGCCGTGCTTGCGCCCGGCCTCGGCCATCATGATCAAGCCCTCGACGCCTACGCCCTGGAAGCTGTACGGACCGGTTCTAGGCTTGAACGCGCCGCCGCGCAGCACTTGACCGCCGGCCGCCTTCACGAGGCGAGCGATATCGTCGATCTGCTGAGGCGATTCTACGGCGCAAGGGCCGCCCATAATGACGAGCTCCTCGCCGCCGATCGCGACGTCCTTGATCTTGATCACGGTGTTGTCCGGGTGGAATTCGCGGCTCGCCAGCTTGTAGGACTTGCTGATCTTGATGACGTTCTCGATGCCGGACATCTGGCGCAGCTGCTCCGCGAGCTTGGGATCCGCCTTGCCGATGATGCCGATGACCGTGCGGTCTACACCCTTCGACACGTGCGCTTGAACGCCATGCTTCTCAATATGGTGAACAATCTCGGCTATACGCTCGTCGGTAATATGATTGGAAGTAATGGCGATCATACTTGTACACGCTCCTAGTGGAAATTTATGCCGCACTTAAAAACTTAGACGCTGTGACGCTTGTTCGCTTTTAAGCTTTTAAGCTTTTAAGCTTTTATGCTTTTATGCTTTTAATTGCTAAAGTCACTATACAACGAAAAGGGAGCCCACGTCAAGCATGAAATCCATTCCATTTTCGAAATGCCGCTTGATTCGAAGCTCCCTTCCGATTTTCCCGTTATTCCCCGTCGCGCTCCAGAACCGCCGCTTGCTGCTGGGCCCTTCGCAATCTGCGCTTCTCCGTCCGCTTCTCCGTGTAATACTCGAGCAGTTTCTTGAGCGGAAAATAGAACAACGTGCCGAGCAGAGCGCCATTCACAATGCCTCCGACGATGAGCTTGATGTTCATATAGAGCATCCGCTTCAGCCAGTGCGGCAAAAATTGAATCCAATCCCTGAAATGGTCGGGGACGAGCCAGCCCCCCACCTTGTTATTGATAAGGGCCATGGGAATGTAAATGACTTTGCCGAACACAAATCCGATGAGCGCCGCGGCAAGACTGGCCCGGAATAAATAGGCGAGAGGGAATATAAGGAAAAATGCCAAGCCGAAGGTGGGCAATGTAAACATTTCGACCGCAAGTCCGATCGCAAACCCGAGCGCTACCTTAGCCGCTCCTCCCTTGGCGCGAAACAGCAGCAAATATTTAAGTTTGATCCAGCGGCGAATCCCCGTCAAGGTCGGTCGCGACACTTTCATGGATCCCCTGGATGCACGGTTCGTCTGTACGGCCACTGTTCCTCATCCTATCCATGTTAATCGGGCCGAGTATGGACGTTATATGTCTAAGGCACCGCTATGTCCATTATACCTGAATTGCCGATAATCCACCACCGACCCTAGTCCAGACGCCCGATTTCACAGAATCTTAACAAACGCTGCTCAAAAAACGAACAAATACCGATTGAAATAACCGATCGTGAACACAATATGCAGCATGAACGAGAATAGTCCATACCCCGCCACGACGGTCAGCCGGCGCCGGAACAGCTCGACGAGATACAGATAGAACGGGAAAATGACCGTCATGTAGCGCGGGATGCTCGCCAGATGCTCGCCGCTGCTGAACGGGATGACGATGAGGAGCACGCCGGCCACGAATAGAAGGGCTTCCTGCCACGGGCGGCTGTATTCCCTCCAGTGGCGAATCAGGTAGACCAGATAGCCCAGGAACACGAGCAGGATCGCCGTTCCGATCGCGAACGAGATCAAACCGTTCTCCCACCCCGAGCTTGTCTGGAAGTAAGGATGCATGAGATACCGCACGTAGCTGACGAACGGAAACGTCGTGTATCGGCCCCAGTTGAGCTGCTCATGGATCGGCGCGAGGAAATCGCCCGTCAGCCATTTCATGTAGCCCAAATAAGTACTGAGCGGAATGCAGCCGATAAGAAAATATCCGAGCAAGCGAGTGTCGCGCCACCGGAACTTCCAGAACGAATGCTGCAGCAGAAGCGAGCCGCATGTGAAGGCGAAGATGACGAAGCCTACATTGCGCGTCACGGTAGTGAGGCCCGCGAACACGAACGCGGGCAGCCAGTTGCCCCTGAGCGAATAATAGACCGCCCCGGTCGCCAGCATCAGGAACATGCTCTCCGTGTAAGGTACGGCGAAAAAGATGGAGGCGGGGGCCAGCAAGAGCAGGCACACGGCGATGCGCGCTTCGATGTCTTTCAGGCCCCGTTCTATGCCGATCCGGTACAGGAAGATCATCGAGACGAGGAGGAACACATTCGAGACGATGAGGCCGACCGTCACCGGATCGAGTCCGGTGAGCGCATTGAAGATCCGCAGCACTAGCGGGAACAGAGGGAAGAACACCCAGTTCGCCGGAGGATGGTCTTCATCCATCCGGAACTCGTCGTAACCGTTCTCGGCCATGTTCACGTAGGCGAACGTATCGGCCGTATTGAAGTGTCCGAGCGTAGGTAGCTTCGTCTTGGACAGGTCGGTCTCGAGCAGCATATGCTGGCTGAACGTTCCCGGCCATTCCACCTTCTCATACTCCGAAGGGACCGTGTAATCGGAAAATAAATTCATGCCAAAGTAAGCGGTTATGTAGAGGAGCACCCGGGTCAGCACAAAGATCGCAATCAGGAATCGGATCGGCTTGGCCTTCGGTACGGATGCCGCGGTTGCTTCTGTCGGTTCCAGCTGGAATCCCCCCTTGTCCATTGTCAACCTCTCTCTGTCTAGTGTTATCTTGCCCGATCCAGGCAAATTTGTACGAGCCCGCCTGAAATAAAGAACCCCTGAACCGCCGAAGAGGTTAAGGGGCGTTAATGGGCTTGCAAGCGGTCTACTGGTCTCCCGACGCGCGGTTCGCGGCGGTCTTCACCGGCGGCAGCAGCTTGCTCTTATTGATCGTGCGCACGAGCGGCCACGTGTCCGCATTATCCGGATCGTACTGCTCCAGATAGGCGATCACTTCCTTCGTGATCGGCGTAGGTGTGGATGCGCCCGAGGTGACGCCTACCCGCCGAACCCCCTCGAGCCATTCGCGCTTCAGCTCGGACAGATCCGAGATCCTATACGCTCGCGTGCCCGCGATCTCCTCGGATACTTGGGCGAGGCGGTTGGAGTTGTTGCTCTTCGGATCTCCCACGACGATGACGAGGTCGCATTCCTTGGCCTGCTCGGCGACCGCCTCCTGGCGGACCTGGGTTGCGAGGCAAATCTCGTTATGCACCTCGGCCGTCGGGAACTTCGCCAGCAGCTTGTTTATGATATGGCGGATGTCCCACTGGCTCATCGTCGTCTGATTCGTGATCGTAATACGGTCCGTATCGAGCTGAAGCGCTTCGATCTCTTCCACCCGCTCGATCAGATGCACGTGCTCCGGCGCGATGCCGATCGCCCCTTCCGGCTCCGGATGCCCTTTCTTGCCGATATAGACGATCTCATACCCTTCCGCGACCTTCTCGCGGATAAGATCGTGCGTCTTCGTCACGTCCGGGCACGTCGCGTCGACGACCGTCAAGCCCTTCTCCCGCGCACGCCGGCGCACCTCCGGGGAGACGCCGTGCGCGGTGAAGATGACAGTGCCGGACTCGACCTGCTCCAGGATGTCGATCCGGTTCGCGCCGTCCAGCGTGATGATGCCTTCGTCCTCGAACGCCTCCGTAACGTGGGAGTTATGGACGATCATGCCCAATATATAGATCGGCCGCGGCAAATCCAGGTTGCGGGCCGTCTGCCGAGCCAGCACCATAGCGTCCACCACGCCGTAACAATACCCTCTGGGAGAAATCTTCAATACATCCATGAGATGCAGTCCTTCCTTCCTTCATGCACTGTCTAACCCTTCTATTATAGCGCAATCGTCAGGAGGAAGGAAGCGACCGCGTGGTGGGCAGCCAGATGACGAACGTCGTGCCCAGCCCCTTCTGCGTCATGACCTCGATCGAGCCGCCGTGCTCGTCGATAATCCACTTGGCGATCGACAGGCCTAGGCCGGTGCCGGATTTCGTCCCGCGGGAAGGGTCGGCGCGATAAAACCGCTCGAAGATGTGCGGCACTTCTTCCTTATCCATCCCGATCCCGGTATCGCTGACACGGAATCCGATCTGCCCGTCGCCGCGGATGAAATCGAGCCGTACGCTGCCCTCGTCCGTGTACTTGAAGCCATTCTCGATGAAGATAAACAGCAGCTGCTGCAAGTAATCCTTGTTCCCTTGTACGACAATTCCGTTCAACACCTCCGGATTGCCCGGGATCCAGTCGGCCGTCCGCGGCAGGAATTGGGCGCGCCGGATCACTTCCTCGACGAGCGGCTTGATCTCCACCGGCCCTTTGTGAATCGTCTGGCCGGCATCGGCCCGCGCGAGCGAGAGCAGGTCGTTCACCATGCGGCTCATCCGCTCGGCCTCGTCCGAGATGTCGCGCATCGCCTCGAGCGACATCTGCACGTTCTCGCCGTCGATGCCGGCGGCGTCGGGGTTGCTCGCGGACCTCCACACTTTCTCGAGGAGGTCCACATTGCCGCGAATTGTCGTGAGCGGCGTGCGCAGCTCGTGCGACGCGTCGGACACGAAGCGCCGCTGGGCCCGGTAGGCTTCGTCGAGCTCCGTGTACATGATCTGAATGCGCGCCAGCATGCCGTTGATCGTATCCGTCAGGCGGCCGACTTCGTCGGATGGGCCGATGTAGTCGATACGCCGGTCGAGGTCGGCGCTCTTCTCAATGCGATTCGCAGCCTCGATGACCCCCTCAATGGGTCTCAGCGCCTTACGCGCTAGGAACCAGCCGACCGACGCAGCGAGCAGGATGACGAAGAGGCCGACCAGGAACAGCGTAAATTTGAGCTGGCGCAGCGTGTTGTCGATGTAATCTGTGCTGCTGGCGACGCGGAGAATCACCTGCAACTCGTTCTGAAAGAACAGGGAGTAATTATAAACAATGACGGAAGACTGGCCGAAGTCTATGGTCTCGTAGAACCATTGGCTCTTAGGCGCCAGATCCAACGTCTGTTTGCCCAATGGCAAGGCTACGGCCAGATTGCCGGATTGGCTAATCGGTTCGCCGGTGGGATAAATGAGCTGCATGACCATTCCGGTCTGAAATGTGTCGAGCGGCGGAAGAGAGAGGCTGACCCCTCTGCGTGTCAAGACCGGGCGAACTTCCGCCGCTACTTGGTCGCCTTGATCCTTGACTTTCTCCTTCAAATCTCCCATTAAACTTGTAGATAATGCGAAATAAATGGCAAAGCCCAGCGTCACCAGAGTGACCGCCAGAATGCCGGTATACCAGAGCGTCAGCCGCAGCCGTATGGACATGGTGTCATTCCCCTCTCAGTACGTACCCCGCTCCCCGCACCGTCTGAATGATGCGCTTGTCGCCATGCTCCTCGAGCTTTTGCCGGAGCAGAGCAATGTAGACTTCCAGAACGTTGGACTCTCCGCTGTAGTCGTAGCCCCATACCTTCTCCATGATCAGATCCCGGGAGAGGACGCGACGCGGATTCTGCATGAACAGATGAAGCAGATCGAACTCCTTCGTCGTCAGCTCGATCGAATTCGCGCCCCGCTTCACTTCGCGCGTATCCAGATCGAGCATCACGTCCTCCACCTGCAGCCTGTGGGACGGCGTTTCCGCTTTATCCGCCCGGCGGCGCAACAGCGAACGGACGCGCGCGAGCAACTCCTCCAGAGCGAAAGGCTTAATGAGGTAATCATCCGCGCCGATATCGAGCCCCTTCACCCGGTCGGACACCTCGTCCTTCGCCGTCAGCATCAGGATCGGTACCTCGCTGCCCCCTTCCCGGATGCGCCGGCACACCTCCCACCCGTCGATCTGCGGCATCATGACGTCGAGCACGATCAGGCTCGGCTCCTCTTGCAGCAGCAGGCGAAGTCCCTCCTGACCATTCGAAGCGGTCGTCACCGCATAGCCTTCGAACGCGAGCGAGCGTTTCAGCATGGACGTAATTTTGGCGTCGTCGTCGATCACTACGATTTTTTCTCTCATTCGCGTTCCCTTCCTTCACTCCGTCTTGTCTCGCTTCCTGCCTCTATTGTACGCCAGCCGGCGTTCTGCAACAATCAAAAGCGGGAAAGCCGTGGAGCCTACGCATCCGTCCGCTTTCCCGCTCAGGGTATCGCTATGATTGACCTGCTGACTGATTACTTGTTGCGGTCGCCGATGATGACGAACGTGTCCATCTGCTTGCCGTCCCGCACAATCTTGAGCGTCACTTTATCGTCCGGCTTCAGCGCCTTGATCTTCGTCGTCACTTCCGTGCTGTTCGCGACATCCGCGCCGTTCACCTGGATGATGACGTCGCCTGCGGCCAAGCCAGCCTTGGAGGCCGGGCTGCCCGATTCGACCTGCGTTATGACGGAGCCTTTATTGTTCTCCAGCTTCAGCTGCTTCACCCAGTCGTCCTGGATGTCCTGCAGCCCTACGCCGATGTATGGCTGCGGCAGCTTCACGCCGGTCTTCAGGTTCTCCAGCACGTCTTTGACCGTAGTCGTCGGAATCGCGAAGCCGATTCCCTGCGCTTGAGCGCTGACCGCGGTGTTGATGCCGATCACTTCCCCGTTCAGGTTAAGCAGCGGGCCGCCGGAGTTCCCCGGATTAATGGAAGCGTCGGTTTGGATCAAATGCTCGTAGTTGCGGGTACCGTTCTCGTCCGGAATGTCGATCTTGCGCTCGCGGGCACTGAAGACGCCTACGGTGACCGTGTGATCGAAGCCGTACGGGTTCCCGATGGCGATGACCCAATCGCCGACGTTCATGCTCTCGGAGCCGCCGAGCGGCAGGAACGGGAAGTCCTTGCTATCCTCGATCTTCAGCACCGCCAAGTCGAGGGAGTATTCGGAACCGGTCAGCTTCGCCTTGAACGGCTTGCTGTAGCCTTGCACTTCGACCTCGATCTCGTCGGCCCCGTCCACCACGTGCTGGTTGGTCAGGATGTAGCCGGACTTGTCGAAGATGAAGCCGGAGCCGAGTCCGGCCGCTTGGCGCTGCCCGGTGCTCGGCGTCTTCTGCGAATTGCCGCCGCCGTTGCCGCCGTTGCCACCATTGCCGCCGTTGCCGAAGAAATAGTTCCAAATATCGTTCGAGTTAACGCCGTTGCGGTTATTCTTATTGGAAGTCACATACGTGTTGATCTTCACGACCGCGGGGCTCGACTTGTTCACGATGTCCGCGATATTGCCCGGGCGGACGACTTCATTCAAGGCCGCGGTAGTGGCTCCGCCGTTGCCGCTCGTGCCCCCGCTATTGCCGCTGGCCGTCGAATTCGAACCGTTGGTAGCGACCGGCTGAGTCCCGCCGCCGAATAAATCCATCCGATCGGAAGCGAACATCAGCCCGGCTACTACGACCGCACCCGCCAGAAAAGCGGCGAAGGTGCTCTTGAGCGAGAACGATTTCTTCGGCGGGGAGTAATCCCACTGCGACGAAGCGGCCGGCACGCTCGGGCGGTTCTGCGAATTCGCTTCGCTGTAGCCGAAGTACGGCCGGACGGGGCGCGGCGACGTAATCTCCACCTGCGAAGTCTCCCCCTGAACGTTCGAGGTCGTCGTGGACGGCTGCTCTTCGTTCATCGAGGATTTGTAGGGACCGTACGAATAGTAGTAGGACGATCTTCCTTCCTGCTCCGATTGCGACTCGCGAGCCGTTCTCTCCTCGCTGCCCGTATAGTCATCCCGGCGTTCCCGGTTGTTGTCCGCCTCATCGCGTCCATTCTCGAAAAAATCGCTATAATCACGTTTGTTGTTCTCCATCTGAAGTCCCTCCCTATATGCTTTAAGGTTCAAAAAGTTTAAGTAGTTATGTTTCATTGTTTGTCTTTATTTAACACGTTAAACCTTAAACGAACCTTAAAAAAAACTAAATGGGAGTTAAAAGTTTTGCAGGCTAACCCATTGACTTTTCCAGATGTCCGAGAATCGACTGCGCTTCCTTCACCCAACGGTCCTCCACGGAGGCATCCCGATCGGTCGGGGCTTGAAATTGGTCGAAGAGTGCGTTCGTCACATGCATCATCGCATCCTGATCCAGCCCTTCCTCATACTTGTGCTTCAGCACGAGCGGAGTGCCGATCCGTACGCTCGTATCCGGATTATAGGCATCGTCTCCGGCCAGACGTCCTGCGACGACGTAGAATGGAATACGCAGCCAGACTTGGCGCTCGTCATCGAGGAACCGGTCATAGAAGCCGTGATCGTAATCCCAGTTGCCGCCCAAAGCAAATTGATGCTCTTGCAGCTTCTCTTTCATCCAGTCGTATTCGCACACGCGATTTTCCAATACCGAGCTTAAAGGTCTCATGGCGCACTTCACTCCTTAGGGTTTTGGCTTACATTTATTTACCCTAGGATGAGCCTAGCGCCCCAAATTTATGTGATTCAGGACGGATCCGACATCCAGCCCTTGCGGTGCGCATAGATCGCGAGCTGCGTCCGGTCCTCGACCTCGCATTTCATGAGCAGGTTGCTGACATGGGTTTTCACCGTCTTGATGCTGATATGCAGCTCTTCGGAAATTTCCTTGTTCGCCTTGCCGTCGGCGATGAGCAGCAGCACCTCCTTCTCCCGCGCGGTGAGGCCTTCCGTCTCTTCGCGTCCGGCCACGGAGCGCTGCCTGAGCCCCCGGGTCAGCGCCTGCGAGACGTCGGCGCTCATCATCTGGAAGCCTCGCGCCGTGCTGCGGATCACCTGAGCCAGCTCGTCGGCTGCGACGGTCTTCATGACGTATGTGACCGCACCGGCTTCGATCGCCTGCACGACCTTCTCATCTTCCAGGAAACTCGTGAGCAGCACGATCTTGATAGTCGGATCGAGCTGGCACACTTGACGCGTCGCCTCCACCCCGTCGAGCCGCGGCATCATAAGATCCATCAGGATAACGTCCGGCTTGTCGCCGTCGCCGTTCAAGCTGCGCCGGATCCGGTCCACCGCCTCCTGTCCGTCGGACGCTTCGCCGATCACATCGAAATCGTCCTCCATCGTCAAATAAGTGCGCAGTCCCAACCGAACCATGTCATGGTCGTCTACGATCAATATCCTCGTTGGCGTTGTCATTCGTTCTCCGGCTCCCCTTGTACGAATTTCGGCAGCGACACCTTCACGCGGGTGCCGGCACCGGCCTTGCTCGCAATTTGCAGCTCCCCGCCCAGCTTTTGCGCGCGTTCGCGCATCGTAAGCAAGCCGTAGGAGTGGAGCCGCTCGCCTTCCTGCTGGAATCCCCGGCCGTCGTCGCTGATCTGCAGCACATACTGATTGCCGTTATCCTGCAGCGCCAGGTCGACGTGGCGGGCGGAAGCGTGCTTCACGACGTTCGCCATGCCTTCCTGGATGATCAGGAACAGCTGATGCTCAATCGCTTCGGACATCGATCCGGTGAGGCGGATGTCCATGCGCCCTTGAAGCGCGTTGTGGTTGCAATAATCGGGAAACCATCGATCGAGCGCTTCGGAGAGCCGCTTGCCCTCCAGCTCGATCGGGCGCAGCTGGGCGAGCAGCCCCCGCATTTGCTTTTGGGCCAGGGCGGATAGCTCGACCAGCTGATTCAGGATCGGCTGCGCCTTGTCCACATTTCCCCGCTCCACGAGCTTCGCCGCCGAGGAGGCCGACATATGCAGCGCGAACAGCTGCTGACTCACCGTATCGTGCAAGTCCCGGGCCAGCCGCCTGCGCTCCTCAGTGACGGCGACCTCGTTGGATTGGGCGAGGAGCATGACGTTCTCCTCGCCCACCTTTTGCAGCAGCATGACCCGCTTCTCCAGCGACTGCGCCATCTCGTTGAAGTCCGTGTACAGCCGGTCGAACGGATCCGAGCCGAGCGGAGCGATACGCTCCGCCAAGTTCCCGCGCGACAGCTGGAGGATGGAGAGATGCAGCGCGTCGATCTTCCGCTGGAACATGCTCGCGATCCAGTACGCTGCGAACAGGCAAGCCGCCGCCAGGCCGCCCAGGAACTCCAGGCTGACGCGGATGTCCGACGTGAGCCAGTCGAACCCGAACAGCCTGCCGGCGAGCAGCCCTCCCGCAAACAAAAGCAGCAGGAGCCCGAAGTATCCGAGCAGCTGCCACTTGACATTTTTGGCGTTAAACCATGACATTCTCATCCGACCCGCTTCACCCTCACGTCGCCGATGAACATGCTGACGATGATACGCACGCGCTTCTCGGCATCTTTATATCCCGGCGAGGCGGACTGCATGCTGCGGAACATGCCGCCCTCGCGACGCTCGAACACGTTGATGTCGCCCAGGAAGGAGGAGGCGGTCACGCTGACCTCGAGCTGTACGTCGTTCGGCACGTACACCTTCACATCGCCGATAAACGCCGAGATGTTGATCTTGGTCTCCCCGTACGGGATCACCGCCCGGGTCAGATCGAGCTCCGTGTCGCCGATGAAGTGCGAGATGTTCATCGAGCGCAGCTCCCAGTAGTCCTGCCCCATATGCAGGTCGCCGATGAAATTGGACCGGTGCACCACTTCTCCGTCATGCCCAGAGTCAGATGACCGATGGCCGTGCATCCGCCGGCGGAACTCCCGGTCTTCCCGGAATTCGTCGCGGTGCGACTTCCAATCCTTCTTGAACTGCTCCTTCCAGTGCTTCCATTCGTGCACGGCCTCCGGCTTCCCATGGTTCCCGGAAGGAGACGCGTTGCCGCTCGGCCGCGGCGTGAACGGATCTAGCGGCGGCTTCGCAGGCCCCGCCCCAGGCGGAGGAGGCGCTTCAGGACCTTGCTCCGGCGTGGACGGCGGCTCGGGTGGAGCCGGCGGGTCATACGAGGAGTAGGGCTTGAACGGCGATTCCATCGGCGGGTCCCAATTCGACGGCGAAGACGGCGGTGGAGACGGCGGCTGTATCGGTTCGCGGGAAGATTTCCGGTTCCGCGGCCGGAACAGCATGTTCATGCCTAGCGCGATCAGAATGACCGGCACGAGAAATTTGAAGATGTCCCCGAACCCGATCTGGTCAAACCAGCGCAAATTGTTGTTCAGGAAGACGAGACCGACCACGACGATGATCAGATTCCATAAATAGGACCCGCCCCAGCCGTATTCGAGCCTTCGTTGAATGAGAATGCCCTTGAGTCCGAACACGATCAGAATGACCGGCCAGTAATTCGAGAACACGTAGCCGATGTCCACGGCCACAATGCCGAGCTGATTCAGCAAAAAGACGACACCTGCGCCTATCAGCAGCAACCCGACGAACACTTTCCCCCAAATATCGCCCCGCATGCGTGTATCCCCCGTCTATTTCGAGATAGTAGTTTTTAATGTTAACCCTATTGTAGAGGAATTGCTAATGGAAGCAAAGAGGCGTGGGATGGAGGCTCATCTCGGTCTGCAGACCGAGACGCGGACCCGACAAGCGAATATTCACAATCGGATGAATCCGGTCTCAAGCCGATTCGGCGGGGATCCGGATCGTTACTTTCGTCCCCGCCCCGACCGAGCTCTGCACTTGCAGCGCCGCGCCATACGCGAATTTCAAGCGCTTGCTGATGTTCTTCAGCCCCACGCCGGACCGGGCGCCCTGCCGTTCGAACGACTCGCCCGCAAGCGCGTCGTCCAGCCGCTCCTGCGTCATGCCGACTCCGTCGTCTTCGATCTCGAAGATGACATGCTCATCCGCCCGGTAAGCGCGAACGATTACGGTACCGCCATCCTCCCGGCGTCCGATTCCGTGCCGGATCGCATTCTCGACGAGCGGCTGCAGAAGCAGCGGCGGAATTTTCACGTGCTGCGTCTCCTCGGCGATATCGTATTTCACTTGCACGCTGTCCAGGAACCTCATTTTCTCGATTTCGGCATACGATTGGATCAAGGCAAGCTCGCTGCTGAACGGAACTCCTTTTTGCAAATTGTTGAACGAGAAGCTGCCCCGCAAATAATCCGCCAGCTCGATCGTAAGCTTCCTAGCTTGCTCCACATCCCGGTAAGTGAGCGACAAAATCGTATTCAGCACGTTGAACAGAAAGTGCGGCTTAATCTGCGATTGGAGAAAGGCGACTTCCATGTCGATCAGCTTCCCGACCGATTCCTTCATCGTCAGCAGGCTCTTGGTTCGGGCCTGAAGCTCCGCCGTGTCGAATGGCTTGGGCAAATAATCGTTCGCCCCCGCTTCGAACGCGGCAATCTTGTCTTCCGGCTGGATGGAGGCGGTCACCATCAGCACCGGCAGCTCCAGCAGCGTGTAGCGGCTGCGGATAGAGTCGCACACCTCGAGCCCGGACATGCCCGGCATCATGAGATCCAGGATGACGAGATCGACCGGGCGCCGCTCCAGCTGCTCCAGCGCCTCGAAGCCATCCTTGACCGCGATCACCGTGTAGTCCAAGCGCTCCAGCGTATCGATCAGCACCTTCAAGTTCGAGAAATGATCGTCCGCGGCCAAAATGACCGGGCCTCCCGAATGAGCCGACATATACGGAGTAGCAAACGAATAGGCCGGCACAGCCGGCTCCATTACGTCGGGCGACCTGCTCGGCCGGGGCAAAGCGAGGATCTCACGGCCAGCCGCCGGCATCGTGAACGTGAACGTCGAGCCTTCTCCCTTTGCAGAATGAACCCAAATGTCCCCCCGCTGCAGCTCGACCAGCTGCTTGACGATCGGCAAGCCCAATCCGAAATTATGCGTCGTGTCGGTCTCTAGGGACCGGTACGGATCGAAGATGACCGACAGGTCGTGCTCCTCCATCCCGATGCCGGTATCGCGGACAGAGATCTCGATCATGCTGCCCTTTTCCCTGGCCGACACGGTTATCCGGCCGCAAGCGGTGTGCTTGATCGCATTGTCCAGCAGATTGCAGATGATTTGCCGGAAGCGGATCTCATCCGCCAAAACGTAGGGAAGCTGATCCGGAACTTCGTTCACCAGTTCAAGAGGCTTGCCGGATTTGATAAAGTCGAACATTTTCAAGATCAAACCGACCGTCGAGCGCACATCGATCGGAACCGGGTCCACCTTGAGCTCCCCCTGTCGCAGCCGGGACAAGTCCAGGATGTCGTAGACGAGCTGGGACAGACGCTTCCCGATCGCGGAGATTAAGCCGACCGTTTCCTGCTGCTCCTTAGACAAGGGATGGCGCGGATCGGCGAGCAGAGACTGCGCGATGCTGATCATGCCGTGCAAGGGCGTCTTGAATTCGTGCGCCGTCTTCGTCAAGAATTCATCCTTCAGCTTGTCCGCTTGAATGAGCCGTCCGGATAGCTGCTCGATCTTCTTGAACGCGTTCGAGAAGCGCAGCGACATAAGCAGCGCCAGCATGAGCAAATAGATGAACGGTTCGATCGGCGGGAACGTATATGTAGGAACGGCGAGATAAACGTTCATGTTCAGGGTGAACGCATGCACATTGAGCGCAACCCCGGCTACGACGAGATAGAAGCTGCCCTCCACCCTATGGAGCGCCGCCAGCATCAGCACATAGATCGCGTAGATGAACGGCAAATTGGAATATAGCGATACAAAGAGCCGCATCCCGCCGGTCTGGATCGTAGTGAAGGCGAATAGCTCCGCAAGGGCAAGCAGTCCTCCGATGACCAGAGAAACTCGGATCAGCCGGTTGGAGACAAATGGACGGAAGGCGACATTCACGTACAGCAAGAGCGCCATCGCGGCCAGAATCGCGGACAAGATCTGCACGCGCAGGAACAGCTCCACCGGAAGTTCGCCGAACAAGTCGTAGATGATCCGCTCCCCGGTAGTGGACATGAAGGCAGCGAAGCAGAGGCTGAGCAGCCCGAAGACGATCAGGTTGTAATCCGCTCTGCGCTGCGTATACAGGCCGATAAAATAAAGCCCCATAATGACGTAGGAAGTAAACATGACCCAATCACGCGCGAGCGCCTTGCTCTGGAGCGAGGCAATCTGCTTCGAATCTCCGAGAAACATAGGGTGGTTGATGCCGCTGCTGGCCGGCGAGTGATAGTTCGCCACCTGCACGATAATCTCGTTCAGCCCGGGCTTCAACGTGAAGTACCCGACGATGGGCTTGTTTTTCCCGGAATACGTCCGCTTCTCTTCCGCCGGCACTCCGCTCTCCCCGACCAACTGCCCATTGACGAACACCCGGCCGGACATCTGGATCGAGAGCGTCTTCAAGCCATAGATGCCTTGGGCGTCGGCGACATTCACTTGCAATCGGTATGTCGCGTAGCCGAGCGTATCCATCTTCTTCTTCCAGGAGCCGGGGACGGCGACGAAGTCTGGAGTGGGGGTACCCGCCACGCCGCCCGGCCCGAAGTCCGCCGAGTCGAGCAGCCGGTCCGGATAAAATTCCCACTCCCCGTCCAGCGCCGCCACCCCTTGCTCCGAGAACGACCAGTGCGATAAATCCATTGTGCCCCGAGACGCCAGTGGAGCCCCGTTGTCAACATGCTTAAGAATGACCGGAATCATCCCGTATGTGCAGGCCAGCATGGCGAGCACGATCAAGAGCGCCGCCCATTTGCGCATATGCATCACTCCCGCTTCTTAACTTGCCGACTAAGAAAAAGGCCACAGCAGCGGCTGTGACCTCTCGAACGAACAGGTGGAGGGCTTATGTAGATCCCGGATTCGGGAAAGGGTCCGACAGCAGGCTGCGCAGCTGCTCCTTCCCCCGGTGCAGACGAGCCTTCACCGTGCCGACCGGCATCTCCATCTTATCGGCGATGTCCTGGTCCTTCAAATCCTCGAAATATTTGTAGACGAAAATGCGCCTTGTCGTATCGTCCAGCTGCTCGATCGTTTCGCAAATCATCTTCTGCACGACCTGCTCCTCAACGTCGGACTTCGACTCCGGCTGATAACGCGCGGATTCTTCGGACACGTGCGTCGTCTGTCTGGAGCTGCGTTTCAGCATGTTCAAGGCGGTATTCGAGGCGATCACCTTGGCCCACTGGATGATTTTATCGGGATCCTTCAGCGTGGAGAGCTTCATCAGAATTTTCAGCCAGGACTCCTGCACGACGTCCATGGCGAGCGAGCGATCGCGCATAATGGAATAAGCCACGATGAACATTTGCTTATACAGCTCTTGAAGCAACAATTCTTCTTCCTCTGTGTTGACACCGTCCATTTCGACAGTCCGAGTCCACATGGAGATCATCTCCTGCTAAAAATGGAACTACATCCAAGTTCCGTGGCATGTACACGCTTTCAGCTCTTATTTTATCACAGAACCCCTGCAAATAAAATAAGCTTGTATCGAAGCCTATCGTCCTTAATAAAAGAAACCGGCGCACATCTCGTGAGATTTGCCGCCGGTTTTGCAAGCTCCAGGATCAGAGCGGGAACGGCAGCTCCTGCTTGGCCGCCACCGCCGTCATGATGTCGTTCCATTGCCGCAGTGTTTCCTCCGACACTTTGCCGTTGCCGGTCCGCACGACGAACACGCCCACTTTTTTCTTGCCCCATTCTTTGTAAATATCCGATTTATTTTTATAGTACAGATCGATTTTTTTACCTTTGATCGCCGAACCGGTATCCGCCACAATGCCGTAGCCGTACCCGGGGATGTACAGAATCGTTCCGAGCGGGAACACTTTCGGATCGGCGGCGATAGTGGACAGAATGCCCTGTTTCACCTTAACGCCGGAGTACGTAATGCCGTACTCGGGGTGCCCGGGCTTCTTGCCGGTCGATTCTACGCCGGCGTAATAGCCGGTCGCCATCACTTCCACACTTCCTTGAAACTGGCTGAAGTCCTGATGCAGCATCGGGTAGCTCTTGTTCCGTTCCATCAGCTCCTGCGCGTCCTTCATCTGGGACAACCGCTCGAGTACGATTTGCTCCGCAGTTTGAGCGCCGCGTGTCGCGCTGGCCGCTTGAGGGTGCGATTCGTCGGCGGCAGGATCGGCATACGACGGAACTTTCGCATGCGGCTTGCCCGCCGCGCTCGGATGCACCGGATTGAATGCCGTCAGGACCACAACGGCAAACACGATGACACTGAACCAGCTAAGCCGGTTCATCGTCGACGAAAACATGGTTGGATTCCTCCTTATAAGGAGGGTGTCCCAAACGAAAAAGGATTATGCATCCAAGCGGCAATCGCTCGTGACGCATAATCCTAAGAAAACCCCACAAAGTGACGTAGGCCTTCGAAGCATATTCCGATTACTTTGCGGGGACCCCGGGTGAATAAAGCTTGCTACGCTTGCTTAGTCCGGATGTCCTCGACGATCTTCGCGATGACGGACTCGGTGCTCTGCGCGCCCAAGTCGCCTTCGCCGCGCTTGCGGACGGAGACGGTGCCGGAATTCATCTCGTTCTCGCCCACGATGAGCATGTACGGAATTTTCTCCAGCTGCGCTTCGCGAATCTTGTAGCCGAGCTTCTCGTTGCGGTAGTCGGCTTCCACCCGTACTCCGGCGGCTTGCAGCTGCTCGGTGACGGAGCGGACATAGTCGTCGAACGCATTGCTGACCGGGATGACGATCGCCTGTACCGGCGACAGCCAGGTCGGCAAGTTGCCCGCGAAGTTTTCCAGCAGGAACGCGGTCATCCGCTCCATGGTGCTAATGATGCCGCGGTGAATGACGACCGGCCGATGCTTCTGCCCGTCCTCGCCGACATATTCCAGCGCGAACCGCTCCGGCAGCAGGAAGTCGAGCTGTGCGGTGGACAGTGTCTCTTCCTTCTTCAGCGCGGTCCGGATCTGGACGTCCAGCTTAGGCCCATAGAACGCCGCTTCGCCTTCCGCCTCGTAGAACGGCAGCCCAAGCTCCTCGACGACCTCGCGCAGCATGCGCTGCGACATTTCCCACATCTCGTCGTTCGGGTAGTACTTCTCGGTGTCCTTCGGATCGCGGTAGGACAAACGGAACCGGTAGTCCTTGATGCCGAAGTCCTCGTAGACGCGCTGGATCAAACGCACGACGCGGGCGAACTCCTCCTTGATCTGATCCGGACGGCAGAAGATGTGCGCGTCGTTCAGCGTCATCGCCCGTACGCGGTGCAAGCCGGTCAGCGCTCCGGACATCTCGTAGCGGAACTGGTTCGCGAGCTCGGCGATCCGCACCGGCAAGTCGCGATAGCTGCGCATGTCGCTCTTGTACACCATCATGTGGTGCGGGCAGTTCATCGGACGGAGCACGAGCTCCTCGTTGTCCATCTCCATCTTGGGGAACATGTCTTCCTGATAATGATCCCAGTGTCCGGAAATCTTGTACAGCTCCACGCTGCCCATCACCGGCGTATAGACATGCTGATAGCCGAGCGATTCTTCGACGTCGACGATGTAGCGCTCCATCACGCGGCGCAGCTTGGCGCCCTTCGGCAGCCAGATCGGCAGCCCTTGGCCGACTTCCTTGGCGAACGTGAACATTTTGAGATCCTTGCCGATCTTCCGGTGGTCGCGCTTCTTCGCTTCCTCCAGCAGCTCCAGATGCTCGTCGAGCTGGGCTTTCTTCGGGAACGCGGTGCCGTAGATGCGCTGCAGCATTTTGTTCTTCGCGTTGCCTCGCCAGTATGCGCCGGCGATGCTCAGCAGCTTGAACGCCTTGATCCGTCCGGTCGACGGCAAGTGCGGCCCGCGGCACAGATCGAAAAATTCGCCCTGGTCATAGATCGACAGCACGACGTCCTCCGGCAGATCGCGGATCAGCTCGAGCTTGTACGGATCGCCCAGTTCGCCGAAGATGCGAAGCGCCTCTTCCCGGCTGACCTCGCGGCGGCTGATGGACAAGTTCTCCTGCGTGATGCGCTCCATCTCTTTCTCAATCTTCTGGAGATCTTCCGGCGTCAGCGCCTGCTCCATGTCAATGTCGTAATAGAAGCCGTCCTCGATGACCGGTCCGATCCCGAGCTTCACGGCCTTGTCGCCGTAAATGCGCTTGATCGCCTGCGCCATCAAGTGCGCGGTGCTGTGCCGGTACATCTCGAGTCCGTCCTGGCTGTCCAAGGTAACGATCTCGACCGCCGCATCCTCCTGTAGCGGGAAGCTCAGGTCTACGACCTTGCCGTTCACCTTTCCGCCGACGGCGTTCTTCTTCAGTCCCGAGCTGATCGAGCCGGCTACGTCTTCCACAGTCGTGCCTCGCCCGTACTCCCGAACCGCGCCATCCGGCAATGTAACTTTAATCGCTTGTACTGCTTCTGTCATTGTCGATCGACTCCTTCCGAGGTTTGGTGTTCGCAACGGGGATGTGGGATGAGAGGCGCACGGTATCGCTTGGGAAAATAAAAAAGCACCCTCATCCCGGAAAAGGGACGAGCGTGCGGTCTCGTGGTTCCACCCTTAATTCATCTCGCCTCCGACCGGGACAAGTGCATCTCCGGCAGACTGCGAAATCTCATAAGCATCCGATAACGGGAATGACCCGGTGTCTCATACTGGCTCGCCTATAGGGAACGTTCCGAGACGCTGCTGCAAAGGGGTAAGTCGCCGGATAACGCGGAAGGAGCTTTCAGCGCGGGGCTCCTCTCTCTGGGCCGATTAAGGCCGGGACTCTTGTCTTTGGTCGCTGCAGTTGAACTTTATATTCCCTTATTATAGCGGCCAGGCCAGCGTTGTCAAGGCGACAGCGAATCTTTGTTGGAGACGCCCAGCACACTGCTGCAGCCTTTGCAGTTCGTGCAGACGCGGGCCCGGTCCTCGAAAATTTGCATGATCGTCTTCACGACCTGCGCTTCGGGGTCCCTCGTATGGATGTAGATGTTTTGCGGCGAGACGGAGATGAGGGTGCTGACGATCATGTCCTCGAAATTGATTTCCCGGTCCAGCGTCTCTACTGTAAAGGAGTCGAATTCCTTCGTCTCGATCGGTGCCATCTTTTCGTTCAGCAGCGTAAACTCGTGTCCGCCGTGATGCATGAGATGGGCAACCGGGATTTTCGCATCCTGGATGTAGACAAAATATTTGAGCAGGGAGATGAATTCCTGGTACTGCTGATCCATAATATATTCATCGATGGCATATTCGACGACTTCACGCAGCTCGTCCCGGTAGTCCTGCAAGCGGAAGCGCAGGAGCCCCTGCAGGTTCAGCTCGTTGTGCTCCTCCAAATAGCCGTAGATCGCCTGGGCGACCTTCTCCTGCCGACGGATTCTCGGCTTGGGCATGCCTTCGGTCTCCTCGGCCTGATTGAGCAGCTGTGCGCAATACCGCTCGATCGCCTGCACGTCGTGCGGCTCCTCGTAATGGTAGGGCCCGCTGATCACTTCGCGCAGCAGCTTCTGCTCGATATGATCCATCATGAAGGCGGACAGCACTTCCGCCGTCGCCTTCAGCACGTCGCTGCCCCATAAATCCAATTGGAACGCCGGCAGCACGCCGAAGCCTTGCACCGAGAAAAACGACCGGAACGATTTGCTCTTGAGCTGTACAGACCCGGCCGGTATATGTATAAGCCGATTGTAGGCATCCATGAGACGCCGCTGAAGCTCCTCTCTCTCTTCAGTCAACGATTTAGGTACGATGACGCTGAACAGTTCCATGCGGGTCAACTCCTTTCCATCCGCCGTTTCCGGCTCCAACTCTGTTTCCTAAAGTATATGGCCCCGCCTGTGCGGATATACAAACAACAATTTGGCATCGTGGAAGGGATCCGAAAGGCCCGTACGGCAGGGGGATGAGAAGGGCTAGGACGCGAACAAGCCTCTACCGCATAATGAACGGCAGAGGCTTGTCGGAAAAAACCAGATGGCCAAGGCCATCAAGAGCGGACGTTCTCGATGACGACGGCGATGCCTTGGCCGCCGCCGATGCAGAGCGCGGCCAAGCCGTAGCGCAGGTCCCGCTCCGCCAGCTCGTATGCGAGCGTCAGCAGGATGCGAGCGCCGCTCGCGCCAACAGGATGACCGAGCGCTATAGCGCCGCCATTCACGTTGACCCGGCTGCGGTCGAGCTCCAGCTCGCGTTCGACGGCCAAGTATTGGGCCGCGAACGCCTCGTTCAGCTCGACCAAGTCGATGTCGGCGAGCGTGAGGCCCGCTCGCTGCAGCGCCTGCCGGGCCGCCGGCACCGGCCCGAGGCCCATGACGCCGGGCTCGACGCCGCCGAGCCCGGACGCCACGAGGCGGGCGAGCGGACGCCGCCCGCCCAAGGCGGAGGCGCCGGCGAGCACGAGCGAGACGGCGCCGTCGTTGATGCCGCTGGCGTTGCCGGCGGTGACCGTGCCGGCGGCTTGGAACGCCGGCTTCAGCTTGGCCAGCGCGGCGGCGGTCGTGTCGGGCTTGATGTGCTCATCGGCCGACACGGTTACGACGCTCCCGCGGCCCGGCACGTCGACCGGCGCGATCTCCCGCGCCAGACGGCCGTTCGCGGCGGCCGCAGCCGCCCGTGTGTGGCTCAGGACGGCGTACTCGTCCTGCTCCTCCCGCGTGATGCCGTAGCGGGTGGCGAGCGTCTCCGCCGTGACGCCCATGCCGCAGCCGATGTAGTGGTCGGTCAGCGTGTGCTGGAGCATATCCTCCAGCTGGATCGGCCCGAGCTTCGCCCCGCCGAAGCGGCTGACGAAGTCCGCATGCGGCGACTGCGACATGTTCTCGGCCCCGCCCGCCAGCGCCAACGCCGATTCGCCGAGCCGGATGCCCTGCGCGGCGGTGACGACGGCCTGCAGCCCGGAGCCGCAGACGCGGTTGACGAGCATGGCGGGCACTTCCACGGGAATGCCCGCCTTCAGCGCGATGTGCCGAGCTATGTAGGGCGCCGTGACGGAACTATGGATGACGTTGCCATAGATGACTTGATCGATGGCCTCAGGCTCGACCGCCGCCCGGCGCAGCGCTTCCTTCGCACTGACGGTGCCGAGCTCGGTCGCCGATACGGTCTTGAACGATTGACCGAACCCGCCGAACGGTGTCCGGGCGCCTTCGAGAATGTACACTTCATTCTGACTCATGATCTATGTCCTCCTCGGTGTGAATCGCCTGCATCAGCCGGATGATGCGTCGGTCGCGATCTTTGACCTTCCGCTTCACTTCCGCCTCGTCGGCGTAAGGGTACAGCCCTTGCCCGGACTTGACGCCGAGCCGGCCTTCCCGCACGTGGCGACGGAGCAGCTCCGGCGCAGTGCGGGTGTCGTCCAGCAGCGGGAACAGCTGGTCCGCGACGCGCTCCCAAATGTCGAGGCCGCCGAAATCGGCGGTCTCGAGCGGGCCGTGCAGCGCCCAGCGCAAGCCGGGGCCGTGCTTCACGGCCGCATCGATAGAGCGGGCGTCGGCGACGCCGCTCGCAAGCAAGTGCAGCGCTTCGCGCAGCAGGGCGGCTTGCAGCCGGTTGGCGATGAACCCGGGGATATCCCGGTTCAACACGACCGGCACCTTGCCGCAGCGGCGCAGCAGCGCCAGTACGGGCGCCAGCGCTTCGGGCGGGAAGCCCGGCGGCTGGACGATCTCCACCAGCGGCACGTGGACCGCCGGGTTGAAGAAGTGCAGGATGAGCATCCGGTGGGCGAAGCCGATCTCCTGCGAGAGCTGCTCTAGCGGGAAAGTCGACGTGTTGGACGCCACCAGCGTCTTTGGCTCTACTAGCGGCTCCAGGGTGCGGTATAGCGCCTGCTTCAGCTCCAGCCGCTCCGGTGCCGCTTCTATTACCAGCTCGGCCTCTGCGACGGCTGCTGCCAGATCCGTCGTATAAGCGATTCTAGCTTCGGCTTCGCATGATTCGAAGGTCTCGGAAGTCTCTCTTGTATCGGTGCCTCTTTCGCTCGCTATGAGCTCCAAGCTGCGGCGGATGTGGCGTCTCGCCGATTCTAGCGCTTGCTGATGGACGTCGTAGAGCCGCACGTCCAGGCCGTGGGCGGCGAACAGCTGAGCAAGACCGTGCCCCATCGTGCCGGCGCCCAAAACGGCTATTTTTCGCAACATGGTTCTCTTGCCCCTTTCCATATCTGAAGACAATCATAGCTATTGCGCGGTATACCCGCCGTCGATCACGACGGCTTGGCCGGTTACGCCCCGGGCCCGTTCACTGCATAGGAACACCGCATAGTCGGCGATTTCCGCCGGGCTCAGCAGCCGCTTCTGGGGGACGAGAGGATAGATGACTTCCTCCAGCACCCGCTCGAGCGGAACGTCTCGGGTCCGGGCCAAGTCGTTCAACTGGTCCCGGACCAGTGGCGTATCTACGTAGCCCGGACAGAGGGCGTTCACCGTAATGCCGTGCTCCGCCCCTTCGAGCGCCGCCACCTTGGTGAGCCCAATAAGCCCATGTTTGGCGCTGTTATACGCCGCTTTTCCGGCGAAACCGACGAGTCCGTTGATCGAGGCGATGTTCAGAATCCGGCCGTATCCCCGCTTCTTCATGACCGGGAACGCATGCTTGATCGCCACGAACGGCGCGACGAGCATCAGCTTCAGCATGCGCTCGTACACGTCGGTCGGAAAATGCTCCAGCGGCGCCACATGCTGCATCCCGGCGTTGTTCACCAGGACGTCCAGCCGGCCGAGCAGCGTTTCCATGTGCTGGATCGCCTGGCGAAGCGCTTCTTCCTCGGTTACGTCGAAGGCGAGCCCGATGCAGCGTCGGTCTTCAGCCTTCAGCCGGTTGACCGACTCCGACACGCGGTCCTTGTCCCGGTCGCACAGGACGACGGTAGCCCCGTTGCGGCCGAACCCCTCCGCCATCGCATACCCGATCCCGCCTGCCGCTCCGGTTATCATTACGACTTGTTCCTCCGGCATAGTTGTCGCTTCCCCTTTCCAAGTAAGACTTGATCTCTAATACGCTTCCAGCTTGAGCGACGGGCTAAACGCGAGCTGAGGCTCGACAGTCTCCTGAATCATCTCCGGCGTAAATCCCTTCGCCGTCTCCACGAGCATCAGTCCGTTTGGGGTAACGTCCATCACGGCCCGCTCGGTTATAATGCGGTGCACTACACCGGCTCCGGTGAGCGGAAGCTTGCAGCTGTGCAGGATTTTCGGCCGCCCGTTCTTGGCCGTATGCTCCATGATGACGAGAATGCGCTTCGCTCCGTGCACGAGATCCATTGCTCCGCCCATCCCTTTGATCATATGGCCCGGGATCATCCAGTTGGCAAGGTCGCCGCGCTCGGACACCTCCATCCCGCCCAAGATGGCGATGTCGATATGGCCGCCGCGAATCATGGCGAACGACTCGGCGCTATCGAAGAGAGCCGCGCCCGGGATCATCGTGATCGTCTCCTTGCCGGCGTTGATCAAATCGGCGTTCACCCGCTCGGCGACCGGGTAAGGTCCGATTCCGAGCAAACCGTTCTCGGACTGGAGCACCACATTCCGGTTAGCGGGAATGTAGTTGGCGATCAAGGTCGGCATCCCGATCCCGAGGTTGACATAGGCGCCCTCCTGAATCTCCATCGCCGCACGCCTCGCGATCTTCTCGCGAACGGCCGCCTTGTCATCCAGCGGCGTCTGGCTCGCCGGCGACGCCTCTTGCCTGACCGACGTAGTCAGGCGCTCGATCCGCTTCTGCTGCTGTCCGACGATCAGCTGCTGGACATACACGCCCGGCGTGTGCACTTGCGCAGGTTCGATCTCCCCGATGTCGACCAGCTGTTCGATCTCGGCTATTGTGGTTCGGCCGGCTGCGGCCATCATCGAATTGAAATTGCGCGCCGTATGGCTGTACACGAGGTTGCCGGCCCGGTCCCCTAGGTGCGCCCGCACGAGGCTGTAGTCGGCCGCAAGTGCCGTCTCGAGCAAGTAGCGCTTGCCGCCGAATTCCCTTACTTCCCGGCCTTCGGCCACTGGGGTACCGACCCCTGCCGGCGTGTAGAACGCGGGAATCCCCGCCCCCCCGGCCCGGATCCGTTCAGCGAGCGTGCCCTGCGGCACGATCTCGAGCTCGAGCTCGTTCGCCAGCACTTGGCGCTCGAATTCCCGGTTCTCGCCGACGTAGGAGCCGATCATTTTGCGGATTTGCCGGTTGCGGAGCAGGAGGCCGAGCCCCCAGTCGTCTACCCCGCAATTGTTGGAGATGACGGTCAAGTCGCGGACGCCGGACTCGGCGAGCGCGAGGATGAGATTCTCGGGTATGCCGCACAGTCCGAATCCGCCTACCATCAAGGTCATGCCGTCCCGAATGCCGCTAATCGCTTCCCGATAAGATGTCAGTACAGGCTTTATCATGGGTGGATCGCCTCCTTATACATGCTTACGACCTTTATATAAGCAAAAATCATGCCAAGTTGAGATGACTGAGGCAGGTGTGGGTCCGCATCCGGAATCGCAAGCAACAAAAAAGCAGCCGGCACAAGGGTGGCCCGCTGCAAAATTTTTTTTCGCACTTATTGAAATTGACTGTTATGCGTGGATTATTGAGGCAATATCGACGTCCAGATTCCGGATTCCAGGACATTTCATTCCTGAGTTCCGGAATGAATGGGATCAACCCTTCGCCTCCCCCGGCTTCAGCTTATCCAGCTTGGCATAGAAGGCGGATTTGCTCATGCCGAGCCGCTCCGCGGCCCCCCGCTTGTCGCCGCCTGTCGCCTGCAGCGCCTCTAGCATCCATGCTTCCTCGAGCTGTTCGACCGCTTCTCGCAGCGTGGATGCTGTTCGCGGCATCTCTGCGGGAGGGACGGGGTTGGCATGCATTCGGGGCGGCAAATCCTCGATCGAGATGATCCGCCCCGACATGATATACATCGCGCGCTCCAGCACGTTCCGCAGCTCCCGCACGTTCCCGGGCCACGCATACGCCCGGAGCGCCTCCATCGCCGCAGGCGCCACCGCGACCGGTTCGCCGCCGGGCCTTACAGGCCGCAGCTCGCGCAGCAGCTCCTCGCACAGCGGCGGGATGTCTTCCGGCCGCTCCCGGAGCGGCGGGATGCGCAGCTCGATCACCTGCAGCCGGTAGTACAGATCGCGACGGAACGCTCCCTCCTCCACCATCCGCTCCAGCTCCCGGTTCGTCGCGGCAATGAAGCGGATGTCGACCGATTCCGGAGCACCTCCGATCGGCTCGATCTCCTTCTCCTCCAGCACCCGCAGCAGCTTGGCCTGCATGGCCAGGGACAGCTCGCCGATCTCGTCGAGGAACACCGTACCTTTGTGCGCGAGCGCCAATTTGCCCGGCTTGCCCGACTTCCTGGCCCCGGTGAACGAGCCTTCCTTGTAGCCGAACAGTTCGGATTCGAACAGCGACTCCGGGATCGCGGCGCAATTCACGGGAACGAACGGGCCGTAGAACCGGCCGCTCAGTTGATGGATCGCGTGGGCGAACAATTCCTTCCCCGTGCCGCTCTCTCCTAGGAGCAGTACCGTGCTGCTCGAGCCGGCCACCCGCTCCGCCAGCGCCTTCGCCCGGTTCATCGTGTCGCTGACTGCCGTAATATGATTCAGCCGATATTTGGCGGCATAAGCCGATCGCTTCGCCTGCTCGCGGGGCGCCAGGAAGGTCTGCACCTCTCTGTATTTCGCGTTCATCTCGAACAGCTTGTCGATGTCCTGGAACATGATCTTTCCTACGACCGCGATGAGTTCCCCGTCGCTGAAGACCGGGATGCGGTTCGCGATCATCCAATGCCCGCGAATTTTTTGCAGCTCCCCGTACTCCGCCTTGCCGGTTCTCGCTACGATGTGAAGCCGGGTATTCTCTATGACCTCGGTCACGTGCCGCCCGATCAGCTCCGCCCGCTCCCGTTCGATGAAGGAGGCGTATGTCTCGTTGACGTCCAGCACATAGCCGTTCCGGTCGGCGACGACGATGCCTTCGTACGCGCTCTCGAGCGCGATCCGGTACAGCCTCGCCTGCTGCTCGAACCGCGCCTTCTCCTCCTCTTGCTGCAGCATCAGCCGATGCACCCAACCGTCCTTGCGGATGTCCATCTTTCCCCCGCCCCCTGTCGTTAGCTTCCTGCTTCTCAACCTATACGAGCCCTTCCCTATAAGTGTATTCTAGCATAGCGTTCATTTCGTAGAGTAGGAGTAGGAGTAGGAGTAGTCTTTTCCCGTGGAACCCGAGGCGATTCACGGTCTAATTCGAATTTGCCAACTTGGAAGTGAACCATCGCGGCCAGAACGTGCTCTAGTTCGAATTTGCCAGCTTGTATCGCTAATTGCGAGACATACAGCCGAATTGTCGCTAGATAAGAAGGCGAAATCGAATTCCACGTGTTCAATCCGATTCAACTCCTGCTCTAATTCGGCAAAATCGACTTACAAGAGCGACGGTGCAAAGGCAGCTGTACGACTATATGACTTTGCATCGGATGAGAGGTAGCGCGTATATGATGATCGTGGCTCCCCTTAGAGCCGTATTAACAAAAAAAGCCCGGCCGCACTGCGGCCGGGACGTAATATTACCGGAAATCGGGCGGCGTACGGCGCGCCGTTCCGGTCAAAATCGCCGCTTCGATGACGGCATGAGCGACTTTGGACGCTACTTGATCATTGAAAATGCTCGGGATGATGTACTGCTCTTCCAGCTCGCTCGCCGACACGACGGCGGCGATCGCCCGGGCGGCGGCCAGCTTCATCGGTTCGTTGATCCGGCGCGCCCGGCAATCAAGCGCCCCTCGGAAGATGCCCGGAAACGCAAGCACGTTGTTGATCTGGTTCGGGTAATCGCTGCGCCCGGTCGCGAATACGCGCACATGCGGCAGCGCCTCCTGCGGCTCGATCTCCGGCTTCGGGTTGGCCATGGCGAACACGATCCGATCCGGGGCCATCGTCTGAATATGGTCCGCATTCAGCAGCCCACCCCGCGAGACGCCGATGAAGACGTCCGCGCCCCGAATCGCATCCTGCAAGGTGCCCGGCTCCGCCTGAACCTGCGGCTGCTCGGCCAGCCATTGCCACATCGGATGCGGATAGGTGCCGCCGCGGACGATCACGCCATCACGGTCAACGGGCAC
This sequence comes from Paenibacillus sp. HJGM_3, assembly GCF_045062745.1. NCBI lineage: Bacteria > Bacillati > Bacillota > Bacilli > Caryophanales > Paenibacillaceae > Paenibacillus > Paenibacillus sp. HJGM_3. The sequence continues at coordinate 93,895 of NZ_JBJGED010000009.1, forward strand.
CAGCTCCCGTACGCCGGAGGCCAGCAGCATTTTGCAGATCGAGACGCCGGCGGCGCCGATCCCGTTCACGACGACGCGGATCTCCTCCATCCGTTTGCCTACGACTTTCAGCGCATTGATCAACCCGGCGACGACAACAACGGCGGTACCGTGCTGGTCGTCATGGAAGACCGGAATGTCCAGCTCCTCGGCTAACCGCGTTTCGATCTCGAAACAGCGCGGGGAGCTAATATCCTCGAGATTGATGCCTCCGAAAATCGGGCTGATCGCTTTAACCGTCCGGATGATTTCTTCCGTATCCGTCGTGTCGAGACAAATCGGGAAAGCGTCGACGTTCGCCAGCTGCTTGAACAGCATGGCCTTGCCCTCCATTACCGGTGCAGCCGCATGCGGACCGATGTCTCCGAGCCCCAGTACGGCGGTGCCGTCCGAGACGACGGCGACGGTGTTCCGCTTGATCGTAAGCGAGTACGCCTTGTCGGGCTGCTCGTGAATCGCCGTACACACGCGGGCTACGCCAGGTGTATAAACGCGTGACAGCTCGTCCCGGTTTTTGACTGGCAAATTCGGTTGAATGGAAATTTTGCCTCCCAGGTGGACGAGAAACGTCCGGTCCGATACGTTGACGATCCGGATGCCATCCATCGCCTTAAGCGAATCTATCACTTGCGATTCCTGCGAATCGTCGATGTGAAAGGTGATGTCGCGCACGGACGTCTCTTGTCCCGGGCGGATGACGTCGATGGAGGTGATGTCGCCGCCGGCGGCGCTAATGACGGAAGCCACGTCGCCGAAGCTCGCCCTCGCGTGATTCAATTCCAGACGCACGATTAAACTGTTATAAGACAAGCTGCTTCCTCCGTTCGGTTACAATGATGATTTCGTTTGCTCAGCAGCTTTCTATCAACCGAGCCAAGAGCGCCGCACGCGCCGGAATTTCGGCAATGCGGATATACTCCAGCGGGGAATGCGCGTGATCGCCGCGCGCGCCCAGCCCGTCGAGCGTCGGCGTACCGACGGCGGCGATGAAGTTGCCGTCGCTGACGCCGCCGGTCGACGTCTGCTCCACATGGAGCGCCAGCTCGGTCCTGGCGATCTCGCGGGCGAGCGCGTACAGTGCCTCGGTCGCCTCGGTCCGCTCCATCGGCGGCCGTGTCATGCCTCCGGTTACGGTCAACACTGCATTAGGCAGGAACGGCGTAAGCGCCGCGAGCTCGGCATCGATTCGCTCAGCCTCTTCGCTCGTGGCGACGCGAACGTCAATTTCGGCCTCGGCATGGTCGGCGACCACATTGCTGCCGATGCCTCCGTGCACCGTGCCCACATTGACCGTCGTTCCTCGGGCATGATCGGTTATCGCGTGCAGCCGCTGGATTTGGCAGGCCAACTCTTCGATCGCCGATACCCCGTTTTGCGGATTCACTCCGGCGTGGGCGGAGATGCCTTTGACCGTCAGCTTGTACCGCCCGCTTCCTTTGCGGGCTGTCTTGAGCGCGCCGGTCGGTTCCATCGGGGGTTCCAGCACGAAGGCGGCGGCCGCTTCCCGGGCGGCCTGCTCGATCAGCTCGCGGGAAGTCGGACTGCCGATCTCCTCGTCGCTGTTGATGAGCAGCGTGACCCGTTTGTCCGTAGGGAACCGTCCGGACTCTACAAGCGCTTTGAGCGCGAATATCGCCTGCAGCAAGCCCGCCTTCATATCATAGACGCCGGGACCGTAGGCATTGCCGTTCTCTATGCGGAACGGCCTTCGGCCGGCTTCGCCGATCGGCCAGACGGTATCGTAATGGCCGACGAGCAGCACCTGCTTCGGGCCGTCTCCGAGATGGCACAACAGCCGGTCGCCGGCGACAGGGTGCTTGACCGTCTCGACATGCCCCCCGGTCAACCGGGTGAACTGGCGGGCGTACCACTGGGCCATCGTATCGTTTAGTTCCTTGCATTTGGATGGAGAGTCCATATTGACGCTTTCTTCAAGCAGGCGAAGCAATTCGGGCAAATCGGATTGGATTCGTTCGGTAATCGTAAGTGATGACATGTTGTGAAGCATCTCCGTCAATGGGAATGCGAATTGGAACCGAACAGCCGGTCCAAACCATAAACGCGTTCCAAAATAATGATAAATACGAGACTAAGCAAAATGACAACCGATGAAATGGATGCGACGAGCGGGTCCAGCGATTCCTGCATATGGCTGAAGATGGCCAGCGGCAGTGTGGTCGTAGACGGCGAAATGAGGAAGAGCGAAACGGTCACGTTATCGAACGACGTCAAAAACGCGAAGATCGCCCCCGACATAATCGCCGGTTTTAATAAAGGAATTGTTATGTCCCGAAACACGTGGAACGGCTTCGCGCCCATAATGTAAGCCGCGCGCTCCAACGTATAATCGAACGAGCTCAGTCCGGTCAACACAAGACGGACGACGTACGGAATCGTAATGAGCACGTGCGCCAAGAGCAGCCCGAGGAATGTCCCGGCAATCCCGATTCGCGTGAAGAACAACAGCGCCGCAATCCCGATGATGAGCGCCGGCACCGTAAGCGGCGATAGCAGCAGGCCGGTGACAACGCCGCTGCCCCGGAATTTGTGCCGGTGCAGGGCGAGTCCCGCCAGCACGCCGATCAGCGTGGAGATGACCGCCGTCAGTGCGGCCAGCTCCAGACTGAACACGAACGATTCCGTAAATTCGGGCCGGTCGAATATTTTGGCGTACCACATACCCGAGAACCCTTCGGGAGGGAAAGACAAATATTTGACCGACGTAAACGAGGTCGGAATGACGACCAGAAGCGGCGAAATGACAAACAGGACGACGATAAACGTAATGACGCCGAGCGGCGATATTTTGAGTTTCATGAGGAAAACACCTCTTTGTATCGCTTCGTTTCAATTAGCCGGGTGAACAAGGTTACCAAAACGACTGTAGATGCCAACAGAACGAACGACAGCGCGGCGCCCATCTGCCAGTTCAGCTGCGTCATAATTTTCTCGTACGCAATGACCGGAAGCACCTTCACTCCGCTCCCGCCCATCAGGGCCGGCGTAACGTAGGAGCTCATGGACAGGCTGAATACGAGTGTCGTTCCGGCCAGCATACCCGGCAGCGTCAGGGGCAGGACGACGGTGAAGAACGTACGCAGCTTGCTTGCGCCGAGAATGCCCGACGCCTTGTACAAGGAGCCGTCGATCTGATACAGACTGGTGGCGATCGCCAACACCATGTAAACGATAAGCGAGTCGGTCAGGCCGATCACGACGCCGAGCTCGTTGTACATCAGCTTGAGCGGCTGCTCGATCAGTCCAAGCTTCGTCAGGAAATTGTTGATCAGTCCTTTTTCCCCCAGAATGATGACCCAGCCGAAGTTGCGGATGACGACGCTGACCAAATGCGGCGCGATGATCAGAAAGGTGACGATTCCGCGCATTCTGCTGGATGCCTTGGCCATGTACATGGCAACCGGATAGCCTAGGATTAAGCAGACGACGGCGGTATACAGGCTGAGCTTGATCGTCCGCCATAAAATTTGCGCATAATACGGGTCCTGGAAGAAGAGCAAATAGTTATCGAACGAAAACTGCTCGTGTTTATCCTGGAAGCTCAGCGCGAGAATGTACAACATTGGCAGCAAGAAAACGCCGATGAGCACGATGAGCGCGGGTACGAGCAGCAGCAGGGCGGTTGTCTTCACACCTCGAAAACTCCCTTTCATTGCCCTTCATCCTCTCTCGGGAAAACGAACACGTCCTCGGGCGACCATTCCAAATACACTTGCTGCCCGGAGGCCAAGGTGAAGTTTTGCCGGGCGTCATGCAGCCGCACCGTTACGGTGAAAGATCCCGTCTCGACCTCGCATTCCGTATGGGCGCCTAAAAACGAGGTCAGCTTAACGGTGCCCTTCATCCGGTTGACATCGGCGGTTCCGCGGTCCTCCGTATAGAGCGCGATCGTTTCCGGACGCACATAGATCGATACGGCTTCACCAGCGGATACCTGTTGGTCACGGGAGGCGGCCCGTATCGTTCCGGCATCCGTTTTCAGCAGCAGCGCGCCATTGCTCGACGACTCGACAGTTCCGGTCATCCGGTTCGATTTGCCGATAAACGTATGCACGAATTCGGAGGCCGGACGGTTGTAAATGTCCCACGGCGTTCCGATTTGCTCGACTTTACCGTGATTCAGTACGACGATGCGGCTCGAGAGATAAAGCGCCTCTTCCTGGTCATGCGTTACGAAAATCGTCGTCACGCCGATCTCCTGCTGCAGCCGTTTCATCTCGTCCCGGAGCTCTTCGCGGAGCTTCGCGTCCAGGTTGCTGAGCGGCTCGTCGAGCAGCAAGAGCGAAGGCTCGGTCACGAGCGCCCGTGCGATCGCGATCCGCTGCCGTTGTCCTCCGGACAGTTGCTTCGGATATCGGTCCGCGAGATGAGGGAGCTTGACGATGCCGAGTACTTTGTTCACTTTGTCGGCGATTTCCGCCTTCGGCACTTTCCGCAGCTTCAGCCCGTACGCGACATTTTCGAAAACCGTCATATGCGGGAAGAGCGAATACGTTTGGAACACCATCCCCAAGTCCCGCTTATTCGACGGCACGCCGTTCATCCGTTTTCCTTTAATGTACAGCTCACCCTGATCCGGCTCCAAAAAGCCCGCGATCATATTCAGCGTCGTCGTCTTGCCGCACCCTGAAGGGCCGAGAAAGGTGACGCATTCCCCTTTCTCGATTTGAATATCGAACCGGTCTACGACGATGTTCGCACCAAATTTTTTCTGGATGTTTTTCAACTCGACGTCAATTTGTTTGCTCACGAGGCATCACCTTATTTTCCGACTTTTGTCGCTACTTCCCGGTTGAAGCGGTCGAGCCACTCCGGCGTCTTTTGACCGACTACTTCCAGGTCGAACGTAACTACTTTTTTGCGGTCGAAGTCCAGCTTTTTGGCAAGATCATCCGGAAGCTTGACCGGAACAGCCGGGTTATAATAGAGCTTGCTGCCATACAGGGTCTGCACTTCGTCGGTCAGCAGGAAGTCGATGAACAGCTTGGCTGCGTTCGGATTCTTCGCGCCTTTGACGATCGTGGCGACGTTCGGCACGAGATTCGCGCCTTCCTTCGGAATGACGAACTGCAGATTCAGCCCGGCGTCTTGCTGCACCAAGCTTCTAGCCATCGTCCATGTCGTATAGGCCGCCGTCTTGTTCTGCATATCCTGCTGCAGCTGCGCGGACGACTTCGCGAACGTCGGCATGTAGCCTGCGATCGTTTTCAATTTCTCGAAGCCGGGATCGATGTTTTTCTCGGACCCGCCGTTCGCATAAGCGAGCATGATCATCGCAGAGCGGCCGAAGTTACTGGAAATTTCCGCGATACTGATGTTGCCCTTCATCTCCGGCTTGGCCAGATCGTTCCACGACTGGGGAACCGGCAGCCCTTTGGCTTTGACCAGATCGGCGTTGTAGGAAATGCCCATCGGCGTAAAGTTGACCGCCACACCGGACGTATCCTTCACTTTGAGCTCCGGACTTACTTTCTTCATATTCGGGATATCGCTTTCAGAAAGCGTGTCCCATAATCCTTCCACGCGGCCGCCCTCTTGCTCGCCGCCTTCGATTACCGTTACGTCGATTTGCGGGGAAGCTTTTTGCGCTTTTACTTTGGCCACAATTTCCGTAGATACGCCGGACACGTACGTCAGCTTCACATCGGGGTATTTCTCATTGAACTTTTTGAAAATCTCGTCCTTCATCAGTTGTTCGACCGTAGCCCCGTTGCCTGCGACGACCAGCTGCTTCTCCGGTGTCAAGCCAGCCGGCGCGGTTCCTCCCGACGTACCTGTCTGATCTCCTGCCTTCGGCGCGCTCGAGCCGCACCCGGCGAGCAAGGAAGCGCTTATAGCAGCGACGGAAAGAAGAGTACCCCATTTTTTCATTGATGATTCCTCCAGTGGCGTTAGTTATGTTCACATTTTAGTATTGTTCACTATATGTGAACGTTGTTTACTATACGTGAATATGATACAATTCTAGCATGGTACTTGTTTGGCTCGCAATACATTTTTGCGTTTGATTATGATACACTAGCTAGGAAAATTTAGGAGTTCGGCGCGGTTGCCCGGCGAGGAGACAGGAGCTTCATTATGGACAATCATCTATCTTCCGTGAAAAACAGCTGCAAGTTGTTGAAAGTGTTTCTGGAATCCGGCAAGGAACTCGGCGTCAGCGAATTGAGCCGGCAGCTTCAGCTTTCCAAGGGGGCCGTGCATAAGCTGCTCATGACGCTGGAGAGCGAAGGTTTCATTAAACAAAATCCCGCCAATAAACAATATTCCCTCGGATACACGCTCTTAGAGCTCGGGAACCAGGTGCTGCGCAACCACAACTTGGCGGACTTTGCCAAACCGTATCTGCATAAGCTTGCGGATCTCACGCAGGAGTTCGTCTGCTTGTGCGCGAGAGACCAATACGAGGCCATCTATGTGGACAAAATCGAATCGAAATATCCGATTCGCTTCAATGTCGACGCCTATAGACGGTTCCCGCTGTATGCTACATCGGCGGCCCGTTCGATTCTTGCTTTTCGCGACCAAGAGTTTGTGGATCACGTCTTGTCCGAGGAAATTCGCACTTTTACCGCTTATTCCATGAAGAAACCCGAAGAGATCAAGGAACGGCTTCGCCGCATCCGCGACAACGGCTACGAAGTGAGCTCGAATATGCGCAATGTCGGCGTAACCGGCATCGCGGCTCCGATCTACGATGCGGACGGTTCCGTGAACGCCTCGATCAGCATGATCGGCCCTACGGACCGAGTGCAGCCCTTTTTGGACGATTTCATCCGGCATGTCGTGGACATTACCCAGGACATTTCGCATCAGTTGGGGTACCGGGGGAAAGCGAATTAGAGGCTAGATGAAAAACAGAAGGCCGAGCGAATTCGCTCGGCCTTCTATTTTGTATTCTATGTATAAACGTTGTTCGCTATGTGTGAAAGTCAAGGCTTGATGTTGCGAAACAGCCTGAGAGTTGGTCGGTCTCGTCGTCTGATTCGGTTCAGTCCGGCTCTTTCGCCAGAGTTAGTCGGTCTCATAGGCTGTCGATTAATTGTGGATGGCTCATCGGACCGATACAAACGCGCTCTAGTTTGATTTCACCAACTTACAGAAGGCTAGATTTCATTTGGACGAACTCTAGTTCGATTTCGTCGAATTGGAGCGCACGTTTAGAACACGGACCTTGGAATACCGCCATTTAGTTAGGCAAAATCGAACTGCATAACGTGCACTTCCCTCAACACCGACTCTAATTGGGCAAAATCGAACTACACGCTATTCGGATCCACGATAGAGCTGCTTCCCGCCAAACAGAGGGGATACGGACCCAGTTCCCGCTAAACTCTTATACATTGACGAGCCGAGCGACCCTCCTACGGCCGAATCCAGAATCGGTTGATCACATTGCCGTCTTCCTCGGTGAAGCTCTCGGCCGGAACGCCGCCGTTGCGCACAATGGTGCGCGCCGAGGCCTCATTCGTCGAGTCGCAGACGACGAGCACGTCGCGAATGCCGAGCCCCCTCGCCTTCTCCAGGGCGAGCGCGAGCAGCTTCGTCGCATAGCCGCATCGCCGGGCGGAAGGGCGGATGCCGTACCCGATGTGACCGCCGCGCTGGAACAGCTTCTCGGTCAGCCGGTGCCGAATGTTGACCGCCCCGACGACCCGGCCGCTGGCGGTGATCAGCCAATAAGTAGAGTCGGGCACCCGCCCTTCCGGCAAGCGCTCGTCGGTCTCGTTCGCTAGCAGCCACTCGACCATCGCCTGGAAATCCGACGGGTCCCGGCTGATCACCCACGGCACCATATCTTCTCCGCTACCCACCCACTCTCGGTAAAACGCCATATAGGCATCCTGGTACTCTACGCTCGGTCGTACCAGTGCGACGGACTCCGTCATCTCTCTTCCCCCTACCCCAATGAAGCCGCTCCGGCCTCATCTTCTTTTCGCTGCCGTTCCACTCCATAAACCGGATGGTCGCGCCAATCGTCCGGTTCGTCCAGCGGATACACCGGCCGGTTCAGCTTGGCGAACGCCAAGCGCTTCAAGTTCGCCGAGCTGTAACCGGGCGTGTCCAGGATGTAGATGCGGCTCGAGATCCGTTCATACTCCCCCCGGAATTGGGTGGCGGACTTGACCAGAACAAGGTGCGCCTCGGCCGGTTCGAGCCCCATGCTCCGGTACATGCTCGGATCGCCGGAGAACGTCGCCCGCTCCGTGAGGAGCACGGAGAGCTTCCCCACCTCGAGCACGACGCAGCGCCCCATGGAGCACTCGGTGTTCTTGGCGTAGCCGCCCTTCAGGGAGAAACGCCCGTCGCCGATGCGCCGGACGCGGCCTTCCACAGCGAGCGGCGCGCCGAGCGGGTGCGGATTGCCGCTCGTCGCCTTGTACCCAACGGTGACCCGCACCGTCTCGCCGACGCCCGCCCGGATCGCGGCCGCGACTGCTTCGGCATCGACGACGGTGACGAGGCAACTGTGCGTGCGCCAGAGCCCGCTCTCCACCAAGCCGCGCAGCACGGCGTTGCTGTCGCCGATCGAGCCGGCGCTCGGGCTGTCGGCCGAGTCCGAGACGACGATCGGCCCAGCGCCAGCCGGAAGCCGACGGACCTCGTCGACGATGTCCGCCACCCGGTGGAGCGCGATGCCGAACGCCTCGCGCTTCCGCCAGAATATGTCCGCGAGCCGCTCCGCTTCCCGGATGGCGGCCTCCTTCCGGCGGACGTCGCCAACGACGACGACGGAGCAGCCCATCTCCTCGATGTCCAGCCAAGGCTGGACCGGGAAGAGCGACGTGATCAGCGCGTCCCCGCTCGCTTCTCCGCGCTGGGCTTCCGCCCACAGCTCGGCGAACGGCCCGTGGCTGGACTGGCTGTTCTCCGCCGGCACGAGCAGCGGCAGCTTCCGCATAGCGACGTAGGGCTGCACGTCCCCGCGGATCGCGGCGAACAGGAGCCGGGCCGAACGCCGGCCGGTCTCCGCGAAGTCCACGTGCGGATACGTCCGGAAGCCGACGAGGCCGTTCACGTGCCGCACGAGCCGCCGCGTGACGTTCGCATGCAGATCGAGGGAGACGACGAGCGGGATGTCCCAGCCGGCAACCCGGCGGATGAGCGAGACGAGCTCGCCCTCCGGATCGTCGGCTCTTTGCGCCACCATCGCCCCGTGCAAGGCCAAGTAGATGCCGTCGCACGTCCCCGCCTCGCTCAGCGCAGCCTCGAACAAGCGCTGCACCTCGGCCAGCAGCACGTGGAACGACTCCTCCGTCATCGTCCCCGAGGACACCGCGTTCGCCGACAGGACGGGAACCGTCTCCACGCCCTGCTCCTCTGCCGCCTGCAGGAAGCCCCGGAGCTCGTTCTCCGTCTTCACCGATCGGATCGCTTCCCCCGTCACCCAGTGATGCCGGCGGAAATCGTCCATCGTGCTCACCATCGGGCTGAACGTGTTGCTCTCCATGATCACACTGCCGATCAACACTTTCATAACGCAGCTGCCTCCCTTTTAACCGCTTATCCCGCCGCCCACTCCAGCAGCGTCACGCTGTAGGACGGAAGGAAAAAGCCGACCTCCGATTCTCCGGCAGGCTCCACAACGATCTCCTTGCGCAGCTCGAGCCGGTGGTCGTCGTCCACGGCATAAATCCGCACCCGCTGCCGCTCCGGCAACCCGCCGAACCGGATCGTATGTACCCGAGCGTTGCCGCCGAAGCTGCTAACAAGCGCCGCGCCGCCGCCTTCCATGTTCAGCCCGGCCATAGCCGCAACGCGCGCCGTCTTCTCGTTCACCATCGTCAGCACGCGGTCTGGATACTGCATCATTCTTTGGAACGCTTTGAAAGTGTAATACGTTTTCTGAGGCACGCCATGGTAGTCGAACAACCCGCAGAATAAGGCGGTCGGCTGGCCGTCGTAGTAATTGGCCGCATCGACCGGAGCGTCTTGCAGCAGCGTCAACACCGTGCCGGTGAAGGCGGCGCCCAGCGCGCTCTTCTGCTTGTCGAAGTTGCTCTTCCTTGCGTATTCGTTGCCCCGCAGCCAAATTTTCGTAAAATCGCTCTCCAAATAGTTCCACTCGTTCAAATGGCTCTCCGTGCTCGTGTATCCGCGCTTATCCAGCTCGTTCCGGACGTGATGCGCATGCTCGACGATTTTCATAGGATCCGCCGTATAAGTATGCCAGGTGAAGAAGTCAATCGGCAGCCGCCGTTCCTGGCAATAGTCAAGGAAATCGGTCAAAAACGGAAGCTTGGGCCGCGCCGCCGCGTATCCCCCGACCTTCAGGCTCGGATCGTACGCGCGAATCGCATGAACGGTCGCTTCATACAGCTGGAACAGCTGCAGCGGAGTCCCGGACCACATGCGCTCGTCCAGGTCAGGCTCGTTCCACACCTCCCAGTACCGAATGTTATGGTGGAAGCCGTCCGCCCAGCCGTCATTGTAGTGCCGGATGATGTTCACGCAGATTTGCGTCCACTTGGCGTAATCCTGCGGCGGATGCACATAATGCTTGCGTTTCGTATGCTCGATGCTCTCTCCTAACCGATAAACGATCTGGGCGCCGGTGTCGAGAATCGTTTGCAAATACTCATCCGTTCGAGTGAAATCGTAGCTGGCCGGATCCGCCGCATCTTTGGTGAAGTCAGGGAAAATCGTATGAATGTCGCACTCCCACGCATGCGGCCAGTTCGGGTCGTGAATGCGGACGAGCGGGATCCCCGCCTCGATATAGTAGTCGGTAACGTCTATGAGAGACCCGTAGCAGACCGGTCCGTTGTTGACCCCGTGCAGCGGCTTTATCTTGCCGGCGGGCCGGTCCAGGTGAATGGTGATGTCAGTCATACGTGCAGACCTCCTGGTCTTGTAAAATTCACTTAGTCATCCCTTCGTCATCGCATAATGGTCGCGATATTCCTGCGGCGTCTGGCCGAACTCTTTCTTGAACACTTTGATAAAATAAGGCGTATTCAGGTAGCCGACCTCCGCCGTAATCTCGTAAATTTTGTGATCGCTGTGCTTGAGCAGCCGGACCGCCTTCTCCATGCGCACCTGGTGCAAATATTCCTTCAACCCTTCGCCCGTCTCCAGCTTGAACACCTTCGACAGGTAGACGGGATGCAGCCCCACCTGATCGGCAAGCACGTGCAGCGAGACGTCGTCGGCCAGATGCTCGTGAATGTACGCCTTCACATGGGCGACGACCGACGCCCGCGAGCTGCGGGTGTCCTCCGTCTTCTCGCAGGACAGCTGGCGGCACAGGCCGAGCGCCCATTCCTTCATCCGGTGAACCGACAGCAGCGCACGAAGCTCCGGGAGACCCTCCGGTTCCCCGATCCGCTCCATCAGCCGGGTCAGCGTCTCTCCGTTCGCGTGCGCGTACCGGTAACAGCCGAAGGCGATTGCGTGGTAGAGCTCCGTCAGAAGCTCCGGAGAATCGTTCCACACTTGATCCAGCTCCTCGAAGCTCATCTCCAGCTTCATGCCGGCTTCCTCCCACCGCCCCTCCTCGAGGAGATGGTTCAGGGAGGGAGGTTCGTGCAGCGCCTTCAGGCTGGGCACGTCCTGCTTCTCGAGCGGGTCGTCCGCCTTCATGATCAGTCCGATGTCTTTGCCAAGCCTCCGGCGCATGAGCAGCAGCGCGGACTGGTAGCTCGCGGCGATCTCTTCCGGGAACCGCGACGGACTTCCGATGGCGAGCGAGATGTCGCCGTTCAGATACCGCATCACGTTGTGCTGCAGCTGCCCGCACAGCCGGGGGAGCAGCTGCGGGCCATCCTCGGCATCCGGATCGATTCTCGGCTTCAGAGCCAGCACCAGGAATTCGTGCCGATCTCGGCACGTCCATACCGCGAAGTAAGGCGAGAACGTCTCCTCGGCCATATTGAAGATGGAATACTCCATCAGGAGCCGGTCTCTCCGATTGAACCGGGAGAAGCTGCCCTCCAGCCGGATCAGCACGAGGGTGGCCAAGTCGCCGCTTGCGAACGGAACGCCGATCATCGCCAAGCTCTCCTGGGCGTCCAGACGTCCTCCCTCCAGCACTTGAACGAGCATCTCGGCCTTGAGCGCCGGCTGATGCTCCTGCAGCAGCAAGGCCGCGCGCTCATACAGCTCGGCCTTCTCCTCCTCGCGCTTCAGCTTCCGGATGACCGCGCTCACCGAGTGGATCAAGCTCTCGTCGCTGACCGGCTTCAGGAGATAATCCGCCGCCTCCAGCTGAAGCGCGCGTTTAGCATACTCGAACTCGCCGTATCCGGTCAGGAAAATCACTTGTGTCTGCTTCGAAAATTTCCGGATTTGCTCCACGAGCTGAATCCCGTCGAGCCCCGGCATGCGGATATCGGTGATGAGGATGTCGACGACGTGCCGCTTGACGAGCTCGAGCGCCTCCTGCCCGGAATAGGCGCGGAGCACCTCATCGACCTCCAGCTCCTCCCACGGCATCGTGTGGGCGATCGTGTTCACTACGGACGGTTCGTCGTCGACGATGAGCAGCTGATACATCTAGGTCCCCTCCCCGGTTATCATGATGATGGCCACACGTACGCCGCCGGTCGCGCCGGGAGAGAACAAGAGCCCCGAGCCTTCCTTGAACGTAAGCTTCACCCGCTGGTTGACATTCCACAGGCCGAACCCGTACCCGCCGTCGTCTTCGCTCTCGCTGCGGTTCACCGACTTCTGCAAGCGGGCCAGCTGCTCCGTCTCCATCCCTACACCGTCGTCCTCCACGAACACCCGGTATTCGCCAGCACCGGGTCCGACCTCGCCCCAGATGCGTACGGTACATTTGCCGTTTTTGGGCTCGATGCCGTGCAGGATCGCATTCTCCACCAAAGGCTGCAGGATCAGTCGCGGAATGATAAGCCCGTTCATCGCTTCGGGCATGTCGATTTCATAACGGATCCGCTGCATGCGCAGGTTCTGGATCTCCAGGTAATTCACGATCACGGACAGCTCCTCGGAGAGCGTCGCGGATTGCTTGCCCAGCCGGGTCGTATAGCGGAAATACTCCCCGAGATTAAGTGCCATCGCCACGACGGACTCTTCGTCGCCCATCCGGCTCATGTTTTTGATGTAGAACAAGCAATTGTACAGAAAATGCGGGTTAATCTGCGACTGCAGCTGCTTCAAGACCGCCTCCCGCGAGCGCAGCTGCTCGGCGACGACCTTCTCGAGCAAATCTTGGATCTGCTCCGTCATCTCGTTGAACCGGTCGATGAGGAAGCGGAATTCCGTTCCTCCCTGCGTCTTCACCCGGGACCCGTAGTCCCCGCGCTTGATCCGCTGCACATGCCGGACGAGCGCCTTGATCGGCACCTGCACGTTCCGGTACAGCATGTAGGACGCGGCTACACTCAGCAAGAGCAGCAGGATCGTCGAGCCGTAGAACAGGTTGCGGGTCCGGGTGACAGGCTTCAGGATGTTCTCCATCGGCACCGAATCGACCAAATACCAGCCGAGGTTGTCCATCCGGATGTAGCTCGCGAGCGACTTGCGCCCGTTCATCTCGGCCTCGAAGTGTGTGCGGGCGTTGTCCAGGCTTTGACCGCGCAGGCTGCGGATCAGATCTTCCGCCCCCGACCGGTTGAGCGTCCGGTTCGCGAGGATGCCATACTCCGGATGATACAGGAACGGATCGCCCTGCCCGTCGGCTTTGTATTGATCCAGCATATTTTGCAGGTAAGAGACGTCGAATGTAGTCCGGACGATGAGCTTGGCCGAATCCGGATCCTCGTAGGCCGTGATGGGGGACACGGAGTACCAGACGAAATTTTTGCCGCCCTTGGTACCCGGGGCGTCCATGTAGCGCCAGCCTTTCGCGACTTCCTTCAGCCAGCGGTCGTCGTGGATCTCAACCGACGTGTTGTCCGTCGAGACGATCTCGTTGGTCAAGCGGGAATACACCGTAATGTCCGACAGCCAGCCGCTGATGCTCGACTGCAGCGTCAGGTTGTCCAGAATCATGCGCAGCAGCTTCTGCCGGTCGTAATTCGAGCCGGACAGCTGGCGGAACTCGAGCTCCCGGATCGAGGCGTCGTTCGACATCGCGATCGAATTCATGGACAGCTGGTCGATCTTCGCTTCCATCTGCTCATGGAGGAATTGCAGCTTGTTCAGGTTGTTCTTCTTCATGCCTTCCTCAATGACATGCACGGCCGTCAAGTTCGACAGGGCGAACAGCAGGACGACCGGCACGAGCAATCCCATGATCATGCACACGATTTTCGTGAAGATCGTAACCTTCTTATCCACGCGTGAGCCGCTCCCCTCATGTAGTAGGACTCCGATAGTTCTCCCTGTAGCCTTCTCCCACGAGGGGGCCGGTTCCTGCTTGCTCCCGCGATGCGGGCAAGGGGCTTCATTGCCTCATGAAAGCCCCTTGTCTTTTCGTGCGCTTATTTTTTGCTTACGCTCTTGTACCAGTCGTTCACTTCCTTCGTAATCGCGTCGCCGCCCTGGGACTTCCATGTCTGGACGAATTTATCGTAAGAGTCGACCGGATCGTCGCCGAACACGATTTTACTGAACGTCTCCATCTCCAGCTTGTTCAAGTAGTCGCCCTTGTCGGTCATCGTTGCGGTAGAGCCGCCGGTGTAGGCGTTCATGAGGCGCCGGTCGCGCTGCTCCCAGACGTTGCTGGACGACTGAATCTCGATCGGCGGCGCGAGCTGCGACCAGTACCGCTCGTAGGGCGTTTCGGGCTTGCCGTTTTTCGCCAGGTTGACTAGCGCTTTGATGTTCTGAGACGGAATCCGAGGTCCTTGCGTCATGAGCAGGCTGTAGAAGAACACCCGGACGCCGCCCCCCGGAATTTTGGCCAAGTCGGTCGTGACCTTGCCGTCGACCATATCCCAGTCATACCCTTTCGCCCACCCGTTCTCGTATTCGCTGCCCGCCTTCGGATCGGCGAAGTTGTCGAACAGGAAGTTGCCGTAGGTGAAGAAGGCTTCCGGGTTTTTCATTTCCTTATTGATGAAGACAGCCCCGTTGTACGGATGAGTGGCAAAATAAGTGCCTTTCCCGCTCGGCCCTACCGGGAGGGTGAACGTCTGGAGCTCGGCCTTCGGATCGTTCTTGGTCAGGTCGCCCATCGGCCAAGCCTCCGACCAATACGGCCCCGTGAAGCTGCCGGCGCGCCCGGCGGAGACGAACGAACCGGCCTTGGCTTCGTCCCAGACCGGAGCTTCCTTCGGAATGTAGCCTTTGGCCACCCATTCCTTCAGCTTCGCCAGCCCTTCCTTCACGCCCGGCTGGATCGAGCCGTAGGCGAGCGTGCCGTCCGGCTGCTTCTGCCACATGCCCGGGATCGCGCCGTACGCGCCGAACAGCCAGCTGACGCCGAAATGGTTGGCGTACGCCTTCTTGAACCCGACCGAGAGGCCGAACGTGTTCTTCTGCCCGTCGCCGTCCGGGTCCTGGTTCGTGAACGCGTCGAGCAGCTTCTCGTAATCGGCGATCGACTTCGGCGCCGAGAGGTTCAGCTTCTTCATCCAGTCGCCCCGCACCCACATGACGGGATCGTTATTGTAGTCATAGTCGAGCGCCGGGATGCCGTACCGCTTGCCGTCCTTCGAGAATTCGAACCAGACGGTAGGATCTTCGGCCATCGCCTTCTTCCACGACTCGCTCGCATATTTGTCGAACAGCGCGCCGGCATCTTGGAATCGGCCCGATTCGATCAGCAGGCGGGCCATCTCTCCAGTCGCGTGCACGACGTCCGGCATCGGCTCGTTCGCCGACAGCGCCAGCTTCAGCTTCGTGTCGTAGGCGCTGTTCGTGTTCACGACGGACCAGAACGTCTTGATCTCGATGCCGAGCTTCTCCTTCGCCCATCGCGTGTGGACGTTGTCCTCGATCGTCTCGCCGTTCTTGAACGTGGCCGCGCTCGGTACTCCACGCACGGTCGTGATCGTCACGGGAGGGTCGTACTTGCCGCCTGCCTGCTTCGCGGGTGTGGCCGGGTCTTGCTTCTTGCCGCTGTCGCTTCCGCCACTGTCGCCGTTCCCGCCGGACGAGCAGGCGACGGACGTGCCGGCCAGCGCTATCGTGAGCGCCGCTACGAGAAGTCGTTTGCCTTTTACATGCACCGTGCTTTCCCCCTGTAGGTTAAGTTTGGGCTTACAACCAAATCGTATAGGATGCGGAAGATGAGGGAAATAACACATTGTTAACCAGTAGTGTGCTTTTCTCAACATTGTCGAAATCGCTTTACAAAGCGTTAACAAAGCTTTGTTACCGCCTTCATAAAACACTATACCCGATTAAGAAAACGGTATATAGGGGAAATTGCCGCTGTGCTACACTAGGGGCGACTGCCAAAATGTTCATCTACCCCACAAAGTGAAGCGATCCTCTGAAGCTTATTCCTGTTACTTTGCGGGGGCCCCGGGATTAACAAGCCAAATAACCAAAAGAGGTGTAGCGTCAACTACCCACCGCCTACGCTAACGATTAGAGGCGGGGGCTTGTAACTGCCCGGAAGTGCAAGCGCCGTCAGGCTCCTTCCTTCATGTGGCGTTACTATAGGCAGGTTGACAACTGCCCAACAGCACAGGTCATGCCTGTGCGGTTACTCCGGCGATGTACTCAATTCCTTTTCGCTGGAGATTCATAGCGCCAATACGATCATCGTTGGACGTGTATCCGCAAGTCTTACAACAAAACACATGCTTTCTTTTGTTACGATTCGCCTTCTCCGTGTGACCGCACTTTGGGCAAGTTTGAGAAGTGTAACGCGGATCGGCGGTAATCACTCTGGAACCGGCTATCATGGACTTGTACTCCAGCATTTTGCGCAGTTGGTAAAAAGACCAAGACACCGTTACGTAGCGGTCTATGATTCTCACACGCTCCGTTGCGAGACGAACACCGGTCAAGTCTTCGATAACAAAAAGAGTGCCCGCTCCATATCGATCGACGAGTGCCTTACTGACCGAATGGTTAACATCGGTCATCCAACGGTTTTCTCGTCCTCCGATCCGCTTCAATTTTCGGCGAGCCGAAGCTGTCCCTACTTGTTGCAGCTGCTTACGCATGTGTTTGTACTTGGATCGCTTCTGCTTTATAGCTCTTCCGTCGAAGAATAAGGATATACCTTGAGAGTCATAACTGACGGCGACAAAGTTAATGCCCATGTCAACACCGACGACTTGATTCGTATCATATTCAGAGGCACCGTGCATTTCCTTCGTCATCGGAATATGCAGAAAAAACTTCCCATATTTGTTGACGAGTTTGGCGGTTCCGAAAGACCAAGAACCGTCGAAGAAACGTTCCATCCCTTTCGTTTCGAAAGGCACCTTTATGCGTCCGTCAAGGGTATTGATCGAAAACAATCCATTGGAAAGAGAATAGTCTCGATTCCAAACAAGATCGTACTGCGGCTTCTTGAATTGTGCTTTCGTCCAGCCATGACCGTTACTTTTCATGGATTGGTATTTTGCAATTACCGTTTTCATGACGGACTGAGCCATTTGAGAACGAAGAGAGCCCATCACGATACGAATCAAACGTACATCGTAATAATTCAATTTGTTCTGGCGTTGGATTAATCTTCATTTTCGCTGTCATTGTCATTTGCACGATGATCACCTCGCTCTCACTAAGTCAATCCTATCAAAGATTTAGTGGGATTCAATCACAGAAAGGAGGAGGCAGGAGAGAATGTCGAATGCTTGAGGGTGATGTACCCCACCGCATTCGAAGCGCATTCCTCCCCCACCTAAGAGGTTCGGGGTATCCTGCACCAATTTGATGAACTCACTTACTCACCCGGAGGCTGCGCCTCCTCGCACGCTGAGGAAATCGGTCCGGTTTCGGCTCCGCAAGACATGGATTTTCCATCTCATGCTCCTGCCAGCCGTCGTGTTGGCGTTCTTATTCCACTATCTCCCGATGTTCGGGGTCGTCATCGCTTTCCAGGATTACAAACCGTACCTGGGCGTCACCGGCTCGGACTGGGTCGGGCTGAAGCATTTCGCCGCGATCTTCGACCGGCTCGACAGCCTGCAGGTGATCTGGAATACGCTCTTGATCGCTTCGCTCAAAATCGGGTTCATGATCGTCGTGCCCGTGGCGTTCGCCCTGCTGCTGAACGAGGTTCGGCGGATGGCGTTCAAGCGTATCGTCCAGACGCTCGTGTATTTGCCGCATTTCCTGTCGTGGGTCATTATGGGCGCCATACTCGTCGATCTGCTGTCGCCTGAGGGCGGCCTCGTGAACCGCGTGCTGCAGGGCTGGTTCGGCTTGCCTCCGATTTTTTTCCTGGGCGACGGCGACTGGTTCCGGTTCACGGTTGTGACGAGCGAGGTGTGGAAGGAATTCGGCTTCAGTACGATCATTTACCTGGCCGCTCTGGCCTCGATCAACCCGGAGCTGTATGAAGCCGCGGAAGTCGATGGCGCTTCGAGGTGGATGATGACGCTGCATATTACGCTTCCCGGCCTCGTGCCGATCATGACCGTCTGCGCGACCTTGTCGCTGAGCAGCATCCTGAGCGCCGGGTTCGACCAGATCTACAACCTGTACAATCCGCTCGTGTACGACAAGGGCGACATTATCGACACCTACGTGTACCGGGTCGGCATCCTCAGCCAGAAGCTGAGCTTCGCCACGGCGATGGGGTTGTTCAAATCGGTCGTCAGCTGCATCCTCATTCTGTCCGTCTACCGGATTGCGCTCAAGACCGCCAACTATCGGATTTTCTAAGGAGGCCCTCCCTTGTATCATAAAACGTTCTCATACCGCGTGTTCAGCGTCTTCAACTATGTGTTCCTGGCCGCCATCGCCTTTCTCTGCGTGCTGCCGATTGTGCATACATTGGCCGTGTCCTTCAGCGGGCGCGCGCCGGCCAACGCCAACCTGGTCGGGCTCGTCCCGATCGATTTCACCCTCGACGCGTACAAGAAGACGCTGTCGAACGCGAACTTCCTGCACTCGCTGTGGGTGTCGGTCGAGCGTACCGTGCTCGGCACCGTCATCACGATGATCGTGATCTTCCTCGCCGCCTATCCCTTGTCCAAGGACTCGCTCGTATTCCGCAGCCGAACCTGGTACTCGTGGTTTTTCGTCCTGACGCTGCTGTTCGGAGGCGGGCTCGTGCCGACGTATATCGTCATCCAGAAGCTCGGGCTCATGAATTCGCTGTGGGCGCTCATTCTCCCGGGGGCGATCGACGTGTGGCTGCTCGTGCTGCTGCTGAACTTCTTCCGCAGCATTCCGGCCGCGCTGGAGGAGGCGGCGCTGATCGACGGGGCCGGACAGCTGAAAATTCTCGCGCTGATCTACATCCCGCTATCCTTGCCGGCGATCGCTACGCTGTCGCTGTTCAAGATGGTCGGCCATTGGAACGCCTGGTTTGACGGTTTGATTTACTTGAAAAGTATAGATTCGTACCCGCTCGCCACTTTCCTGCAGACAATCCTGATTCAGCTCGATTCCACGCAGCTGTCGTCGCTCGGGCGGGAGCTGGAGAACATCTCGAACAACACCGTGAAGGCGGCGCAAATTTTCATCGGCGCGCTGCCGATTCTGATCGTGTATCCGTTCCTGCAAAAGTATTTCGTCAAGGGGATGGTGGTAGGGTCCGTGAAGGAGTGAGGGAGGCGGCGGAATCTCTCAAGGTGAAGGATGTTCTGGAGACGCTTACGAAGGGGACTCACGGGCGGTGAAGGTGAATTCCTCCCCCTTTTATGCGCATTTCAGAGGTAAAGCGGTATCCGAGGGGGAAATCCTCCCTCTCTTACTCGAGATTTGGGAGGATTGCTGTGAAAAGGCTCTAAAGAGAGGGAGCTATTCCCCCTCGTAAAGGCAAAATAGCGATCTCGAGCCCAAAGTGAGGGAGGTTTTCCCTCTGGCAATCCGCGATTCGGACGCTGGCTTCTCGCGAGCAGTCTAAGTGGGATATCCCCCCTTAGAGCTCACCATTCTTTATGCTGGCCGGCTCCCCTTCACCCAACTGCTCCTCATGAAACCGGAACTCTCCATAGGTCCAATAGCCGCGCTGAACGGTGCCGTCCGCGCTTGTTTTGACACCGTAACCATGCTCCATGCCGGATTCCCAAGCACCCTCGAACCGGCTGCCGTCCCGCCATTCGTAGACTCCGTGCCCGTGGAACAAGCCCTCCCGCCAATCTCCCCGATAACGGTCCCCATTCGCGAACAGCTTTTCCCCGGTCCCATGCTCTTGATCCCGCACCCACGTCCCGGTGTATTTGGTGCCGTCCGCCCAGCGATATAGCCCGATTCCATGCTTCAGTCCGTTTGCGAACTGTCCTTCATAGGTTTCCCCTTCCGCCTCGGCGAGGCGATAGGCGTTCTCGACTTGCTCCACGAACTCAGCGGGAACTTGATTCCCCTCGATGCCTACCTCGAACTTGGCCTGCTGCCCCGACCCGGATCCCGCCCGAACGGCTATGGCCGACCCAGACGCCGATGCCGCCAAGTGCATGGGCATAGCTACGTAATCTGAATTTACATAAGTCTTGTAATACCACCCGGCCAAGTCATACAATGCAAACCATAACGCCTTAACCTGTAACGCGTCCATCACCAGCTCGCTTTCTCTTGGGTCCAGCAGCTCCAAACGTTTCAAAGCTACTCCTAGATGCGCGGGAATCAGCTCGTGCCGAAGGAGACGTTCCAGCCGATTAAGGGTGTCGGTCTCTCCGCCATCGACTTCTTCATGAGCCGCGATTTGCTGAATGAACCACTGGCCCATCGGCTGCATATGGGTTAACGCGAGCCGCAGATCCACTTCAACCGTACGCTCGGCTTGATAGGCTTGCCGGTAAAGCTCCGGAAAATCCACGCGCAGAAACTCAAACATGGAACCACTCATCCTTACTCCCCCTCTTAACGAAGTTGGTCGTCGATCAGCTCAAGCAGCCATGGCCGTTCGCCGGGAACGTTCTCCCGCAGCCGCGCCGCCGCAACAGGCAGCAGCCAAGCGTTGCAATCATTCTCATCCACACCAGCCAACCTGTAATATTCATCCAGGTAGACACGGTTCAACTGCTGCTTCATCTCCTGAATGAGGGTTCCCGTTATCCCTTCAGGCGTGCCAGGAGGTACGTAAGGGGACAAAAACATGAGCGAAGTCCGCGCCACATCGCCGAGCGGATCCCCCGTCGAAGCATCTACCCAGTCTATGGCGACCGAGGACGCTCCAGTATATAAAATATTGTCCGGATGGAAGTCCCCATGACAAACTCGATCTCCTTCGGGCAAAGCATCCAGCCAGTGAAGTACGGGGTTCAACCGCTCCTTTAGCAGCTCCTCCGACTGCTTGATCGCACCGGCCAGACGATCTTTTTGCCGGGGCAGTCCGGCTGCCGAACAATGGTGGATGCTATAATGAAGACCAGCCATCTCGGTGGCGAACCTTCGCCATTCATCAGGGGACTCGAGCATCCATTCCCGCAGCATCTTCCCCGGCATTCGCTCGTACAATAATCCCTGTCGTTCGTCCACCTCTACCAGCTCGAATACGCCGGGAGCGGGAACACCTGCCGCTTGAACCGCACTTCCAACCTTCGCTTCATAGCGAATCCAATCGAGCGGATAGCCTGGCTGGTACAGCTTCACCACCCGGTCCCGGTCCGGTCCCCACTCATACACTTCCGCGACTCTGCCTTCTCCGATTTTGGCTCCTAACATTTCGGACTCCTCTCCCGCAACTTGATCCGTCATTCCCTCGTCTAAAAAATAACAAGAGAGGGGGCGGTTCCATTGGCAATTCGTATGAAAATGTTACGCGCAATCAGTCTTATGGCGGTCCTGACCAGCGTGCTGGTCCTCCTGCTCACCGGATGCAACGATCGGCCCCCGATGCTTACGATCAAAGGCGGCAAGCAGTCCGTGCTCGTCAAGCAAGGCACATATAGCTGGCGTTACCTTACCCGACACGTCATCGCCGATTCGCCCGACCCGGCGAACATGATCAAGCTTCCGGACGAGGCGACTCGTCTAGCGCCTGGAACCGAGCTCAGCCTCCTGTTCGGGCGCCAGCCGAAGAAGATGATGCTTTCTCGCTGGGAGGGCCAAAAGGAGCTCGGCCAGGAGCCGCTCGACAAGAACTCCTACACTCTGCCGACGGAACCCGGCACTTATTTGTACTCCATTCGAGCCGAATGGAGACAAGGAAGCTCGATGTATGCTTTTGCGGTAAGGGTTGAATAACATGACATTCGTCGTCGCGCGTAGGGATTCCTTTTAATTTGTAGCATGCTGGCCCCAATGGCTTTAGTTTGATTTCGCCTACTTACATCCAGACCGATTCATTCAAGCCGGGCTGTAGTTCGATTCTGCCGAGTTAGAAGCCGAGTTGGCGGGATGGTTGTCACATAACAATCTTCCAATTAGGGAAAATTGAACTACGGGCATAAAAGCTACACTCGGGCATGTCTATAAGCTGGCAAAATGGAGTTGCATCCATCACACGAATGCTAGAAAGCCCACCAGCACCCATGCCAAAAATAAAAAGCCGCAATGCTCAGGGCATAAGCCCGCTTTGCGGCTGCTACTTTAGCTGGTATGCGATTAATTTTGCATGACGAAATCTTTGTCCACCGACGCCGTCTCATCGTCGAACATGCGCAGAATTTCGTAGCGCGTGTTGCGCTGCGCCGGAATTTTGCCCGCTTCGCGGATGAGCTGCAGCGTCGAGCCGATGTTGACCTTGTGCGTCGTCCCGGCGGCCGATACGACGTTCTCCTCGATCATCGTGCTGCCGAAGTCGTTGCAGCCGTAATGCAGCGACTGCTTGCCGACCTCCGGCCCCATCGTCACCCAGGACGACTGGAAGTTCGGGATGTTGTCGAGCATGAGGCGGCTGATGGCGACGGTTTTCAGATACGCCTCGGGTCCGAGCTTCTCTGCCTTCAGATTCGTATTGTCCGGCTGGAACGTCCAGGAGATGAACGCCAGGAAGCCCTTCGATGGATAGCCGTTCCGGATGCATGCGTCCTGCGCGTCGCGGATGCGGAGCATGTGCAGCACGCGCTCCTCCATCGATTCGCCGAAACCGATGACCATCGTGCCGGTCGTGTTCATCCCGATTTTGTGCGCGGTCGTCATCGCTTCCATCCAATCGGTCCAGGAGCCCTTCTGCCGGCTGATCTTGCGGCGCGTCCGGTCGTCCAGAATCTCGGCGCCGCCGCCCGGCAGCGAATCGAGTCCGGCCTCGTGCAGCTGACGGATGACTTCCTCTAGCGACAGGCCTTCGGACACGTCCTTCATCTTCCAGATCTCCGCCGGGGAGAACGAATGCATCGTAATGCCCGGGAACCGCTTCTTGATCTCCCGGAGCAAATTCGTATAGTAGCTGAACGGCAAGTCGGGGTTCGTCCCGCCCTGCATCAGAATCTCGGTCCCGCTGACATCGATCGTTTCCTGAATCTTCTGGAAAATAACCTCGTCCGGCAGCACGTACCCTTCTTTCGAGCCCGGAGGCCGATAGAACGCGCAAAACCGGCAGTACACGTCGCAAATATTCGTATAGTTCACATTCCGCCCGATCACGAACGTCGTCACCGGCTCCGGATGCCATTTCAGCATGATCTGGTTGGCCGCGGCCCCCAGCTTCTCGATCTGATCGCTCGCGTACAGCTCCAGCCCGTCCTCCAGGCTCAGCCGCTCGCCGGCTACCGCCCGCGCCAATATGCGGTCCACTTCACTCATCGTCGGTTCCTCCCTCGATCTCGTCTCATTCGTCTATCGTAACACAATCGCCCCCCCGGAGTCATTAGCGCAGGGAGCCGGGATATGACAGCATTGGTACAATTGGCGTAACGCGTCTCTTGCGAAGAGGCCGCGTTGTGGCTATAATAGCCTGTAATTGGAAATCCTACAAAGCATCGAAGAGAAAGAGTAGCGGGATCAGGGTCTTTCACCAGAGAGCTCCGGCAGGTGAGAAGGAGCAAAGTTCCGTCCGGCGAACATGGTCTCTAAGCTGTGCACCGAACCTTGCGCGAGCAGGCAGTAGGCTGCAACGGGCGCTCCCGTTACCGAGCTAGAGTATAACCGTGCTAGGAGGGGATTCCCTGCCTTGACGGCGTACTTGAAGAGGTCCATGCCGCGAGGCGTGGGCGAATGAAGGTGGTACCGCGTGAGTAATGCTCTCGTCCTTTTGTGGATGAGGGCTTTTTTGTTGTTCCCAAAAAAATGAACGGAGGGATGAGCAATGACGATTTTTATTGGCGGGGCTTGGCCCTATGCCAACGGTTCGCTGCACTTGGGCCGGGTGGCGAGCTTGCTGCCGGGGGATGTACTGGCGCGGTACTACCGGCTGAAGGGAGAAGAAGTTTTGTACGTGTCCGGCAGCGATTGCCACGGGACGCCGATCGCCATTCAAGCGGAACGGGAGGGCGTAACGCCCCAAGCGATCGCGGACCGGTACCACGAGGAGTTCGTCGACGGGTTCCGCCGGCTCGGTTTTACCTACGACCTGTATACGCGGACGGACGATCCACATCACCACGCGGTCGTGCAAGAGCTGTTCCTCGAGCTGCTGAACCGCGGCGTCCTGTACCGCAAATCCGTGGAGCAAACTTATTGCGAGTCGTGCACCCGCTTCCTGCCGGACCGCTATGTCGAGGGACAATGCCCGAATTGCGGGCAGCCGGCGCGGGGCGATCAATGCGACGCCTGCTCTACCCTGCTCGATCCGCTCGACCTGCTCCACCGGACGTGCAAGCTGTGCGGCCATCACCCGACCACCCGGGAGACGGAGCATTTGTTCCTCGCCCTGTCCCGGTTCCAAGAGCAGCTGGAGCGGGAGGTCGAGCAGGCGGCTCAGGCCGGCGGCTGGCGCGACAATGCTCTGCAGCTCACCCGCCGGTACCTAAGCGAGGGGCTGCAGGACCGGGCGGTGACCCGGGATTTGCCTTGGGGTGTCGATGTGCCGGTACAAGGCTTCGAAGGGAAGAAAATCTACGTCTGGTTTGAAGCCGTGTGCGGCTACTACTCCGCCAGCCGGAAGTGTGCGCTCGAGCGAGGCGAGCCGCAGGCGTGGGAGCGGTTCTGGTCGGACGATACGACCGCCTACTACGTGCACGGGAAGGACAATATCCCGTTCCATACGCTCATTTGGCCGGGCATCCTGCTCGGCGCAGGCGGCCTGCACCTGCCGGACCGGATCGTCTCGAGCGAGTATCTCACCCTGGAGGGCAGCAAGTTCTCGACGAGCCGCAACTGGGCCGTCTGGCTTCCCGATCTCCTGGAGCGGTACGACCCCGACTCAATCCGCTACTTCCTGCTCATCAACGCTCCGGAGAAACGGGACAGCGATTTCTCGTGGCGCGAGTTCATCTACAGCCACAATGGCGAGCTGCTCGGCGCGTTCGGCAACTTCGTAAACAGGAACCTAAAGTTCCTCGAGAAGTCATTCGGAAGCCAAGTCCCGGAGGGGCGCACGGACGAACGCATCTGGCAAGCGCTCGCGGACTTGTATGCCGAGGTCGGCGTCCTCATCGAGGCTGGCAAGCTGAAGGAAGCGCTCGAGCGTCTCTTCGCCTTCGTCCGCAGCGCCAACAAGTACTTCGACGAGCGCCAGCCGTGGGCGAAGCTGCACGAGGACCCTGCGCATTGTCGGGATACCTTGTACACCTGCGTGCAAATCATCGCCAATCTGGCGCAGCTGCTGGAGCCGTTCCTGCCGTTCGCCTGCGCGAAAATCCGCACGTATCTGGGCATCGCCGCGCCGTGTTGGGGCTTCGCCGAAGTCTCGTCCGGCACGCCGTTGGCGCCGTCGGCCCCGCTGTTCGAGCGGCTCGACGTCAGCCGGATCGAGGAGGAAGCCGCGCGGCTGCGCGCCGGGCCAGTGGGAGGCGAGTAAGCCTCATAGAAAAGGAGCTAAAGGGGAACGGCAATCCGCTATTCGTTCTAAAAGCAGGGGTTCGAGAACGTGAGCGGAACGTGGTTCCCTTAATCCCCTCCAATCCGGGGTAGTCGGCGCCGAATGTGTGTAATAAGGGAATGTGGTTCCCATCGCCTCTTGAAATCAGCCTTTATCCGAAAATAACGGATTCACGTTCCACTATAAGTAAACCCATTAAAAAATCCCTCGTCCGCACGTTTCCGTGCAGGCGAGGGATCTTCCGGTACAGCCTAATTTCTCGTCACAGCGAAATTATCGAAATACACATTGCCCGCCGACCGCTGGTTGAAGATGCGGAAGGCGCTGATCTTCGGGCTCGCGGCCGAGTACGACTCTTGAGCCATCTGAGTGAGCGTGCCGTTCTTCGGTCCTGAGCGGAACGTCACGGTATTCGTGGTGAAATCCAGATCGATCTCCAGCGTATACCACGTGTTCAGCTGAAACCCGGGGATCAGGTTGCGATAGGTGCTCGTCGTGCCCAGCCGGTATTTCAGACCATTCGCGGTATCCGTCTGGATCTCCAGGAAGTTCGAGCCGGTATAGAGCAGGAGCTTATCCCCGTTGAAGTTCGCCTCGCGCATGTAATCAAACTTGAAATGCGCCGTCGGCCCTTCGGCAAGGAAGTCGTAGACGAAGTTCCCCGCTGCTCCGTTAGGCACGCTCAAGCTAAGGTCCGGGCCGCCCGGGACCGCCGCGACCAGCCACGGCGTCGGCCAGGCATCGGGATAGGCCGAATACGGCTGCCCTACCGTGCCGTCGTTGAAATCGACGAACAAGTCCGAGGACGGGCCGCCGACCGTCACTTGCAAGGAGGCCGATAGCGGCGATTCGCCTTCCGCACTGACGGCGCTCACCTTGTAGTAATACGTAGTATCCGACAGGAGGCCTTTGTTCCTGAAGGATGTGCCTGTGATCGGACCGACTTCCAGCTTGCCATACGGCCCGTTCGGGCTGTCCGCCCGGTAGAGCGTGTAGGAAGCCGCTCCGGCGACCGGGCTCCAGCTGAGCGCCACTTCGTTCCGACGGGCGGTCGCGGTCACGCCGGACGGTTCCGCCGGCCCGTTCCAACCCGTGACGTTGTCGAAGTAGACATTGCCGCTCGACCGCTGGATGAAGACGCGGAGGGCGCTGATTTTCGGACTGGCCGCCGTATACGACTCCTGCGCCTGCACAGTCAGAGGCCCGTTCTTCGGCCCCGTTCGGAACGTGACCGTATTCGCGACGAAGTCCAAATCGATCGCCACCGTATACCACTCGTTCAATTGAAAGCCAGGAATGAGATTGCGGTATTCGGTCGTCGTGCCCAGGCGATAGCGTAATCCGTACACAGAGTCGGCGACCGACTCCAGGAAGTTCGTCCCCGTGTAGAACAACAGCTTATCGAGATTGAAGTTCGCCTCGCGCATATAGTCTAAGCGGAGATGCGCGGTCGTGCCCGAATTCGTGAAATCGTATGTGAACGTCCCGATCGCATTCGGCGCGACGCTGAGGCTCTTGTCCTCCGAGCTCGGCGTCGGCGACACAGTCCATGCCGTCGGCCACTCGGCCGGCGCGACATAAGGCTGCCCGTCGGTTCCATCGTTGAAATCGACGGAGATCGGCTGCAGCGGCGTCTTCGTCGATGCGATCGCATGCAGCGACAATGCCGACTCGCCGCCGGCCGTAACTGCGGTGACCTTGTAAGCATACTCGGTCGCGGCGATCAGCCCGTTGTTCGTGAAGGCGGAAGCCGTCAGCGCGGTTGTCGTCAGCTTCGTATATGCGCCGTTCGAGCTGGCCGCGCGATAGACGTGGTAACCGGTCGCGCCCGCTACGGGCGTCCAGTCGAGCCGGATCGAATCCCGGTCCAGCGCCTGCGCCCGTAGTCCGCTAGGCGCTCCGCTCACGGCAACCTTCGGCACCGCAGGTACGACTCCCTCCGGGAAAGTGCCGATCGTGAGCTCGTTCAAATATTTCTCCAAGTTCGTATAACCGTCTCCGGTGAAATCGGTTTTCCCGTCCAGCGGGCTGTTCGGATTCAACCCGTGCTCCCGCTCCCACACGTCCGGCATCCCATCTCCGTCCGTATCTGCAGGCACCTCACCCGTGTGGAGCACGGGCCATTGTAGTGTGACCTTCGTCGCATGCTTTTCATCCAGCAAAGCTTGCTCCTCGGCCGTCACGCTGTTCGCCGTATAAATGACGGTCCCCGTCCCATTGATGACGTCGTTCACGATAGCGCGGTCGACCTCATCCCGTTTGAGGCTGGCCCCGGCGTAGTCCAGCACCTTGCTGTACGCTGCGTCAGGGCTGTCCTGCGGCGAAGGGTTCGGCATCGCATACGGCGTCGAGACGAACAGCTGCGGGTTTTTCTTGATGCCGGCGAAGTTGTTCGGGTGGCTGGCGGCTGACAAGCTGCCGTCCCGGTGCACGCTCTTGTTGCCGGTCAGGGCGATGCTCGACCCGAGCTCCGCCTCGGCCATCCGGTCCTGGTCCTGGGTGCTGAGGCCGGCCTTGTAATAGTTGTTCACCATGTTCCCTTGCTGGTTCTCGCCGTACATACTCTTGTAGCCCCAGTCGTAGATCACGTTGTTGCGCACATCCATCGACTTGCCGGAAAACCGCGGGTTGCGGCTGTCGTTGTGGGCGAGCAGGTTGTAGTAATAGGTGGCGTTGTCGCCGCCCCAGATGCCTCCATAGCCGTGGAAGCCTTTGCCCGCCACGTTCGAGAACACGATCGTCTGGGCGATCGTGCTGTACTGCATCGTGAAGTCGGTGTTCTGATAAAACGAAGCCGACTCGTCGGTCCCCCAGCTCGCCGAGATATGGTCGAACATGAGCTGTTTGCGGAACCGCCCCGTAACGCCGTCCATGTCCACCCCGGCTTCGTCGCCGGTGCGGAATCGGAGGTATCGGGCGATTAGGTTATCGCCCTGGAACACGACGGTATGCTTCTTGAACGTAATCCCATCACCGGGCGCGGATTGACCGGCGATCGTCAGATTGGATGCCGTGACGAACAGCATGGATTGCAGCTCGATCGTCCCCGACACCTGGAACAGAATCGTCCGGTTGCTCTGGCTCACCGCGTCGCGCAACGAACCCGGCCCGGAATCGTTCAGATTCGTAACATAGTAGACGTCCTGACCGCGACCGCCGGTGGCGTACTTCCCGCCCCCTTCCGCTCCGGGAAAGGCGGGAATCGTGCCGGGCACGACTTCAGGCCGCAGCGGCGGCGGATCGAGCGGCGTGCCGACCGCCGGCCCGACCAGGACGGAATACATCTGGCCGAAGCCGATATGGCCCGTCGCATTGTTGCCGCCCAACGCAACGGTGCCGGCCTTGTACGTACGCGAGTAGACGCGATATACGTTCGTCGCCGTGACCGTGCCGTTCGCGTCCTTCACCTGCGCTTCGAGCGTATTCCCCGTGTATGTCCACCCATATTGAGGGGTCAGCCAAAAGTCAGCGGAGAACGGATCGGTAAACGCGTCGTCCGCGTGCATCGCGACGTAGATCGTCGCGTCCGTATCGATCGTGAATGTAAGGAACGGGTTGGTCGGCTCGTTCTTATGCTCCGTTCCGCCGCCGGTCTGGATATAGGACAAGCCGGCATAAGGCCCTACGTTGGTAAAGGTGGTGGCGGGATCGTTGACGTAGACTTGCCGGCCGGTCTGCAGATCGGAATACACGGCATACGTGACCGGAGCGAACCATTCGTTGTTCAACGTGAGGTTGCTGATGCCGATCGCCGACGCACGGGCGGGCATCGCGGGCAACAGCTGCAGCGCCAGCAATATGGCGAGCAGAAGAGCAATCGATTTCTTTTTCATCATGTTCCTCCTCCTATTTTTTGTGCCATCCTGGATCGTATGCATCTCATCCAACCGCGTCGTCTGCCATCCGGCCACCTCCTTTTCCACCGAAGGAGCGTTCTTGTAAACGCTTGCTTTTCGCCCCGTTGGTTTTGATCATACTCCCGCGCGATCGAGCGGTACCAGATCCATCTGCTTCGCCCACCGTACGATTTTTTAGAAAAGCCCTTCTCGTGCCTGGATTCTAAGGAATCGTACCCTCGTTATGAGGTGTACCTTGTACGTCCGAAGGGGCCTTTGTAAGATGTGGGTGAAGCGCTACCATAATCAGCGGAAGGAGAAGAGGCATTGGACGGAAGAAAACGAGGCGCTGTCGGAAGGAGACGTAACCCATGAACAACGCGGCGCCCCTTGTTAGCGATCGGGGGAGAGCACGAAGCAACTGGAGATCGGCGGTCCGAAAAGGGTGGGCGCGCTCGAAGTATCTGCATTTATTGGCGTTGCCGGGGGTCCTGTTCTATCTGATTTTTAATTATGTCCCGATGTATGGCGTCCTGATCGCGTTCCAAGATTTTCAACCCCTCAATGGGGTATGGGGCAGCCCATGGGTCGGCGTCGACCAATTCGTGAAGTTTTTCCAGCATATGTACTTTTGGCGGGTCATCCGCAACACGCTGCTGCTGAGCGTCCTGGAGCTGGTGTTCGTGTTCCCGCTGCAAATCCTGTTCGCCATCCTGCTGAACGAGGTGAGGAACCGCTTCTACAAACGGTTCGTACAGACGGTTAGCTACCTGCCGCACTTCATCTCGCTGCCGGCGATCGTGGGGATGCTGTTCATGTTCCTCTCGCCGCAGGACGGACCCTTGAACATGCTGCTGGTGAAGGTGTTCCATATGGAGCCGATCAACTTCATGGGCGTGTCCGAATGGTTCCGGCCGCTGTATATCCTGTCCGACATCTGGACGCAGCTCGGCTGGGGCGCGATCATCTACTTGGCGGCGCTCACGAACGTGAACCCGGACATGTACGAATCCGCCTCGCTCGACGGCGCGAGCCGGGTGAAGATGATCTGGCACATTACCTTGCCGGCCATCCAACCGACCGTCATGATCATGCTGCTGCTCCAGATCGGCAAGATGATGTCGCTCGGCGCGGACAAGGTGCTGCTCATGCAGTCGCCGGTCACCTACGAGGTGTCGGATGTGATCAGCACATTCGTGTACCGGCGCGGCCTGGAGTTCGGCGAATACAGCTTCGCCACGGCTGTCGGCTTTTTCAACTCGCTTATTAACATTTTCCTGCTGCTGACCGCGAACTGGATCGTCAAGAAGACGACCGACAACAGCTTGTTCTAAACAGCCCACCAAAGTGACGTATTGCTTCGATGCGCATTCCGAGTACTTTGGCGGGGACCCAAAATCTTTAACCCACCAAAGTCTTTGACGAAAGGAGGTGCCCCCATGATCCGAGACCGCTCGCTATCGTCGAAGCTGCTGGACGTCGTCGTGCACGCAGTGATGATTCTGGTGCTGATTGCTACGATATATCCTGTGCTATACGTGCTGTCCGCCTCACTCAGCAGCCCGACGGCTTATAATCTGGGCCAGGTGTCGATCTTCCCGGTAGATGTTACACTGAAGGCATACCGTCTTATCTGGGAAGCGAAAACCGTAGCCCGCTCCTTTCTGAACTCTGTGGTGTATACGATGCTCGGCACGGCGATCAGCATGGTGCTGACGACTTCGCTCGCTTATGCGATCTCCCGCAAGCGCTTGACGCTGCGAGGCTTCTACATGGTGTTCGTGCTGATCACGATGTATTTCAACGGCGGCATGATCGCGAATTTCTTGCTTGTGAAAAACTTGGGCCTGTACAATTCGATCTGGGCGATCGTTCTGCCCACGGCGGTGTCGACGTATTACCTCATCATCATGCGATCCTATTTTCAAGCCATTCCCGAGGAGCTGAATGAATCCGCTTACTTGGACGGGGCTAACGATCTGGTCATCTTCCTCCGCATCACCTTGCCCTTGTCGATGGCCGCGCTGGTCACGATCGGGCTGTTCTACGCGGTGAATTACTGGAACGCTTGGTTCTCCTCGCTGCTCTATCTGAAGGACCAGGACAAGTATCCGCTGCAGATGGTGCTGCGCCAGATCATCATTCGCTCGGAGCTGCTCATGCAGTCGATCCGGGCCGGGGAGGCGTCCGCCAGCGAGATGGCTTCCACGGACGTCACCTCCGTCAAGTACGCGACGCTCTTCGTCTCCATCGGGCCGATGATGATTTTGTATCCGTTTATTCAGAAATATTTTGTCAAAGGCGTCATGATCGGTTCGTTAAAGGGCTGATGCCTTCACATTAGAAATGGGGGAGTCCCAGTGTTCAAAAAACCGTTTGCACTCTTGATGTCCATCGTCCTGCCTGCCACCCTTGTAGTCGGGTGCTCGGACAGCGCCGATCCGGCCTCGCCGTCTCCGTCCTCCACGCCTACAGCCTCAGCCGGCACGAAGACGAGCGGCAAATACGACAAGGAATTGACGATTACGGTGTCCCGGGCCATTCTGGACGCTACGAACGTAAAGGAAGATTTGGAAGCGAAGATGCTGAAGGAGAAGTTCAATCTCGTGTTCAAGGCGGAGGACTACAGCCGCAACGATTGGCCGACCAAGACGACGCTCTTGCTCTCCACGGGAGACGGTCCCGAGTTCATCCCTTACTCCCGCGACCAGTGGAAATCGGTGGAGTGGATGTCTTCCGGCTTCCTCCGCCCTTTCGAGCTGGACGAGATCAAGACGAAGCTGCCTAATTACCTGAAAATCTGGACCGACGAAGAATGGGACACGGTGTACAAGTCGACCCGCTTCTCCGACGGCAAGCTGTACTTCCTGCCTTCCAAGCGGACGATTCCCGTTCAGACGGCGTGGCAGTACCGTAAGGATCTGTTCGACAAATACGGTTTGAAATTCCCGAAGACGCCGGACGAGATGCTCGCCGCGCTCAAGACGATCAAGGACAAGACCGGGCTGATCCCGTTCGTGTCGCCGGGCAACGCCTCGAGTCCGCTGTGGGCGGTCAGCACGTTTTTCCAGATGTTCGGCTTCCCCGATCTCTTGCTGAACTGGAACGCCTACGTCGATCCGGTCACGAAAGAATTCCACGCGTACCCGCTCGCTACCGACGAGAGCCGCGAGATGCTGGTGTTTTTGAACAAAATGTACAAAAACGGCTTGATGATGAAAGATTTCGCCACCGCCACGGCCGACCAGACGAATAAGCTGATCGCCCAGGGCAACAACGTCGTCATGCAGACGATCACCGAGCCTACCTACAACAACGGGCTGCAAAAAGCGGCCGCGCCGGACGTCAACTGGGCCTGGGTCGACAACTACGACCATCCGTCGAACAATCCGCAGAAGACGATCTACAAGAAGGAAGCGTATTATTCGTTCTGGGGACCGGCGATCAAGAAAGGCACGAGTCAAGAGAAGGTCGACCGCCTGTTGGATTACTTGAACTGGGCGGCGTCTGAGGAAGGCCAACTGTGGTATACGTACGGCAAGGAAGGGGTAACGTACGAGAAAAAGGACGGCTTCCCGACCTACCTGCCGACGATGAGCACACCGATCAACGCCCAAGGCGACAAGCTGCCGACCTACGGCATCAACATCGGGCTGATTGGGCTGGGCGGCTTCATGACGCTGCACAAGGCGTTCGACGAAACGTTCAATAAGGCGAAGCTGGACATGAGCAAGGTCATCCCGAGCAAGCCGAACTACTACGGGCCGATCGAGCCGATCTTCCAGTTCAACGAAGCGGACCGCAAGAAGCTCGTCGGGCTGGAGACGAACCTGAACGGCGTTCGGGACGAATATTGGCTGAAATTCATCACCGGGGCGCTCGACCCGACCAACGATTCGGACTGGAAGAAGTTCATGGACGCGGCGAACAAAGCCGGGCTGCCGGAAGTCGTGAAGCTGCGGACCGACGCGTACAACAAAGCGAAGTAAAGCTGCAGCGCGTAGGCGCTACAGCTGCTTGTAGGACGATGGGGATACCCCCATCGTCCTTTTGAACGCCCGGCGGAAGGAGTGCGTGCTGTTGTACCCGGCCTGCGCCGCGATGCTGTCAATGGACAGCGTGTCCTCGGCGATCAGCCGGCACGCGAGCGAGATGCGGAGCTTCTCCAGATATGAGCTGAACGTCTCGCCGGACTGCTCTTTGAAAAACTGGGACAAGTAGGATTCCGACAAATTGAAGTGGGACGCGATCGCATACAGGCTGAGGTTAGCATCCTGAAAATGCTCGTCGATGTACCCCACGATCTTGTCCATAAGCCGCGTATTGCGGCTTTTCTTGTTCCTCTCGATCGACCGGCAGAGCTGGAGGAAGGGCAGGAACACGTCGTGCAAGTCTTGGTCGAGACCGATGAATGCAAGTATCGGCCCATGCTCAGCCGCTTCTTCGGGCAGCTGGCGGCCGAGCTCGTCCTTCAGCTTGCGCTCCGTCGCCTGGAGATCGGCCAGCAAGTGCTGCTTCGTGACGGTGGAGAGCGACCGGACCACGAAGTTCTCGTGATGCAGATGCTGCAGGATATGCTCGAGTTCGGCGGCGTTGCCCGCCTTGACCACGTTCATGAGGCGGATCTCCACCTCCGTCGGGTAATAGTAGCCGGTATGCCGCTTCTTCATGTGCGCGTACCATACCACGGCCGGTTCGTCCCCGCCCACCGCCTGGCTGTCGGTCACGGCCTGCTTCGCTTCCTGGAACGAATAGTGCACGTCGAACAGCTCGTCGTAGATCTCCCCGACGCCGATCATCGGCGCGATGACGTACCGCTCCCGAATTTGCTCACTGATCCGATGGAAGAGCGCTTCAAGGGCGGCGGCGAACGCCGGCTTGTCCGCGAGGTCCGACCGGATGAGGATGGCGAGCTCGTTCTCATGCATTGTATGAAGATAGCCGTTCCCCTGCAGGTGCTCGCGGACGACTCCCTCCATCAGCGCCCGGAGGATGCTCTGCTCCTCCAGGCTCTCGGGGTTGAGCGCTGCATTGTGCTTGTAGATGTGCAGCACGGCGATGGCGAAGCCGCTCCCCCGCAGCTCGAGCCCGACGTGGGCGAGCATGGCCTGCATCTGGGCGCGGTCCTCGAACTCGCCCTTGAACAGCCGCTCGATGAACACGGTCTTCAGCGTGTCCGCCTGCCGCTGCAGCGCCTGCTGCATCGACTGGTTGTTGTCGATCAGCCGCGCGATGCTCTTCTGGAGGTAATCGACCTCGTTCGGCTTGTCCGGAAGCCCTGCCAGCTCCGGTTTGCCGCCTTGGTCGTTGCCCCAGAACGTTCTTAGTACGGAGACGATTTCCTTCCACGGCTTGGAGTGCCGGTACGCCATCCATAGCGAGATCACCGTGCCGACGACGAGCGTGCCGGCGGCGACGGACAGGGCGATCGTCCGGATGTAGTAGACATTGCCCATCACTTGCTCGATCGGCACGGAGGCGACGTAGGTCCAGTTGTTGTTGCCCGACCGGGTATAGACGAAGAGGTGGTCCTCTCCCGCGATTTGCGCATGCATGTAGCCGTGCCGGTCTGTCGCGCTGCGGATCGCCGCCGGGATGGGTACGTTCGCGTCGCCGGTGAGCACGGTCCCTTTATCGTCCAGGATCGAGAATGTATGGCCGTTCTCTCCGTCGATGCCCGCGAGCTTCAGAATGTCCTTGTCTTCGATCGCGAATACGACCACAGCTTGACTCTCCTGATTGGCACCTAACGGCAGCGAAGTCATGTAGGTGATCACCGATGTGTCGACCCCGTTGATGCGGGCTGGGCGGGACGGGAGCACCTCGCGGAGATGCGACTTGTCGAACAGGAGGGCATGCCATTCCTCGTACGACATCCGGTCGTAGTGGAACACGTCGTTATAAAACTCGCGCGTCGAATCGGTCGTCTGGACCTTGGAGAAGACTAGATCGCTGTTCTTCAGCGCGATGAACACCGTGTTAGTGAATGCGCTTCCAGTCAAGGCCAAGGAACGAAAGTCCTTGTAATAGTTCCAGACGTCGAACAGCACCGGCGAGTTGTCGAGCGGCGCCTGCACGTTATAGAGCCCGATCAGCCGGGAATCGAAGGAGAGCTGGATCGAGGCTTCGTCCATGTCGTTCCACTGCTTGTCGAGCATATCGCGGGTTTGCTCCAGCACGGACAGCTTGGCCTCTCGGGATTGCGTCTCCACGATGTTGACCGCTTCGTAGTATGTGAAGCTCGACAGCCCGATCGGGATGATCAGCATGAGCAGGAACGAGACCAGAAAGCGCTTGAAAATGTTGCTTTTATTGGGCTTCCCGGGCAACCGCATCCGAACCACCTCAGTGTTGTAAGTTGCTCCCATGCTAATTTATCGGTGCGGGCTTGTCAAGGGTTTCGCTCGGGCCATCCGCCCCGCCTCCCGGCCAGTAACACGATTTATCGGCCTTTCAGGCGGTGCGGACGGGAATGTGGGCTGGCCGCCTGTGTGCAGGTAGGTGGGCCAGTGGCTGGCGTGGGCTGGTGGGTGGCGCAGGCGGTATCTGCGATGGCTGCATCCGTGCTGGCGGCAACAGAAGCCGGGTCTTGTTAGGCAAAGTTAACTATTAAGCTAACCTGCCTTACAATTATTGGACCGAAATCGTACATTTCGCCGTCCTAGTAAGTTAAACTTAACTATTAAGGAGGGTGACATTCACTATTAACGAAGCTTTGCCTTACAAACCGGCAGAAATGGCACAATGGACGTACAAACTTGTAAGGTTACCCAGCTTAATTGTAAGCTTTGCCTTACAACACGCTTTCCGCAACTTCCCCTACTCATCCAACGTACTCGGCAAACCGTGCAAGTACATCTCCAGGCAATTCGACGCTTGGACAAGCGCCTCCATCGTCGCCGGATGGGGATGCGTATAAATCGTCGGATAGTCGACCTCGTCGTAGTGGCTTCGAATGGGAAATGCCAAACGCTCGGTGTCCGTGGAAAATTGTGCGTCTACACCGTCTTTGTTGCCCCGCGCGTCCAGCCGCACCCATCGGTCGAGCGAGCGGAGGTACACCGCATTAAGCGCATGGATGACGTAGCCCGTGTCCGGCGTGTCGCCCAGCGTCAATCGCTGGTAGCAAAAACCGGCCGGAACGCCTTCCCGCCGCAGCAGCGCGCAAAGCAGATTGGACTTGGCGTAGCAAATCCCTTCCCGCGCCGCCAGTACATCCGAGGCGATCCGGGTGACCCGCGGGCTCTGGATATCCCACGAGTGCGACACTTGATCGCGCACGAATTCAAAGGCCGCTTGGACATAAGCCAGTTCGTCCGGCGCCTGCTTGCGAAGCACATCGGCTATGGCGCCGATCGACGGATGCGAGTAGTTCACATCCTCGCTCTCAAGCAAATAATCCGCATGATTCTCGGATGCAAGCCGCAGATTCACTGCCCATCACTCCCCTCTACTTGTCTCGGTACACTAAAGCCTTCCAGGCAAACCGGGGCAGCAGCAGCTGCCGCCGCCAACGCGAAGGCTGGTTCAGCAGCCGGAACAGCCATTCGATGTTCAGCTTCCGCCAGACCATGGGCGCCCTCGGGACCGTCCCCGCTACCACATCGAGGCTGCCGCCGACACCGATGGCGATCTTGGCGTGCAGGACCCCCTTGTACTTGTGAATCCACCGTTCCGCATAAGGGGCCCCTAGCGCTACTACCAGTACATCCGGCTTTAGAACCCTGATCTCTTCGACGAGCTCACCTTCTTCCTCTTGCTTGAAGAACCCGTGGTGCCGCCCAAGGATCGAGACGTTCGGGTAATCCCGCCGGATCACGTCCGCGGCCAGTGCGCTGGTCGTTTCGTTCGCTCCCAGCAGGTAGAAGGACCAGCCCTTCTCATTGCCCCGCTCGAGCAGCCGGTACAGCATATCGCACCCGGTGACGCGCTCGGGCAGAGGCGTTCCGCGCAGCCGAGACACCATGACGATGCCGATCCCGTCGGCCGTCAGTAAGCCCGCCTCATCGACAATCGTCCGGAGCGATGCATCATGCTGGCAAGCCATCGCAATTTCCGGATTCAGCGTAATGACGTGGCACAGCTCCTGACCGTCCTGTTCGATCATTTGCTCGACCCGTTCGATCGAGCGGTCCATCGTGAGCTTCGGCACCGGAATGCCCAAAATGTTGACATGCGTATCCATTGTGACCCACCCCACCTCTTTATGTATCAGTTCAAATAGTCCAAGATTCGTTCCAGGATCGCGCCGATGTTTTCGACCGTATCCACGATCAACTCCCCTTCTACCGGATCGATGCTCAGATCCCCGTAATGCCGTTTCAGCTCCTCGAAATCGGTAATCAGCTGATTGGGCCGGGGAGCGAGCTTTCGCGCTTCGAATCGCTCGGCCCAGATCCTTTCGTCCGAGCACACGCACAGAATCGACCTCAGCGATATGCCCTGCTCCCTTACCCACTCATCGAACCGCCTCATATCCTCAGCGCGATTGAACGGGAAGTCCAAGATGACTCGGCCGTGGAGCAGCCGGTTCGTTTCCAGCATGTTGTATAAAATGTCGTACGACATTCGATTCCGCAGCTCATGACTATCGTTGTAGCCCGCTACCGCGTCGTAAATGTCGTCCTTGCGAATGATCGGGACATGAAGACAGGCTTGCAGGCCGTTGGAAACCGTCGTTTTGCCCACACCCGGGCGTCCCCTCAGCAGGATAACCTCAGCCATAATCGAGCCTTCCTTTCAGTTAGGTTATGTGGGTTTTTCCTTATGTCAAAGTGATGATCTCGGTATCAAAAAACCGTTCTTGGAATTCAATGAGTGCACTTATTTGTTCAATTGAATAATACTTATTGGAAACAACAAGCTTGTCTTCGAAGTCATTTTTTCTCTTTACAACGGCGATTACTTTTCCTTCGTATGTTTCTATTGGTTCAAATTCACCGAGGATACTTGTTTATTGAGGTAACTCTCTAACATGCAATGTGCCCCCTACCCATGACTAATCCCTCTATGTTAAAAAGAGAGTAGCATACACAAACCCGACTGCCAAGAGGCAGCCGGGTTCGCCTAGATCCGGATTATGCATAGATCTCGCTAATAGGTATCTTCCGCACCTTCAGCCTTGCGAGGCAGATGCCGTCCTCCGCCTCCCCCGCACAATACGCGAGCAGCACATAGTCGCGGGTCGCGTGGATCGCGGTGTAGCAGCAGCCGTTGCCGTCCTCCTCGCGCTCGACGGCGAAGTGGCCGCTCCAGGTCCGACCTTCGTCGCGGCTGATCGCCCCGATAAGCGGCGTGCGCCCCCAGCTGTGCTTCTCTAACCGGCGGGTATTGTAGGCGGGGATCGGGTTCCACACCGCGAACAAGTCGCCGCTCTCCGGCAGCCGCTTCATCGAAAGGGGCGAGCAAGGCGAGGTGAACGCGGAAGGCATCGGCGCACTCCACGACTCTCCGCCGTCATGCGAAAACGTCTCGTACTGGAAGCCGAGGTCGGTGCGTGCCCACCCCCACAATGCGCCGCTACGCAGCTCGATCACGCCTGGCTCTTGCATGTCGCTCTTCGAGTTCGGGGCGCCGATGGTGAGGAAATTACGCGCCTCTCGCCAAGTGACACCGTCATCATCCGAGTAGAAGAAGAACGTAATCGCCCGCCCGTCGAACGAGCCCCACTCCGTCTTGCTGCTCGTCTTCATCCGGTGCAGCCCGGCCGGGATCAGCAGGCGTCCCGAGGACAGCCGGATCACCCGGTCGTTGTTCGTCACATAGTATCCCATGCCCGGGACGCAGCAGACCGGGTCCCCCCATGTATTCCCTTCGTCAGCCGACCGGCGCAGATGCAGCCGCATATCGTGCCAGCCGTAGCGGATCAAGTAGAACAGACCGAGATCGCCGTTATTCAACCGCAGCAGCGAGACGCTCATAATATTGATCGCATCGTGATCCTCCGGCCGGGCGACAATCGTATCATCGGACCACGTCTCCCCTCCATCGGACGAATAGCGGACCGCAATACACGCCTTGGCATCATCGTGGGCCGAATCTCCGATGAAACGGCTGTACGCAAACATCGTCCGCCCGTCCCGCAGCTCGAAGAACGCGCCCTCGCTATTCCTCGGATTCCCTTCCACCGGGGGTAAATCCAGCACGATCTTTCCCTTTTGCTCCATGTTTCTTCTCCCTCTCCTTCTTTTCTACTCCTCCCCCACAGACGGGCGAGTTAAAGGTTTTGACCCGATTCATTCGAAGAGCGGTGGGCAAGGGAATGGTACGGAAAGTTTACGGCCGCCTTTGAAATCAAGTTGAAACATTATCAATTCTGATTAAATCAACTTGATTTCAACAGCGGTGGAGTACCATCCCTTGCCCGTAGTGATTAGAATGACGCTTCTTTTAACCTTTGAGCGAGCCCGTCAACACACCCTTAACAAAATGCTTCTGCAAAAAAGGGTACACACACAAAATCGGCAGCGTCGTGACGACGATCATCGCCCCCCGCAGGCTCTGAGCCGTCGGCTTGTGAGCCACCCCGTTCAACATCTCCGCATCCAGATCCTGACTCGAGAACGAGAGTACGATACGGCGGAGCAGCACCTGCACCGGCATCAGCTTGGAGTCGTTGATGTAGATCGTGGCGTCGAACCAGGCGTTCCAGTGGCCGACCGCGTAGAACAAGCCGATCGTCGCGAAGGTCGGCAGACTGAGCGGGAATACGATGCGGGCCAAGATCGTGAGCGGCCGGGCTCCGTCAATCGTGGCGGACTCGATCAGGCTTTCCGGGATTTGGCCAAAAAAGTTTTTCATGATCAGCAAGTTCCAGGCACTAATCAAGCTTGGGATGATCATCACCCAGAACGTATTGATCAGATGCATGTACTTCAGCAACAAGTACGTCGGGATAAGCCCGCCGCCGAACAGCATCGTGATGAACACGAGCGTGATGAGCGTATTGCGCCCGGGCAAATCTCTACGCGATAGGCCATACGCCAGCATAGCGGTGAAAAGCAGGTTCAGCGCGGTCCCCACGACCACCCGCAGAACGGTGATGCCATAGGCGTGGTACAACAGCGACCCTTCCGACAGCAGCACGCGATAGGCGGTGAAATCGAGCTGTTCGGGGATCAGGATGAAGTTCCCCCGGCGGATCAGTTCGTTCTCTCCCACGAACGAAGTCGACACGATCGCCAGGAAGGGCGCGATGAACGACAGAGACAGCAGCGTGAGCAGCGTGTAATTGAACAGCTGGAATGTCATCTCGCCTCCGCTCATGCGGGACCGGATTTTGTGCACGGCAGCCATCGTTACCAGATCCCCTCCTGTCCAAGCTTCTTGGCGATATAGTTGGCCCCGATCACGAGAATGAACGCGATAACCGACTTGAACAGCCCGACCGCGGCCGCGAACGAGTAGTTGACCTCGACTAGCCCCTTCCGGTACACATACGTGTCGAGAATATCCGCGACTCCATAGACCGGCGGAGAGTACAACAGGAAGA
Source organism: Paenibacillus sp. HJGM_3 (assembly GCF_045062745.1). Lineage (NCBI taxonomy): Bacteria > Bacillati > Bacillota > Bacilli > Caryophanales > Paenibacillaceae > Paenibacillus > Paenibacillus sp. HJGM_3. Next base: position 135,125 of record NZ_JBJGED010000009.1, read on the forward strand.
TTTGCTCGAACCCGGCATCCATGATGTGACCGATCGACAAGATGAGCAAGATCACGGCAATGTGGCTGATCCCCGGAAGGGTAATGTGCCAAATTTGCCGGAACCGCCCGGCCCCGTCCACCTTCGCCGCTTCATACAACTGCTGATCGACGCTGGCGATGGCGGCCAGATAGATGATCGTGCTCCAGCCCACCTCTTTCCAAATCCCGGAGACGACGAGCACCGAGCGAAAATACGCCTGATCGGTCAAAAAGGGGATCGGCTCCACGCCCAACCGCAGCAGCAGCCCTTTGACGAAACCGTCATCCACGCTGAGCAGAGCCGTCATAAGTCCGGCCACGATCACCATGGACAAGAAGTGCGGCAAGTAGGAGATCGTCTGGACCACTCTTTTGAAAATCGTATGCCGAACCTCATTAAGCAGCAGAGCCAGGATGATCGGGGCCGGGAACCCGAAGACGATCCGATAGAAGCTGATGGCGAGCGTATTGCCCATAATGTCCCAGAAGTAATAAGAGTGGATGAAATTGCGAAAATGCTTCAGCCCCACCCAATCGGCCGTCAGCATCCCGTGAAGCCCGTCGAACGGCGCCACTTGTTTGAACGCTATGATAACCCCGTACATCGGACCGTAATGGAACACAAGAAAATAGAGCATGCCCGGGATGACGAGTGCATAATGCAGCTTGTGCTTGCGGAATCGAGAGAAAATACTGACATGCATGACTGAATCACTCCGTTTCGTCTTGCCGGACCGGATAACTCCGGCCGCGAGAGGCGCTCATGAGGCGCCTCCCGGCCGGAGCGGGCGCTATTTGGTGCCTTTCACCCGGTTATATTCCGCCGTGTAAGCTTCGATCCATTTGTCCAGGCCGGCCTTATTCAGCTCGTCGAGGAACTTGCCGTATTCCTCCATAGGCCTTGCGCCGGTGATGAACTTGATCGTCTCCTGCTCGATCATCCGGGTAATATCGCCCGAGGTCGGCACCTTCTCGTTGATTGCTTTCGTGTCGAAGCGGAATTCCACATCGGCCAGCGCGGACTTCTTCACCCGGTCCATGTTCGTAATATACTTGCGGATGTAATCGAACTGCGGCCCGAACGACGGGTCGTTCTTCTCATACTGCACGGTGTAGGCGAACGTCAGGCCCGGAATCAGATCGCCCATGTAGTCGGTGTTCAAGCCTTCGATAATGCGCTTACTCTTGTCCGTATACTTCCAATGCTTGCCTTCAATCCCGAAGAACAAGAGGAAGTAGTTCTCGATATCGGAATGCACCCAATCGATCAGCTTCATAGCAGCTTCCGGGTTCTTGGCGTTTTTGTTGATCATGATGCCGCTAGTGCCGACCGCTCCGAGCGAAGTGATGTGGCCGGCCGGGCCTTTCAGATCGGCTGCCACCGTGTATTTGGCTTCCGGTACGTTTTGCCGGAGCAAGTATTCGTTGGCGGTCACCGTCGTATTCCACAGCACGCCGCTCGCCACCCGGTTCTGCTTCACGAGCTCGATCTGGCGGGTCCGGTTGGAGGAGAACGCTTCTTTGAAAATGTAGCCCTTTTTGTACCAATCCGCCATCTTCGCGACGAAATCGCGGTAGCCCGGATGTAGCTGAGGCGGCTTCACTTTGCCGTCCTTGTCGAGCCAATTGCCGTAGCCTACGTCCATAAACCCGGCGGCGAACCCGCCATGCAGCGAGGCGAGGTCGGTCAGGAGCGGAATCGTCTGCCCGGAGCCGGCCGGATCCTGATCTTTGAAAGCTTTGAGTACCGCCTCATACTCGTCGATCGTCTTGGGCATCGACAGATTCAGCTTCTTCAGCCAATCCTCGCGGACGAGCACCGTGTTACCCGCAACCGGCGCACCCGTCGGAATGCCCCATATTTTCCCGTCCGACGTAGTGAGCGCATCCCAAGCCATCTTCCAATCGTTCGGCCACAGCTTGCGGATGTTAGGGCCGTACTTATCGAGCAGATCGCCGATCGGACGGACGGCGCCATTCGCCTGATGAACGCCCATGCTGCCGGCGAAAATATCGAGCGGCTCGTTTGAACCTAGCAGCACGTTCAGCTTGTCGGCCTCCGATCCCTTCGGCGGAATAATCGGGACGATCTCGATGCCGATCTTGTCCATGACGACCTTCTTGACTTCTTCCACCGCCTCGGGCTTGCTCACCGTATTATTGTTGGCGAGGTTGCCGAAGTTGGCGTAGACGTACACCTTCTCGATCTTTTTGGCTGCGCTCGCCTCCGGCTTGGCCGAGGTCGTCGCGGGTTTCGTTCCGTCTCCCGACGAGCAGCCGGCGACCGCTCCGGCCAGTGCGATCGCTGCGGCGGAGGTGATGCCGATTTTTCTAAGAATCATGCCCTTTGCCCCTTTCGAAAACGTTCTCAAGTTTGCAGGGACTGCGTGTCGCGACACCGCACCATGCCCTGCAGCTTCAGTATGAGAGCAGGGGGGCGATACCGGAATGCCGGGTTGATGCCTTGCATCCCTCAGCGATGACATATCGCAACAGTGTGGTATCCGGTTCATGGTTGTGGTATCGGGGGTCAGGCCGGTTACAGCTCGCTGCGCGCCTTGCGGTATTCGCCGGGCGTCATGCCGATGCATTCGCGGAACAGCTTGATGAAATAATCGCTTTTCAAGTAGCCGACGCGCTCGCCGATTTCTTTGATTTTCAAATCCGTCTCAAGGAGCAGCGCTTTTCCTTTCTCCATCCGGACCTGCGTCAAATAATCGGAGAACGAGGAGCCGCAATGCTCCTTGAAAATCCGGCTCAAGTACGAGGGACTCAGCTGCAGCCGGTCCGCCAGCTCCACAAGCGACAGCGGCCGTTCCAGCTCGCGATGAATGATCGACATCGCTTGCTCCACGTAGCGATTGTTCTTCTCGCGGAAGGCCGTGCCGAAGCCAGAGGCAAGTCCCTGCACCAATCCGCGCAGCCATTGGACCGCGTCGTGCAGATCGTCCTTGTGGAGCAAGGCGGCATATAAGCTTCGCTTCTCTCCCGCGATCACGGCCAGATCGAGGTTCATCCGCTCGGAGGTTGCAACGAGGCTGCCCAGGAGCCGCATAAGGGCGTATTGGATTTGCCGCACGTGTACCCGGCCTCTCTCCCCGCCGAGTTCCCTCACGATCTGATCGAGCAGCCGGAGCGCTTGCTCGGCGTCACCGTTTAAGATATACGTATTCAGCGACTCCTCCTTATCGGACGGGTAGCGGAAAACGGCCGTTCCGTCCAGGAGAACGTCCTCGATATAGATCACTTGGCCGGAGCCCACGATCCCCCGGTAGCGGAGCGCTTCCAGCGCTTCCTCGTAAGCCCGCCCGAGTTCGCCCGCATTCAGGCAGTGCCGGCCGATGCCGATCGAGCAGCCGATGGCGAGCCGCTCGTCGAGCGTGCCGATCAGCCGTTCTGCGGCGGCGAATAAGGCAGAGAGGTCCTGTGCATCCACATTCACGATCACGACGAGCGCATCGTCCGTCGTCTCCGCCATCATTCGTTTCCAGCGGTCCGGCAGCACCTCCGCGATCGTATCCGCCAGATGGACTTTGGCCAAGCTCTCGCTCTCCGCATCGGCCGGACTCTCCGAGGATCGTTCCCAGGCGAGGACCATCAGCGTCAAATGCTCCCAGTCTATGTCGAAGCCGAGGTAGTGCAATCGTTCTTCGATATAAGCCCGATCATAGCCATGCTGCCGCAGCAAGGAGCGTACGAAAGTGTCCTTATACGCGGGCAGGCTCTCCTTCAGCCGGTGGCGCAAGCTCCACCGATCCTCGAACGCGTCCTCCAGACTGCGCCGGATGACGTGCCATTCCCCCTTGGGCGATCCGCCATAGCGCTCGTCCGCGCTCTTGATGAACTGCAGCACGCGGCGGATCGGGGCATAGAGATGCCGGGCGAGCAGCAGGGCGAGCAAGCACCCGGCCGCGGCGAGGACGAAGCAATACCAGAGGATCGTGTTCCGAACGCCGGCGACGCTCTTGTACAATTCGGTGAGCGGGGTCGCGAACACGAACGTCCACCCCAGCGTCTCCGACCGAACCCAGGTCACGAAGAGACGCTCTCCGCCTGCCTCCGCTTCGAGCGAGCCCTGCGGTTCCAGCTCCGGCCGTTGCCACATCGGGCTGCCGCCGATCTCCCGGTTCACCGGATTGGCGTCGTCGTACAGCATCGGCGTACCGCGGGAGGACATCACAATGAAGGGGCGGTCTCCGATCCGATTGCCGCCGATATGGACCGGTTTCCGGACGAAGCTCTCGTAGATTCGATCCGCGTCGAGATTGATGACGAGCACGTTGCCTTCTATCGAGGTCTTGTACACGAGCGGGATGACGTTCAGGGACGTGCCATCCGGTGTTTTTGCCGAACGCATATCCAGGATCATCGGCAGCGCCGGGTCGCCCTGGGGGAACCGGTTCCAGCCTTCGTCGTAGAATCGATCCGGCTCGTAGACGAGCAGATCGGACGTCATGATCAATCGTTTGCCGCTGTCGAAGTAATAGACCGAATGGATGAAATCATTGGACAGCTTCAGAGCGCGCATGTTGTTCAGCGCCTGTTTTTTCCCCCGCAAGTACGATTCCAGCATCGGCAAATCCTCGTCCCTCAGCTCCCCACTCAGCGTCTCGTAATACGAGCCCCGGGGGAACAGCTCAAACTGGCGCATCGTAGCGCCCTCCAGGGTCAACTGCCGGAAGCTGCTGCCGATCTGATCGATCATAAGCTCCATGGCGTTGGCCGTTTGGTTCAAGTAATTGCCGTTCGCCTCCCGCAGCTCCTCCTGAATCGTCGTTTTGGCATTCTGGTAGTAGACGAGACTGGAGGCCAACACAGGGAGGAGGCACAGGATGAGAGCCACTACGATGACCTTGAAGTAAAAATGCCGTGTTCGCACAGTACGGAACCAGTTCATGATGGGCATCACCTCATACAAAGGATGGGAGGGGGAAAGGACCGGAACAGTAGGGAAAGAACGACAGGATGGATGGATAAACAAATGGAACGCAAGGTACCACTTAGAACGGTTAGATGGGTGAAATGGATAGAACGCATGGTACGCCTTGCACATAGAGCGAATGGTGCGGCATAGATCGAATGGTACGGGATAGAACGCATAGAACAACAACCTCATAGAACACAACCGCACGGAACACAACTGCAGAGAACGCAGAGAACACATAATACGGACAGTACGCGTAGGACGCATAGGACGCTTACAAACTCTTAGGACGGACAGTACGCATATTACGCATAGAACGCATGAAGCGCATTGAACGGATGCAGGGGAAACACGGATAAAACGCTCCCGTTCGTGAAAACGATTACAAAAAGTTGAAGCACTATATGCATATGATGGTTCGACCAAATTGACGACTGATTTTAGAGTAGCCGATTCCGCCGAAACGTGCAACCGGTTTAGGGGCCCCCGTGTTGGAGAGGGTGGATCACCATTCGCCTCACAAGGCTCGGCTCCATCTACCTACACCACCCACAGACACTTCACGGCTCTTCTCATTTTACATCCGCCCCATATCGGCTATACTCCCTTCCCATCCGCCCCATACCGGCTCGGCTCCATTCACACCCCGTCTTGCACCGGCTTTACTCCCTTCTCATCCGTCCCATTTCGGCTCGACTCCTTCCACATCTCCGAATTTAGTTTCGTTTTGCCTGCTTAGAGTCGAGCTCGAACCGTTCTGAGCTGTGCAGTTCGATTTTGGCGACTTGGAGTATCGCATCGACCGAGCAAGGTTCCGAATCACCGCTCCAATTGGGCGAATTCGAACTGCAGTTTCTTTTTGCTCCTCCAGTGGGTATGTAAGTTGGCATAATCAAACTGCGGAAAGGGGCTATTGCCCAAGCTAAGCGTGGGGAGCGGTACTTGAAGCAGGCTGTAAGGCTAAGTAACCTATTAAGCTAACCCCCTTTACAATCGAGAAGCAAAAGTGGCTCTCCCGGCCGTCATTGTAAAGCAAACTTCACTATTAGAGACGGTCGCCTTCACTATTAACGTAACTTTGCCTTACAAAACGGCTCTATAGTGAGGAAATGGAATGGATTTTGTAAGGTTACCCCTCTTAACTGTAAGCTTTGCCTTACAAGCAAAAAACCGCCCGGAGTTATCCGGACGGCTTCTCACTTGAAGCGAACAACTGCTTGGCGTACGCCAAATCCTCCGCAACGTAGCGGTCCACGTGCGCCTCCTCATCGTACTCGGCGGTCAGGCACACGACACCGCTGTAGCTACGCGCCTGGAGATACGCCGCCACCGCGGGCCAGGAAGCCATCCCTTCGCGGCCGGTCGTGAACCGGAGCTTCCACTCCGCATGCGGCGCATCCGGACGGTCGGCCCGGACGTAGCACGCGTTCTTGAGGTTGACCATACAGAGATGCAACCAGACCATGTCAAGCCCGATCTCCGGCCCTTCCCCGCGCAGCCCGTCGTGCCCCGCGTCCCAGATCGCCCCAAAGCGGAGCGGATCGGTGTGTTCCAGGAAGCGAAGCAAGCCGGCGGACGTTTTCACGCGGGTACGCCCGACGTGCTGCTGGATGCCGACCTTCACCCCGTACCGCTCACAAAGCGGGTGAAGACCCTCCAGATACGCCCGGATGCGCTTCTCCGATTCCCAGTAGCCTTCCCGGAAATCGATGTCCAGCATGATGCGGATGACAGGGATGCCTGCCTCCGCGCAGGCGGCAAACACCGGCTCGTCGGTCGGCCCGGCGATGCTGTAGATCCGCAGCCCCGCGTCCGCGAACTCGCGACTCCAGGCGGGGAGCAGCTGCATGACTTTCGAAGGCTCCACCTGGAAGCCGTCTCTCACGGGCAGCTCAATACCGTCGAATCCGAATGCGTGCACTTTCTCCGCCAACCGAGCCGCCGGTTCCGACGGCCACGGCTTGGTGAAAACCGAAAACTCAACTCGGCTTCGCTGCCGCTCCATCGTTCTTCGCCTCCTCCGTCCATTCGATCTCGTCCCAATCCCGCTCGGCCACCGGCTCCAACAATGGTCCATAGGCTCGCGTATTGCGGGTCTTGAGCAGATAAGGCTTGATCATCTCGCAGCCGCCCTTCACCGCCCGGATATTCGTCAGCACCGGCCGGTCTAGGTCGACCTCGACGACGCGATGTGTGCCGTATTCCTCGACTTTGCACAGCACTTCTCCGTCCGGCGCGATTAGGCCCGTATAGACGAAGTAATCTCCATGTACGGGGGAATGTAGGCAACACGGGGCAACATAAACGGAATTGTCCAGCGCACGGGCTCGCGTCTTGATCTCCCACCCGGGATTCAGCGTATCGCCGAACAGCGGGTACAGGATAAGCTCCGCCCCGCGCAGCGCCAAGATCCGGGCCGTCTCCGCATAGTAATTGTCGAAGCAGATCATAATGCCCACGCGGCCGAAATCCAGGTCGAACACGGGAAAGTCCGTGCCCGCCGTCAGCTTCTCCTTCTCCCGCCGCGTCAGGTGCACCTTCCGATACCGGCCGATCTCCTGCCCGCTCCGGTCCAGAATATATGAGGTGTTGTACAGGTTGCCGGCTTCATCCACCTCGTTGTCCCACGGGACGACATAGGCGGCGTACTTGCGGGCCAGCTCGGCACACCGTTGCTTATACACCTCCGAATACCGGGCCACGAGCTCCCGCCTCGGAATATGCCGCACATTCTTGTATTGGTACGTCTCCGGCATAAACACGAGATCCGCCCCGTCGCGCAGGCAGCGCTCCGCAAGCTCCAGCAGCTCCTCCAGGCAGGACTCGACTGTCACCTCAGGGCCGTACTGGGCATCGACTTGAATGAGTCCGAGCTTCACCTTGCGGCCGCCAGAACGTTCCGATTGACTACGCATCGCTCTCCCTCTCCTTTGTCAGCGGAGCCTAAGCCATTACGGCCCAGGCTTGCGCTTTGATTTCGTATCTCGTCGTCTCGCCCCGCTCTGCGCGCAGCACGTCCAGCAGCACTTCCTCCATCAGGCTGAGGCACCCTTCCACGGTCATGCCGGCGATATGCGGAGTGAGCAGCACATGGTCCAACCCGAACAGCGGATGATCCGGCTGAGGTGGCTCCTGCTGAAGCACATCAAGCGCCGCAACGAAGCGACCTGTGGCGAGCTCCGCCGTCAGCGCGGCCTCGTCCAGCACCGCTCCCCGCGAGGAGTTGATGAAGATCGCGCCGTCCGGAATGAGGCGCAGCAGCTCGGCGGTCAGGAGACCTTTCGTCTCCGGCAGCGAAGGCGCGTGCACCGAAATGATAGGGCACTGCATCACGTCCTCGAGCGACACGATCACGACCCCCAGCTGCTCGGCCGCAGCGGGGGACAAAAACGGATCATACACCCGAATGTGCACACCAAACGGCTGAAGCAGATCGATGAACGCCCGGGCGGTAGAGCTCGCCGACACGATGCCGACAGTCTGGTCCCGCAGCTCCCGGCCGAGTGCGCCGTTCTTCCAGAGGCCGCTCCGTACCTGGGCGTCCATCTGCGGGAACCGCCACAGCAAGTGCAGGAGGGCCGCCAGACAGTACTCGCCCACGGACCGGGCGATACGCGGCGCCGCCGAGAACAGGCGCACCCGCCCCGACTCGAGGACGTTGTCCGGCACGCGGCGCTTGAGTGTCCCGGCCGCATGTGCGATGTACCGCAGCCGTGGAGCCTCTCGCAGCAGCTCCTCGGTCAGCAACGGCGAGCCCCAGCTGGTAAGAATCAGCTCCGCGTCGGAGAGCAGGGGAGAGAGCTGCTCCGGCGTATAATCGGCGCCGGTCTCGTTCCAGACCGGATCGCACTCCTGTTCCAGCAAGCGGCGGCAAGCCGTCGAACAAACCATATCCAGCCTGGCAGCAGGCGGCAGAACTAAGGCTTTCAGCTTCCGACTCATCGAGCGTCACTCTCCTTTTTCACTGTAGGTCTCAAGGTCAGGCGGTAAATCACCACATCCCGGCCGGATACCGTCACCGGCAGGCTCTTGCTTCCGGCATGCGGTCCCGGCACGACTGCCGTAGCATTTCCGCCAGTCACATTGACAACCGAATCCACCTGCATAGAGGCGTCGGTCCATTCAACCTCGGAGCGGATTTCCGCGTCGGTGTAGTTGAAGACGAAGAGCAGCAGGCCGTCCTCGCCCCTGAGCGTGCAGGCCTTCAACTCAGGATGATTGACGGAGTAGCGGGAGAGACCCAGCTCCTCGTTCAGCCCGCGCAGCCACTGCAGCACACCCGGTTTAGGCTCCCGATAGTAGCCGTACCAGAGCATGGTTGAGATGTAGATAATCCGCCCTCGGCCCACAGGGGAGATGAGCACGGCCGGATCTCCGTCGCTATAACGCCCTCGGACCTCGACCTCGGGGCTTTCCAGCTTCAGCAGCTTTCGTTCAAAGAAGCCCGCCAGCTCGCCGCCGTCGGCTTCGCCACCCTCCGAATCCAGCGTAATGTCCAGCCCCAGAGGATCGATATCAATCAGCCGATAGCCGAGCTGCGCGTTCAGCGCCCCGCCGGGCGAGTTCTCGTTCAACCAGCCGTCCTCACGTAGCTCGCCGAACTTGCCGTCCGCCACGACCGTGCCGCCCTGCTCGGCATAACGCTGCAGTGCTGCGGCAAGCTCGGGCCCGACCGCCAGCTGATTCGTGAGGAACAGGGCGCGATACGCGTCCGCCCGCCCATCAATTACGTCTTCAGGCGTCACATATTTGACCGCGATATTCAGCTCATACAGGCACTCGAACAAGCCCGCCAGCGAGTCCAGGTAGATGCCGGCTTCGTGCGGAACCGAAAGCGTGAAGGCTTTGGTGAAATCGTGCGTCAGCTTGTCATACACGATGGCGACACGCGGCACTTCCGGCTCGTAGGAGGTAAACGCATCCTCGTGGGCCTCAAGCACCCGCGCGATTTCCTCGGCCGCATGCGCGCGGGGAGTTGGCCGCCCTGCTGCATCCACCAACCCTCGGCCGGCGGTTTGAAGGCCCTTGAGGAACGGATCCCATTTCCAATAAATGAGTCCCTTCGCTCCATGGGAGATCGCTTCCCAGGTCCACCATTTGAGCTCATGCGGGTACACGAGGCTGTTCGGATTGAACATATTGCGGTGATGGCTCTGCAGCTCGGAGATCCAGAACCGGCCGGACTTCACGGCCGAGTGGACGCCGACGAACGTTTGCCAGCGCTTGTAGGCCGGGGTGCCGGCCAAATTCTCTTTGGGATAAAAGGAAATGCCGTACTCGTCCACATTCGCCGCCGCATTCCAGTCGTCGTGAGGGCGGGAGTAGAACTGGTCGGTAGCCAGCATCGAATTGATGTTATCCGCGATGGTCGGCCGGTCCGGATCCTCCTCCTTTACATAGCCGCGCCATTCGTTCAGGATCATGCCGACATTCGCTTTGCGGAACTGCTGCCAATCGACGAGAGGCATGACGCTCGGCCACAGCCAAGTGGTGTACTCCACCTGCTCCCAGCCCTCATACGCGCGATCCCATACCTCGTTCAGCCGCTCAAGACTGCCGTACTTGCTCCGCAGCCAGTCCCGGAACACCTGCAGCGTGAAGCGGTCATAAGAAGTGAACATCGTTTCATTCCAAATATCATAGCCGTACAGGGCCGGATAGCTCTTGTACGCGCGGGCGATCGAAGTAAAGTTGCGGCGGATGAGCGTCTTCACATCCGGGTGGTTGTAGTTCAAATATTCGAACACGACACTATCGCGCTTGGCGGTGCCGTCCGCTTTCCGGGCGTAGTACTCTTCCCGCATCAGGAAATCCGGAGCGTATTCAAGCGCGGTGATTTGCCCCGCCAGCTCCATGATCACCTTCATCCCGAGCGACTCCGCATGCTTCAGGATGTCGATCCCGGTCTGGAACGGATAATTCGCATTCGCCTTGCTCTCCCACCAAAAAACCGCCGGCCAGACGACGACGAAATTCATGCCGCAAGCATGCATCGCCTCCAGCTTGGACCGAATGTCCTCCGGGGTGAACTCCCGTTGAATTTTTAACACCGCTCCATAAGGAAATGAGTTCATGTTTGTGCTCCTTCTGTAAGTCTCCTGGATGTCCAAAGTCCGAATCAAGTCAAAATCGTCCAAAGCCGCGCCATCGCAATCGCCGGATTGTGGCCCGAATAATCGCGGCACGGCACATTGTAATCGGTATACGGCTTGCGCTGCAGCTCGAGCTGCTCGCCCCGATGCGGGTGGTAAAACTCCCAGACCGTACCGGTCCGGTCGTACTGCTCGGCGGTGGCGTCGAGCGCCTTCTCCAGCAGCTTCACGGCAGCGTCACGACGCCCATATCGGGCACATCCGCGGGCAGCCCAATACGTCATGCTGTTCCAGGTCGGGCCGCGCCACATCCGCAGCTCGAAGCCCGGGTCCTCCAGACTGACGGCCGGAATCGGGTGCTCGGTGAAAAAGCGGCGCGGATTCAGCAGATGCTCGTCAATGACGGCATTCGCCTGCTCGGCGCGGGCCGCACCCACGACGACCGGCCACATGCCGTCCATCGTCTGGCGGCGCAGCTCAGGCGCCCGCACCGACCAGCTGTCGTAGAAGAAGCCTGCATCCGGCGCATACAGCTCCTCGCGGATGAACGCCCCGAGCTTCTCCGCCCGCACGGTCCAGCGTTCCGCCTCTTCTCGGCGTCCCAGCAGCTCCGCCCATAACCCGGCATACCGGTACATCTGATACACATGACAGGTGGCGTCAATGCAGGCGAACGCACCGGTGCGGATCGAATCGTAGCGCACCCCGTCGTCGATGCCGCTCTCCCACGAATGATTCAGAATATCGGTATAATAATAACCTTCGCCCTCCGCCTTGCGCTTCGTTTCGAACCAGCCGATCTGACGGATCAGCGGCTCGTAGCAAGCCTCGATCAGCGTCCGATCACCGTGAAGCTCATAATGATCGTGCACGGCCAGCGGCCACACAGGCGGATTGCCCACCGTCGTGCTCCACCGAACCTGATTCTGCCACAGCCAGATCGTGCCGGGCACGTGCCCGTCCGCTCCCTGCAGCGCCAAATTGTTCAACAGCTGGTGCCCGGCATGCTCCGGCTCGTAGGGCAAGGAATCGAGCACTTGGTGGATCAGATCCCAATGCCCGAAGGCCGGACTGGCAAAATAACCGATCCCGATCTCCTCCCACGGATACGGGAACGGGGCGCTGGCCGGATGCGTGTTCCTCTCGTGCAGCTCCGCCGCATACCGCAGCATCGGTCGCCATTCCGGCTTGCCCAGCCGGGCCGTCTCTCGAATCAATTGTTGCATCGTACCCTCCGTATAGACCCGGCAAGAGGAGGACCCGCGGCGCTTCGCGCGGATCCTCCTGCCGGTTGATCTTAGTGCCCTCGACCGAGCTTGATGGCCACGAGGGTGACATCCTTGTGATCGACCACGAGATCGCCGTTCACATCGGCCGCCTTCACGGTCTCCCAGTTCGGGTTGGTGCTGGTCTTGCCTAGGTTCGAGACGACCTGGAGCAGATCCGTTACATTCACCTTGCCGTCGCCGTTCACATCTTCCGGAAGACGCTCGATGAGCCGGTCTTCGAACGCGGCCACGGCAGCCTGCAGGGTCGCGACGGCGGCGTCGATCTGCGCTTGAGTCGCAGCCGGATCGTCCGCCACCGCCTGTGCGGCGGCGATTGCCGTCTGCAGCGCGCTCTTGGCGCCCGCCTCGTATTGCCCCGGCAGCGTGCCTTCCACCGCCGCGTCGTACTTGGCCTGGGCGTCGGCGATCGCCGCCACCAGCGCCGTCTTGCTGATCACAGCCACCGTGAACGTGGTGACCGCCGGAGTGCCGATGCCGCCGTCATACACGGAGGCGGTCACGGTATACGTGCCGTTCGTGAACGGGACGCCAGCGATCGGCAGCGACCATGTGTCGTCGACGGGGTTGAAGTTGAAATACGCGCTCCCGTAGGCCGGCGCGGAAGACTCGAACCGGTTCGTCGCCGGATTCAAGTACTTCTGCGTCGCCTGCTGCAGAATCGACACCCGGATATCGGCGATCGCCGCATTGTTCGAGTCGGCGTCGACCGCCGTGCCGGAGACGACCGCCGGCAGCTCCGTCAGGACAGCGCCGTCCGCCGGTGCCGTGATCGCCGCCTTCCCGTTGCCAAGCGTCGGGACGGCCTTGATGATCGGGAGGTACAGCACATTCACAGTGTTCCCGTTCGGGCCGAGCGTCACCGTCGAGCCGGCCGGGTAGCGGCGGTGGAACAAGCTGTACGTGATGATCGACGGGCTCGACACCGTGAGGTCTTCACCCGTGTCGGTCCAGTCTGCGAGCAGCCAAGCCGGCTTCACGGTCATCCGGTCGTCGAACGCCAGGTACACGTCGGACTCGACGGCCACCTTGAAGCTGGACAGCGGATTGCCCGTAAACGTCTTGGAATTGTTCGCCACCATGATCCAGTCGCTGCCGACGATATCGGCCGGGATCGTCTCGAACCGGAAAGCTCGGTCCGTATACGTCAGATCGCCGGGCTGCAGGTTGGACATAATAGCCCATGTCGCGGCACCCGAAGCGCCCGGAGCGACGGTCAGCTCCGAAACGTTCTTGGACGGCACCGGCACCGGAGCCGGTTCTTCCTCCGGTTCGCCGTCCTCCGGCGCGATGAGCGGCGGCTCGGCGCCGCGCCCTTCCACGTAAGCGGCGTAGGACTCGAGCCATTCCTCCAAGTTGGTGTAGCCGTCCCCGTCCGCATCCGCGCCCGGGTTCTTGGGGATCACGAGCTTCCGCTCATGGAACGGGACAACCGGCCAGCCGCCGATCTCGGCGAGCGAATCGACCACCTTGCCCGTGCCGTTCCTGGCGTTCTCGACGATCCGCGTCTCGTAGGGCAGACGGTCGGCCGGCCTCGCTCCGGCGGACGCCAGCACCCAGTCCATCACTTGATCGACCGGCTTGACGACGAGGCCCTCGTTCCAAGCCGGCTTCGAGGAAGCCTGAACGGACGACAGCGGCACCGAGGACTTGTTCGTCGTCAGGTCCCATTGCGAGCTTTCTTGGAAGCCCAGCAGCTTGTTGTTCTCGAGATACACTTGCCCGCCGGAGACGAACGTGTTGGAGATTTCAATAACCCCGCGCTCGGAAGCCCAGCTGGCCAAGGAAGGCCCGTTCCTGAAAACATTGCCGATCAGCGTATTTTTCGTGGGCAATCCCCGCTGGGCGGCGAGCCGGTTGAACGTGTTGATCCGGTCGTAGAATACGTTGTTGACCTCGACGTACTCCTCCGACATTGCATAGGGGAGGCGACCCTCGGCATGGCTGAACAAGCTGCCGTACATCGTTACGCGTGAGCCCGCCTGGTTGTCGAACACCGGACCGAACCCGTGAGGCGCCGGCTCCGTCGCTCCCTCGTCGATATGGATCGAATCGTTGAGCGGTTCGGCGCCGATTACATTCTTAAACGTAATGTTCCCCGTCGGTCCCCAGGCCTCGAACAGCTCGTCGACTGACCATGTGAACGTGCAATGGTCGATCACGATGTTGTCGGGGAAGCCGCCGGCCGCACTGCTGATCTGCAACCCGTCGCGGTTGTTGGACGGAACCGGGCCCGGCTGATCGCCCGGCGCGGCCCGCAGGTGCTGCAGCAGCACGTCGTGAGTCAGAATGCGGATCGTCGCCCCGCGCAGGAAAATGCCCGGCGATGGGGCCGTCTGACCGGCGATCGTGACGTACGGATTCGAGATGTCCAAGTAATTGTTCACCTCGATCGTGCCGGACACGTCGAAGATGATCGTCCTCGGCTCGGTCTGGTTGATTGCGTAGCGCAGCGTGCCGGGCGTATTCGTATCCGCCAGGCTCGTCACGCGATAAACCTTGCCCCCGCGTCCCGCCGGGGTATCGGTCCCATACCCGGCCGTGTTCGGCAGCACCGGGAGGGCGTAGACGGGGACACAGAGCAGGAGCAGGGTTGCGCTCACGAGCATAATCACCGATATTCTTCTAACGGCTTGAAGATAAGAGAGCTTCAACTGTGTCACCCCATCGATAGGATTATTTCACGGCAATGATGTATTGCGCGAAGGAAGTGTGCCCGTTGTTGCCGAGCGACACCGTCGAGCCGGCCGTAAAAGATTTGCGGTACAAGCTGTACGTCACCCCGTTGCCGGCGATTTCCAGCCCGGTATCGGTCCAAGTCGACAGCCACGACGGCTTGGTCGTAATCGCGTCATTGTGGGCCACATACACATCCGCATTGGCCGTCACCTGGAAGGAGACGAGCGTCGTCCCGGTGTAAGTTTTGGAATCCTGAGCCGGACGGATCCATTCGCTTCCCGCTACACTGGCATCGACCGCCGAGAAGACGGTCGTCCGGTCGCCGTAGGACAAATCGTTCACCTGCAAATTCGTCTGCAAGGACCAGTCGGCGGCGTTCGCCGTGTCGTTTACGGTCAGTCCGCTGATTTTGGATACCGGCTTCACGATCACCACATATTGCGCGTACGAAGTATGGCCGTTGTTGCCCAGCGACACGGTGGAGCCGGCGGCAAACGTCTTTTTGTACAAGCTGTACGTCACCCCGTTACCCGCTACGTCCGTCCCCGTATCGGTCCAAGTCGACATCCACGAAGGCTTCGTCGTGATCGCGTCGTTATGGGCCACATACACGTCCGACGCGGTGTTCACCTTGAACGACACGAGAGTCGTGCCCGTGTAGGCTTTGGAGTCTTGAGCCGGCCTCAGCCAATACTGGCCCGCTACGCCGGGAGCCACGGAGGAGAAGGTCGTCGTCCGGTCGCCGTAGGTCAATTGGCCGGTTTGCAGATTGCTTTGAACGGACCAATCGGCGATGTTCGCCGTATCGTTCATTTGAATGTCGCTGATCGGTCCGCCCGAAGGAATCGTCGTCCGCCCCTCCACCTCGGCCGCCATTTGATCGAGCCATTCCTCGAGATTCGTATAGCCGTCGCCGTCATCGTCCGCGGTGCTGCTCGGCACCGTCAGCGCCCGGGTGTTGTTCGCCACGACCGGCCAGCCGCCCGCTTCCGTCACCGTGTCGACGATCGTGCCCGTTCCGGTTACCGCCTGGTTAATGATCCGGGTTTCGTACGGCAGGCGATCCGCCGGCCTGGCTCCGGCATTGGCCGCCACATAGCTCATCACGTCGCCGACCGGCATCGCCGTCAAGCCTGTCGGCCATACGCCCGGCGTCGACGCCTGCAGCTGGGCTTGGGTCAAGCTCGTGTTGTTTTCGACCAAATCCCACTGGGAGCTGATGGAGAAGGAGTGATTGACAATCGCGTTGTCCGACAGGTATAACTTGCCGCCAGACTTAAACGTATTGACGATATCCAGCGGCTTTTTCCCTACCGCCCAGGCCGGCAGAGAAGGCCCGTTTTTGAACACGTTGCCCACGATGACGTTTTGCGTTGGGATGGTCACGTCAGTGCGGTGCGAATTGAACCGGTTGAACGTATTGCCCCGGTCATAAAAAACGTTGTTAACCTCCACGTACCCGTCCGACTCCGAATAAGGCATCCGGCCCTCGGCATGACTGATCAGGCTGCCATATAGCAAGGTGTCGGAATTCACCCGATTGTCGAACAGCGGGCCGAAGCCGTGCGGTCCCTCGGGATGGATCGAATCGTGAAGCGGCTCGGAGGCGATGATGTTACGGAACGTAATATTGCCGTAGTCGTTGTACGTCTCGACGAGTTCATCCACCGACCAGGTGAAGGTGCAGTGGTCGATAACGACGTTTTCGACGCGTCCGTTCAGGCCGTTGATGGAGATCGCATCCCGCGATGTCGGCGCGACCCCGGTAGCGGAGTCGCCCGGAGCGGAGCGGATATGCTGCATCAGCACATCGTGGGTCAAAATCCGGATGACCGCTCCGCGCAGGAAAATACCGGGGGAAGGCGCGGTTTGCCCGGCAATGGTGACATAGGGGTTCTCGATGTCCAAATAGCCGTCCACGACGATCGTCCCCGACACCTCGAACACGATCGTCCGCGGTCCGCTCTGTTCAAGCGCATACTTGAGCGTGCCCGGCGTATTCGTATTGGCCAGGCTGTTCACTTTGTACACCGTCCCGCCCCGGCCGGCGGGCGTGTCCATCCCGAAGCCTGAAGCCCCCGGGATGACCGGCAAGGCGAAGGCGGAAGCGGCGGAGAAGAGCAGAAGCATCAGGGCAAAAATGCCGGCCACTGTCCATTTGGATAGCAGTCGGGTTGTTAGTGCGGTCCAGGGTGTCAGCTTGGCGGCTACAGGTCGTTTCGTCATGGTTTCCATCGTTCTGTCCATTGTTCTTTCCATCATTTCACCTCATTGGAAGAATGGTTTAGATCGGGAAGACTGACCGGTTGTGCATACGCTTTCAACAAGCTGTCATTTTTGCGGGCCGCTTAAACCTTTCACCCCCTTTCCGCGTACTTGTCCCCTGCCTACATCAACCTCTCCAGGAAAAAAATCGTAAACGTAACGCTCAACATGCTTGCTATTGTGGAGAACAAGACCGCATGGGCGGAGAAATCCGCCTCGTTGTCGTACTCGATGGCGATCAGGGCGCTGATCAATGAGGTGGGGGCGGCGCAGGATAAGACAAGCGCCTTGGCGATATCCCCTTCGAAGTCCATCAGCTTGACAAGTGCGAGCCCGATCAGCGGTCCGGCCAGCAGCCGCAGCACGCCGGAGATGGCCACATCCTTGAGCCGGATGTTCAGATTCAGCGCAGCGAGCTGAACGCCGAGGGTAATCAGCGCGAGCGCGACCGTACCTTGCGAGATGTACTGGAACGGCAGCAGCAGCGTCTCCGGCAGCTGCAGACCGGTAACGCGAATACACACGGCGGCCGCTACCGCGAAGATGCCGGGATAGAGCAGCACGGTGCGGATCGCCGCCCAGCCGGTGCCTTTGCCTGCATTCACACTGTAGATGCCGTATGTGCCGGGCAGCACATTCTGCACGACCGACACAATGATTTGCACCGCGAGCGTATTCGGATTGCCGGCGAAGACGAGCTGGTTGAGCGGGATCATGTAGTTGCCGCTGTTGTAGAACAAGACGCTGTTGCGCATCGCGCTGCCCATGCCGCGCCCATACCCGCGCAGCCGGATGACGAGCTCGGCGAGCAGTCCGGAGAGGATGACGAACAGCAGGGTGAAGGCGATCACCTTCAGCACGATCCCCCAAGCGATCGTGACATCGAGCAGCATGACGAACATGAAGGCCGGCATGAACAGATTGAACACGAGCTTGGAGAGCGTCTGCGCGTGGAAGGCGTACCGTTTGCCCATCCCGAAGCCGATGGCGATCATGATGCCGACCGGGATGACGTTGGCGAACAAAATATGAAAAAAGTAGCTCATCGCTGATGATTCCTTTTGCGTTTGTGTGTTCCCGTTTGCGTGTTCCGAAAAGGCGCTTAGAGGATAAAGCCTCCTTCTATGGAATTCCAGGCATCGTTATATTCGCGCCCGGAGAAGACGAGCACGAACTCCCAGCCGTCGTTATCCCACCATTTAGGGGAAAAGCTCAAGTATGAGACGAGCTTGCACGGCCATTCGTCCGGTACGAAGCAATCGGAATAATAAATCGTCCGCCACGGCCCCCAAGGCTCCTCGGCCTCGTAGATGCCCCAGCCATAATTGCGGGCGGTATGCTGAGCCGTCAGAATATAGCGCTTCAGGCCGGGATTGAACACCGCATTGACTCGCATCGTGCCGTTGGCATCGTAGAAAACCGGGCGGCGGCGTTCGGGGTCGGACGTCCAGACCGGGGCATACGCCTTGTCGAGGCCGGCGAAAAACTCATAGTGCTGCCTCGAGCCCAGCTTATCCTTCGGCACTCGCAAGAGCGATATTTCTCCCGGCACCTGCAGCTCCCAGACGAGGCTCTTCACCTCGGGGGCATAAATGTACACGTACTCGTCTCTGGCCCCGTTGTAGTCTTGGCCGAACTGCAGAAAGGTGGGGACGAAAAAGCCTCTCGAGCGGTCGAAGGAGTCGACGTCGAACCGGACCTCAGTCGCTTCCCAAGCAGCGCCCCGATCGTGCGACCGGTACAGCTGCTGGAATTCGAAGCAATCCTCGGAGGCTTCGCCACTGCGCCACATGTAGAACGTGCCGTCGATCGAGATCAACCCCCAGGACTTTCCGGTGAAGGTCGCCGGATTTTCGGCTTCGACGCCGCCCCAGACGTTCGCCGTCTTGTAGTCCTTGCGGCCGCCTTCAATACGGGCTACCCCCATGCTGACGCGTCCCTCGGCATTGGTTCCGCCGAAGCCGCCGCCGTCTCCGAAGACGGTATACTGATGGCCGTCGTCCGCCCAAGTGAGCGGCCAATTATCGCTTCCCGGCGCGAGCCGGATGCGGCTCGACCAGTCGAACGTGATGCCCTTGATGAACTTGCTCCGCGGATAAGGCGGATATAGCTTGCCGGCCGGCATGGCGGTTCGCCTCCCTCGTCTAGAATCGGACCAGGCTGTCGATCCGGACAGGCTGTCCAGTGCGGATCGAGTGATTGCCGGCGATGCCCGTCAAGATGGACATCGCGCCGTCGATATGGGAGGCGGCGCGCCGGAAGCGGTCGGGCGGCGGATCGCCGAACAAATCGCGAGTCAGCACCGGATCGGCGCCGTCATGGCCGCCGTCTCCCTCCTCGAATGGGACCTCGTACGGAGCCGCATGCAGCGGGAACACCGTGATCGTCTTGCGGGGCGGCGTATCGTCCTCGGAGCCGTCCGGACGCAGGTACGAGCGCTCGAACGCCTTGACCTCGAGCCGGCCCTTGCTGCCGTTGAAGCTGACCGTGAAGCCCTCCCAAGGCAAATAAGCGTTTAGCGCATAGGTCAGGATGGCCCGGTTCCGGTAACGCACCATGACACCCATCGTGTCTTCGATGGTGATGCCTTCGCCGAAGACGCTTTGATCGCGTTGATAGCCGTCCTCCGGCTCCGCGTCCAGGTACAGCTCCTTATAAAACGGATCCTGGTCCAGGTGCAGCGCGAACGGATCGCCTTTGGCCGCTTCGCTGCCGTAGGCCCGGTCGTAGAACTGGGTAATGCCGCGCTTCTGTGCATTTTCTTTGCCGTAGAAGCGGAGATCGCCCATCGCAAACACCGATTCGGGGTGGGTATCCAGCCAGAAGTTCACCAGGTCGAAGTGGTGCGTGGACTTGTGGACGAGCAGCCCGCCGCTGTTCGTTTTATCCCGGTGCCACCGGCGGAAGTAATCGGCTCCGTGCACGGCGTTCAGCAAATATTCGAAGTGAACGGAATGCACTTCTCCGATCGTGCCGTCCATCAGCACCTCGCGGATTTTCGTATTAAACGGCGAGTAGCGATAATTGAAGGCCACACGCAGCCGGCGGCCGGTCCGTTTGACCGCGTCGATAATCGCCTGGCACTTCTCTTCGTCGACGGTCATCGGCTTTTCGCTGATGACGTCGCAGCCGAGCTCCATCGCGCGGATGATATACGTATGGTGCGTATAGTCGACTGTAGTGACGATGATGCAATCCGGCTTCTCCCGGCGAATCATGTCCTCAAACTGCTCCGCCTTGTAGGCGGGAATCGCCGGATGGTCGAACCTGTCGGTCAGCTGCCGGTTCGCATAGTCCATGCGGATCCGATTCGTGTCGCAGAAGGCGACGAGCTCCGTCGTCTCCCGGTAATCCCGGGCGAGCGAGCCGTAGAAGAAGATGGCGCGGTGGCCGGTGCCGATCAGGGCATATCTGGTTTTACGCATGCAATTCCCTGCTTTCCTCGGGGTTCTCTGTCCGTGCTTTGCAAGCCTCCACAAAAGCGCGGAACAGCTGGAGTGCGGCCGGATCGCCGGCACTCAGGTTCTCGGGGTGCCACTGGACGCCCAAGACGAACCGGTGCGCCGGGCTTTCGATGCCTTCGATGATGCCGTCTCCGGCGACGGCGTTGATCCGGTACCCGGGCGCCGCCTGCCGGACCGCCTGGTGGTGGAAGCTGTTCACGGGGATGGCGGCGCTGCCCAGTATCCGCTCCAGCAGCGTGCCGCTCGCAATGTTGACGCGATGCGACAGGTGGGCGCGCGGCGCGAGCTGCTTGTGCTGCAGCGCGCCTTCGTGCTGCCGCTCGATATCTTGCAGCAGCGTGCCGCCTTCGATGGCGTTCAGCAGTTGCAAGCCGCGGCATATGGCGAAAATCGGCTTGTCGGCCGCCAGAAACCGGCGCGCCAGCTCCGCTTCCACGAAGTCACGCTCCGGAGAGAGCGTGCCGAGGCCGGGCAGCGGCTCTTCTCCGTATACGTTCGGATCGACGTCTTCCCCGCCGCTCAGCAGCAAACCGTCGGCCAGTTCGGCTACCCGGTCGAGCCAGTCGGGAGAAGACAAGGCCGGTACGGCCAGCGGCAGCCCCCCCGCCCGGATCACCGAATCCGTGTAGTCCCGGTGCAGGAATGTGTGCCCGTTGTCGAACAAGGAAGTGACCGCAATCAGGGGCAAACTCACGATTCCGCCTCCTTCGCGAGCTCCAGCGTCATTTCGCGGACGCACATCGCATCGTAATCGATCGTTTTAAACCTGCGGCCGGAAAAGACGAGGTACAGCTGCTTGCCGTTCTCACGGATCCACTTGGTGGGGAAGCGGTACGCATGCGTTTTGCCAAGCCCCCAATAATCGGTGAAATAAACGGTGCTCCAAGGGCCGTAAGGCGTCGGCGAATCGAAAATGCCCCAGCCGCCTTCGTGATTGCAGGCGGAGACGAGCCAATAGCGCTTCGTAGCTTCGTGGTAAATCGCTTCGAGCCGGTGGCAGTGGTTCGGGAAGGTGAATACCGGTCCGCGCGCCTCTACATCGGGCGTCCAGATCGGCGCGCCATCCTTCGTCAGCCCTTGGAAATACTCGTACGCAGTTAGCTCGCGAATCCGTCTGCGGTCGACGCGTGCGAGTACGATGTGGTCATATTCTTCATAAGCGCTGCTGCCATCTGGAGAATAGACGTACACATAATCGTCCGGCGCCCCTGCATAGTTCGGACCGTAGTTCACGAAGGTCGGGCAGCCGAAGCTCGTTGTGAATGTGAAGCCCCACTCCCACGTTATGCCCTTGTCCTCCGACCAGGCGAGCTGCGAGTTGCCGGCGTTCCGCGCTAGCATATAGAGCACGGCGTCCACCATGACCAGCCCGCTCGCCTTAGGCCCGGAGGCGCCGTCGCCCTCGCGTTCGCCGGTTTCGGTGCGCAGGTTGACGCCTTCGAATTCCTTGGGCTCACCGTGAATGGTGGCGAAGCCGAGGCTGAGCTTCTTTTCGGTATGCGGCAGGAAGCCGTACCCGTCGCCGTAGGAGGTGTACATCTCGCCGTCTTCCGCCCAAGTGCAAGGCCAGTTGTCACTGTCTTCTCCCCGGATGCGAATCCGCTCGGCCGGCTCGAACCGGACGTTCCGTACGGCATCGCTCGCCGGGTACGGACTCTGGTGGAGCAGCAGCCCTTGAATCGGATCGCACAGCTCCTCTTTGATCGCGAGCCAAAAGTCGTCGTCCGTAGGCGGTCCGCTCAGCATGAAATCGCCCAGCCGGACTATGACCAGGTCGAGGCTCGGGATAACGAGGAGCACCTGGTGACCGGCTCCGGCTCCGAAGAAGGCACAATCCGGGATGCTCGGGAAGACGGCGCAATGATTGGAGAATCCGCCCACCGATGGAGTCGGCAGGAACGCCTCCGGGAAGCCCGGCTGCGTGATGGAGTGGAACGTGCAGGCGAGTACCGGCTTCAACACCTGCGGCTTAATCAGCGATTTTCCGTTCCACTGCCCCTTGTGCAGCAGCAGCTGACCGATCCGTCCTACCGCTCGGGCCGTGTATTCGCCGCCGCCCCAAGCGGCATAGACGTTCAAGCCGTCGATCGTGAACGGCTTGCCGTAGCCGATGCTCCACTCGGAGTCGTCAATCCCAAGCGGCTTCATAATCCGTTCCTGCAGCAGTTCCCGGGTATCGGAGTAGGGCGATCCTTGAAGCGCGGCGGAGATGCAGTAGGACAGCGCGGCTATGCCCGGATTGCTGTAGATGTAGCGCTTGCCCGGCACTTCCAGCATCGGCGCGAGGTCCAGCGCGCACGTAATCGGATCTAGTGCATCCGGACTCGGGTCTTTCTGCCAAAACATCCGCTGCCAGTCCCCGACCGCGTCTCGCATGGAGCTGTCCGCGAGTCCGGACGTATGCGTAGCGAGCTGGCGGAGCGTGATCTGCGACTTCAACGGATCGTCCTTCCATCGCTCGATGTACTGGCACGCCAAATCGTTGTAAGCCATATAGCCCTCGCTGACCGATACGGCCAGCGCCATGCCGCCGACCAGCGTCTTGGCGAGCGAAGCCGAGTAATGGCGCCGCTCCGCCCCGAAGTCTTGGGCGTACCACTCCTTGATGATCTTGTCATGCCGGATGACGAGCACGGCTCTCGAGCGGCACTCCGCCAGCCGGTTCACGTACCGGTCCAGCATGGAGGCGTCGATGCCCAGCTCTTCCGGCTGCTCATACTCCCATGGTTTCATTGGTCTATGCTCCTCCCCTTGCCGTCACTTGGTGCGCAGCAAGCGGTTCAATGTCGTTTCGATTGCGGACGATTGGGCCTTCACCTGCAGGTCCACCGGATACTGCGGCCGATTCGTAACGACCTCGGTGCTAATCCGGTACATCCGCTTGTGAATGTCGCTGAAATTTTTGCGGAAATATTCCTTCTGAACATCGGTGTACGGCGTGCTGATCGGCCTGGCCGCGGCATATCCGCGCCGGAGCCAATCCTCCGTAATTTCGTTGCCCCATTCGTCGTCCACCGCTTTGACCTCAGGCGGACAAATATCGGCATAGGGCAGGAACACCTGACAGGTGTAGCCGGTATCGACCATCTGATTGCTGACGAACATCATCTGATGCAGATCAAGCCAGTACTTGTAGCGGAACTGCGCATCCAATCGATGAAACAGCTTGAAATAGGAGGACAGCTGGCTCCGGTTCGGCTCGACGTAACGGTATTCGTCGATCGGTTCATAGACGATGCCGATCGGATTCGGGATATGGGCTTCCTCTCGCGCATCCCACAGATCGACGCGCTTCCAAGAGCGGCCAGGCTGCTCCGGGTCTTCGCCGAAGATCAGGCATCGGAACTCGGCCGGGGAGTAGCGGGAGCCGTCATAATACAGCTCGGGGGAATTCTCCCGCCCGAACGGGTTGGCAATCGGATTGAACGTGACGATCGTCTCGGCGAGCACCCGCTCCCGGTCGAACGTGCAGGCGTTCCCCTCGAGATCGTACCCGGTCAGCAGCTGCTCGAGCATGTCCGCCATGCCCGCCGTCGTTCCCGGCTCATGAGCGTGGGGCTGCGAGACGTAGAGCGCCTGCTTGCCCTCGCGCGGACGGCTGAAATCGCTCACGCTCAAAGCGTAAACGGGGTGCCCGCTGTACGCCTGGATCGATTCCACTTGGAACCGGTCGCCTCCGGCCTGCCGCCACTCGCTGATTTTCTGCTCCAGCTGCGCTTGCTTGGCGATAAAAGGGATCATGCTTTTGCTTCATCTCCTTCTCAGTCCCGATTTGTTGTACGAGAGGGCGTTCTGGGTTAACCCGGACCAGTTCTGCCTACTGCAAAGTAAAAAAGTTACTTTAGAGCTTCCAATCGGACCGGTTCCCCTACTGCAAAGTAAAAAAGTTACTTTAGAGCTTCCAATCCGACCCATTCCCATGCTGCAGAGTAAAAAAGTTACCTTAGCGCGCCATATCGACCCATTCCCCTGCTCGCAAAGTAAAAAAGTTACCTTAGAGCATCCAATCCGACTCATTCCCATGCTGTAAAGTAAAAAAGTTACCTTAGAGCAGCCAACCAGCCCGCCCCGCTAGTGCACTAGTGCAACCCGCGCGGGTTGTAATACTGCGCGAGGCTCGCCTTTTCCCGTGCATCGAGCCGGCGCGGCGCGCCGACGGCGGCCAACCGGCCGTCCCGCACGGCCGGATCCGCGTCCCGCGCCGCCAGCCTGAGGGCGAGCGCATCGCGCCACGCCTGCAGCCGCTCGGCCTCCTCCGCGCGCAGCGCCAGGTCCGTCCGCTCCATCGGATCCGCTTCGAGATCGAACAGCAGCTCGACGCCGTCCTCCTCGAACCAGATGTACTTCCACCGCCCGTCGGTGAGCATCAGCGAGCGAGCGCCGACCGTGCCGAACTCGCCGAGCAGCGTCTCGCGGACGCTGCCTGCGGACTCCGGCTGGAGGAGCGGCACCAGGCTGCGCCCGTCGAGGTCGTCCGGCACCGGCAGCCCCGCCATCTCCAGGCACGAGGGCAGCAAGTCCTGCAGCCCGACCGGCGAGGCGTTCGTCTCGCCGAGGCGCCAGCCGCCGGCAGGCGCCCCCGCCGGTCCGGCCGACTTCGAGGGCGGCACGACAATCAGCGGGATGTTGCAGGCGCCGCGGGTGAAGCCGGCCTTGAACCACAGGCCGTGATCGCCCATACTGTCCCCGTGGTCGGAGGTGAACACCAGCCACGTGCGCTCCAGCATGCCCGCTTCGCGGAGCGTGCCGAGGATGCGGT
Organism: Paenibacillus sp. HJGM_3; assembly: GCF_045062745.1. Classification (NCBI taxonomy): domain Bacteria; kingdom Bacillati; phylum Bacillota; class Bacilli; order Caryophanales; family Paenibacillaceae; genus Paenibacillus; species Paenibacillus sp. HJGM_3. The sequence continues at coordinate 160,614 of NZ_JBJGED010000009.1, forward strand.
TGATCGCCCGGTCCACTTGGGTGATGGAAGCATAGAAGCCGCGGTACGCGAGATCCGTTTGCTTCTCCGTAAATCGCTCGCTCCCATACGCAGCCGCTTGCCGCTGCTGATACAGCGAATGCCGCTCGGCCCAGTCGCCGATGACCGGCTTCAGCATCTCGTCGCGCTCATACATATACAGATCGCGCATGAGCGGGGTGAGCGGCGGATGAGGCGCCGTGAAGGACGCCCACAGAAATAACGGGCGGGTCCAGTCCCGGCGCTGAATCGTCCGGCAGCTCTGGTCGGCGATCCATTCGGTCGGATGCAGATGATCCGGCAGATGCCACGGCGACATCGCATACTCGTTGTTGGCGATCCCGTGTGCGAACGCTTGCCCGGCATACCCTTGCTCAGCGAGCCATAGCTCATAATCGTCATAGCCGCGCTTCTGCGGCGTCCCGGCACCAAACGGACGGCCTTCCTCGCACAGCAGCATGCTGTCGAAGCCGTAGTGGCACCGCTCCGGATATACGTGCATTTTCCCGACTACACGCGTCTCATACCCACCCTCGCTCAACAGCGCAGGCAGCGTTTGCGTGGTAGGCAGCGGAAAGCCTTCCACGTACCGCGTGATGCCAAGCGTATGCCCCTCCTGCCCGGTCATGATCGTGGCGCGGGCCGGGATACAGATCGGGGTGCCCGAATAAGCCTGCTCGAAACGGACGCCCCGAGCGGCCATGTTGTCGATGTGAGGCGTCTGTACGAGCGGGTGTCCGGCGCAGCCCATCAAATCCGCCCGCATCTGATCGACGGTGATCAGAACGATATGCGGCCGTTCGACCGAAGACTCCATCGGCTTCATCATCCCTGCCCACCTCCAATGCCGCCCCCACCGCTCAGTCGGCTCATATCGGCGATCAGGATCTGCCGCCGCCCCTCGGGCGTGCCGTTGAAGCAGACATAGCGGTCGTCCGCACTCCAGACCGGATGCGGATCGCAGCGCAGCTCCGCCGGGATCGCCGTCCCGCCGAGCGTCCAGATCCAGCATATCGCTTCTTCCTCGCCGCTCTTAGCATCGACGAGCCGGATCGGCACCTCATGCCGCTCGTTGACACACGACTCGCCGGTATAAGCGTCGGTGAGAATGTACCGTCCGTCCGCGGAATAGCTCGGATGCCCGCCCCCCAACGCCTGCGGCGCCACGATGCTGAAGCGGTCCCCGCCGTCGCTGAAATCCACGAACCGCAGCGCATTCAACTGGATGTTCATCAGAATGGATCGTCCGTCCGGATGCCAGTCCGGGTGGTGCGAGCCGTTCAGCCACAGCTCATAAGGCAGAGCGACCCGGGCGTCGCGGCCCTCCATATCGAAGGTGATGATGAATCGTTTTTGCGGACGGCCGTCGTCATACAAGCAGCGCACCACCTGCATGATCCGGTTCTGCTGCCGGTTGATCTTCGTATGGAAAAACGTAAACCGCGCGCCCTCGAACGGTTTCTTGTCGGGCAACAGCTCGTACGCGTCGCGCAGGCTGAATACAAGCCGCTTCGTATTCGTCGCCACTTCGACCTGCCACAAGCCTTCATCGTCAGGCGCTCCTACCACCGGCCGGCAGTTACAGTCATCCGGCATCGTGGCCCCATACCCGTTTTGCGACGCATTGATGAGCGACAGCGAAGGACTGTACAAATAAGCGCCGTCCGGCGAAACCTGATACACCGGCCCCGCCATCCGGCGCTTCTCCTTCGTCTCGAGGTCGTATTCGACCGCAAACACCTCGCAGCCGGCCTTGTCGTTGAAATAAAGCAGCCTGTCGCTTCCCCAGCATACATGCGCGCCTACCTGCAGCCCCCAGCCCTTCGTCTCGGCGATCTCTTCGATCGTCCCGCGTTTCAGGTCGATCAGGCAGACGGTCGCCGCATCATCCGGACCCGGAATCCGGTCCTGGAAGGGGAGTTTCAGGCAGGCCAAATAATCGCCCGACGGACTCCAGGGACGCACATCAAAAAACGTATGGATGTAATCACCGTCCTCCGGCGTTACGATCGTAACCGTATAGGGGCATTCGTTCGGACGATACGGGCGGAATGGCACTTCACGCTTTTTGCTCATTTGCTCCAGCCTCCCCTCGGGCAATCTATTCCCAAGCGATCGCTTGGAACGTTCCCGTCTCCGCCGACTGCTTCGCCTTCAGGCACATGAGCGCGCTCAACAGTCCATGATCGAGCGTGCTGATCGACCGCGCCTGCCCTTTCATGATGTTGTAGAAGTTGTTCAAGAGCTCCGTGTCGCCGCCGAAATGGTCTGAACCTGTCTCCACGTCGTACGTCTCTACCCTCGGCGTATGATGCATGTAGACCTTCACTTGGCTGGTGAAAAAATTAAGCTCCAGCGTCCCCTTGTACCCCACGAAACGGGCGCCCCGTGTGCCGGCCTGACGCCGGACAATAAAGTTCTGGGAATAATTCATATGCATGCCGCTCGCGTAACGGACGATCGCACTGCCCGAGTCCTCGTTCCCGGTATCCTCGGCGAAGCAGCAGTACAGCCAAGTGTCTTTTTTCGGGCCGGTCAAATGGATCGTGCTTTCCTCGCAAGTATACTTTTCCTCGCAATCGGCGCATTTCAACCCGGCCGGTTTGTTGCCTTTGAACACCTGCTTGGACGTCATCGCACATACGCTAACGGGCTCTTGATCGACGATAAAATTGATGTAATCGAAATCGTGCGTCGCCTTCTGCAGGAACAGCCCGCCCGTTTCCTTCTCGTCCCTGTACCAATTGTGGAAATAAACGCCGCCGTACGGGGTATTATTCGTCGCCTGGACGTGCTCGATCGTCCCCAGCTTGCCGGAATCCACGATCTCCTTCGCGAGCAGCGCCAGTCTCGACATCCGCATCGGGAACGACACGACGACGTCCGACTTCGCCTGCTCCCACCCCGACTTCAGCCGCAGCGCATCCTCCATGGTCGTGGCCACCGGCTTCTCCAGGAACAGCGGGATGCCGGTCGACAGCACCTTCAGCGCCATCGTCGTATGCAGCGAGCATCGGGTCCCGATCAAGAGACCGTCCGGCCGCTCGCGCTCGAGCATATCTTCCACCGTTTCATAGAAACGGACATGTTCCAACTCACTATAGTTCTCTCGAATGAACTCGTTTCGGATATCGACGATCGTCGTCACCTTACAGTCCGGGTGCAGCTCCTGCAGCTTCCGGATCATGTTGCGAATGCGCGAGCCATACCCGATGACTCCTAATTCCATAGCTGTTGTCCTCCCCCGGTTACCGGCTATTCTTTTAAGGAACCGATCATGACGCCTTTTACGAAAAACCGCTGCAAGAACGGATAAATCAACAAGATAGGCAAAATGGTCACGATAATGATGGCGTATTTCAGCTGAGCCGCGAACAGCGCCCGATCGATCTGATCGGTCATGCCTTCCATCATGGAATCATTGTTTTGGACGAGAATCTTCATGAGGTACAGCGACATCGGCTGCAGCTTCGGATTGGGCAAATAGATCATGGCGGAGACATAGCTGTTCCAGTGGCCTACGGCATAGAACAAGCTGAGAACCGCGAGAATCGGCTTGGACAGCGGAATGATGATCCGCATCAGGATGCCGATGTCGTTGGCTCCGTCGATTTTGGCCGACTCGGTCAAGCTGTCCGGAATGCTCTGAAAAAACGTCCGGGTGATGATGATGTAGAAAGCCGAGGTCAGCCCCGGTAGCAGCACGGCCCACCGCGTATTGTACAAGCCCAGCTCCTTGATCAGCAGGAAGCTCGGAATGAGGCCGCCGCCGAAAAACATCGTAATGACAATGATGACCATAATCGGGTTGCGGGCGAAAAAGGTCCGGCGCGACAGCGGGTAAGCGGCCAGCATCGTAAAGAGGATGTTAAGCGCCGTGCCGACGACCGTGTAGAAAACCGTGTTGTAATAAGCCGTCCAGATTTCCTCGTTTTCGAATACTTTCTTGTAGCTCTCCAGCGAAAAGCCTTTCGGATACAGCCAGATGGTGTCGGCCAGCACATATCGCGGATCGCTGATCGACATGCTGAGCACATAAACGAACGGATACAGCGTAATGATGATGACGAAAATCATGACCAGATAAATCAAGATGTCCGACACGGATAGGGTCCGGTGCCGCCTAGCAACAGATGCCATTTAAATCCTCTCCCCTTACCATAAAGACGTTTCGGACAGTTTGCGGCTAATCCGGTTCACTGCGACCAGCAGGATCAGGTTGATGATGTTGTTGAACAAGCCGATCGCCGTCGAGTAGCTGTAATTCGCCTGCTGGATCCCTTGCCTGTACACGAAGGTGGAGATCACGTCCGCCGTTTCGTAGGTTGTAGGGTTATAGAGCAAAATAATTTTCTCGAAGCCGACATCCATCAAATTGCCCACGGCCATAATGAACAAAATCGCAATCGTCGGCAGGAGACAAGGCAAGGTGATGTGCCACATTTTGCGCCAGCGGCTTGCTCCGTCTATCTCCGCGGCCTCATACAGCTGCGGATCGATCCCCGCGATGGCGGCCAGGTAGATGATCGAGCTCCAGCCGAAGCCCTGCCAAACCGAGGAGGAGATGTAGATCGTCCGGAACCAGCCGGATTCGCTCAGGAAGTTGATCGGCCCGAAGCCGAACCAGCCGAGCATCTGATTGACGACGCCCCCGTTCACGGTGGTGAAGTTGACGATCATCCCCATGACGACGACGATCGAGATGAAGTGAGGGAGGTAGCTGATCGTTTGGACCGACTTCTTGAAAATGCCTTCCCGAACTTCATTTAAGAGCAGCGCAAATAAAATAGGGACCGGAAAGCCCCAGAAGAGCGAATATACGCTCAGCAGCAGGGTGTTTTTCAGCAATCTCCAAAAGTAGACCGATTGAAAAAAGTGCATAAAATGATCGAATCCGACCCACGCGCTGCCCAAAATGCCCTTCATCGGCGAGAACTTCTTAAAAGCGATAATGATGCCGTACATAGGGATGTAATGAAACACGAAATAATAGAGCAAGACCGGCAAAATCAGAAGCAGCAAGTACTTGTCTCTGTTCAAAACCTTGGTAAAATTCCGCATGCTGTTCACCTCGGATTGCCGGAGGGCCGGCGCGCGGAGCGGATCCGCGCGCCCTTACCCTGCTGAAAGGCATAATTACTTTTTGACACGGTCGTATTGCTTTTGCTTGATGGCGGTCAACTCGTCGTTGCCCAGCTCCTTCATACGCTTCGTAAATTTATCCCAGTCGATCGGCTCTTTGCCATAAATGAACTTGAGCAGCGTTTCTTCCTGGTACGTATTGATGTCGGCGCTGAGCCGCTTCTCCTCGTCGGCCTCTTCCGGCGTAGGCAGGATGTACTTCAGCGGCGTGTTGTCGACCAGATATGGCTCGATGCGCTTCGCTTGCTCCAGCAGCTGCGGGTTCGGCTGCAGCAGCGCTTCCGGCTGGCCGGAGAGCGGTCCTTTTTCGGCGCGGATCCAAGGCGTATTCGGGAAGGCGCCCAGTGTCCGGAGCGCGCTGACCGCATCCAGCTTATCCGGATTGTTCAGGACGTAGTCGGTAAAGACCGGTTTGCCGTTCACCATTTTGTAGCTCGTGCCTTCGATTCCGTACGCTACGAAACGTTGGCCCTCTTCGCTCGCGTAGATGTAATCCAGCCATTTGATGGCGAGCTCCGGATTTTTGGCGTCTTTGCTGATCGCCCAGTAGCCGCTGATCGGAGCCGCTTTTTCATAGAAGGGCTTATTCGTGCCGTTCGCCGGCGGTACCGTCATGACCCAATTCACGCCCGGCTTGTTGATGGCGGCATTGAACTTCTGGGTCGCATTCAGCAGGTTGTTGGTCGCCCCGACGACTTCACGTGTAATGTCCGCGAGGATTTTGTCCGTTTTCTTGGACATGAACTCCGGATCGAGCAGGCCGTCCGTGTACAGCTTGTTGAGCCAGACGATGAGCTCCTTCGCTTTCGGGTCGAGCCAATCGTTTTTGATTTTGCCGTTCGCGTCAACCGAATACCCGTAGCTGTATTCCCCCAGGTGCAGCCCAAGCGCGTTGCCGAACAGCGCCAGCCCGCCCCACGTGTATTGGTTCGACAACGGGATTTCGTCCTGCTTGCCGTTGCCGTTCGGATCCTTTTCTTTAAACGCTTTCAGAACGGTGTACCATTCGTCCAGGGTGGTCGGTTCCTTTAATCCCAACTTGTCGAGCCAGTCCTTGCGGATGAGCCAGCCTAGCGGGTCGGTAGTCGCCGTGCCGCTGATGTCGGCGGACAAAGCGTAAATTTTGCCGTCCGGCGCCTTGTGCAAGTTCGCGATCTTCGGATTGTCGGCGAAATACTTCTTGATGTTCGGTGCATACTTATCGATAAGATCGTTTAACGGCTTGATGATGCCGTCGGTGCCATAATTGACGGGTGAGCCCGGCAGCTGCAGAATATCCGGGAGGCCGGATGCGGCCGCGAGCCGTACGTTCATCGCCTGGTTGTACTGGGCGACCGGCGTGACATCCCAATTGATTTTGACGCCCGTGCGCTTCTCGATCTCCTGCCACACCGGCAAGTTCTGGGTGTAGCTCTTCGGCGCGTAGCGGTTGTCCGGCACCCCTACGGTAAGACTGCCCGTACCGTCTTTGACGAGCGGCAGCGTATACGCAGCGCCTGCGTTCGGTGTCGCGCTACTCCCTTGCGCTCCGCTGTCCGTCGGCTTCGGCTCGTTGCCGGACGGCTCATCGGATCCGCCGCAGCCGCTTAGCATGGATGTCAGGAGCACCGCGGCCGCCGTCAGCGCCAACCCCTTTTTCTTTCTAGGCATGTTGTAACCCTCCCTGAATCTTGGATATGGACGAGCGCCCTGCCGCTAGGATGTCCTCGACTCTCGCTCTATCTTTCATTATAGCCATAGGCGTTTTGGGAGAAATGGCCCTAATCCGCGATTTGGTGTCCTGGATTGACAACTTGGCGGGCCGGAGGTATAAAATAAAGACATTCTGTTCACTAAACCGCTTTCATTGGAGGTAGCCCCATGACATATCAACTGCTGATCATCGACGATGAAGAGCATATCCGCGAGGGATTGGCGGATCTCGTGGACTGGGCCGCCCTCGGCTTCCGCGTCGCGGCGAAGCTGGAGGACGGTCATCAGGCGCTCGAATGGCTGGATAGAACCGACATCGATGTTATTCTGTCCGACATCAAGATGACGCGGATGTCCGGGCTGGAGCTCGCCAAGCATGTGCACGAGCATCATCCCCGCACGCGCGTGGTGCTGATCAGCGGGTACAAGGAATTCGAATTCGCCAAGCAGGCGATGAGCTACAATGTTATTCATTATTTGCTGAAGCCTACCAAGTTATCCGATATTATGCACGTGTTCCAGGATGTCAAGCAGCGGCTCGACGGGGACCGGGACCAGCAGGAGCAGCTGTCCCGTGCGCTTCGGCAGACGAGCGAGCTGCTCCCGGCCATCCGCAAGCGGCTGTTCCGCGACATGGCGGCCGGCCGGTGGAACGATGCCCAGGAGACGGAGAAGCTGTTGCGGCTGACGGGGGTGACGGCGAACACGTCGGACTGCCCATGCGCGCTCGTTCGTTTGTCATTTCCTCTCACGGAAGCGTCCCTCGCCGGAGAATCCGTCGAGAAGATGATCCGCAGCGAGCACGCCCAAGTGGCCTATACGGCGATCCAGGCGGAGGCGCACCATTTGGATCTGGTGGCGGTTGATCTCCAGCCTGGCCGGACCGAATCCGCCTTCGACGAAACGGTCCGCGAGCACATGGACTCGGTCGTGCTGCGCATCCGTTCGGTCCTGGACGCGGAGGCCCGGTGGGAGTCCCTGTGCCGGTATGCGAGCCTGCAGGAGATGGTGACCGCACGGCAGCGGCTCTCCGCTGAGGCCGCGGGTGGTACTTCCGCCGGATCTATTCCTGGTTCCTCCGGTCTCTCTGCGTCCGTTGCAGACTCAGGGGGTATTTCCGACGCTGCCTTCTCTTCCGAGCCTTATCCGGAGCTCGAGGAGCATCGCAAACGGTTCCTCTCTTACGTGGCGGCCGGCAATCTGGAAGCATTGCCCGGGCAATACGCGAAATGGCTGGGCGAGTGCGCGGAGCGGCGCGTCCCCGAACCGAACGCGAAGCATATGCTGATCGAGCTGTTCTCTTCGCTGAGCAGCAAGCTGAACGCCATGGAGCTGCCGATCGAGAAGCTGACGAACCGGGCCTTCAGCTACGAGACGATTCTGCGGCTCGACGGCTACCCGGTTATGCTCGATTGGGGCGGCGCGCTGCTGAACGACATCTCCGCAGCCGCGGCGAAGCATGCGTCGGCCGAACCTGCCGTCATTCAAGCTGCCAAGGACTATGTCGCCGCCCGGTTCGACCAGGAGATCTCCTTGGAGAGCGCCGCCAGCCACGTCTATCTCAGCCCCGATTATTTCAGCCGGCTGTTCAAGCAGCATACCGGCACCAGCTTCACCGACTATGTGACGGAGACGCGCATGCAGAAGGCGCTGGAATATTTGCGCAACCCGCAGTTCAAAATATATGAAGTCGGGACGAGCGTGGGATACAAGAATACGAAGTACTTTTTCAAGCTGTTCAAAAAGCATACCGGCTATACGCCCACCGAATATCGGCGCAAGTCGGGTCGTAAGGACTCGCTATGAGAGATCCGCTCAGCCTCTGGGTTATTGTCAAAAACTATCGGTTCCGCAGCGTTTTCATCAAAAACTTTTTTATCATTTTGGCCCTGATTTTGCTTCCGATCACCGGCCTGAGCGTCGGCATCTACAACCTGTACAGCAAGACCGTGACGGAGGAGATCAGCTCCGCGCATCTCAACGCTCTCTCTCGTATCCGCGATATGGTGGATATGATGATCCGGGAAGTGGACGATTTCACCGTTCGCCTGGCGTCGGACGACAACCTGAAATCGCTGTTGGAGCGGGAAGTGACCGGTCTGCCGGACTATGATATGAACCTCAGCATCCGCAAAATTTACGACGAGCTGCATACGTCGAACAGCATCCAGTCGTTCGTGGACTCGGTCTACGTCTACTCGGAGAAGTATCAGTACGTGCTGAATTCCCAACACGGGCGTTGGCCGCTGGACGAATTCTCGGACATCGGCTGGCTGGACGTCTACAAGGAGAAGCGGCCGACGGCGAATGACTGGATCTTCCCCCGCCAGGCGCGGCTGCGCTCTAGCGATACGGGAGGACAGGAGCTGCTCACCTTTGTGCGGACCGCCCCCCTGCTGAGCAGCAAAAAAACGGGCAGCGTCTTGTTCAACATCGACACCGCCCGGTTCATGGATTTGATCAACAACGCGAACAATCATTATATCGACCAGCTCTACATCATCGATGGGAGCGGGACGGTGCTCGCGAGCGACGACTTTCGCTGGATCAACCATCGCATCTCCGACATCATCCCGGATAAGACGCTTATGGCGCGAAATCCGAACGAGCCGGCCTTCCTGTACGACGAAGGGTCGAAGCAGTCGATCTCGCACGTCAACTCCTTGTACAACAACTGGAAGTTCATCTCCGTCGTGCCGCTGAAGCTATACGAGGATAAGGCCCGCTATATCCGCAATTACTTGTTCGTCTCGTCTCTGTTCAGTATTCTGGTGGCGCTCATCCTGTCGCTCGTCATCTCCTGGAAGCTGTTCATGCCGATCAAGCAGATCATGGCCGTCGTCAGCCGCCCCGGCGAATGGCAAGACCCTCCGGCAGGAGTCACAGGCCGCAAGCCCCGGCTGGACGAGATCAAGTATATCACGTCGAACATCCTGCACTCCTTCGGGGAGAAGAAGGAGCTCGAGAACGAGCTGCGCAGCCGGCTGGCCCTGCTCGATCAGGCGTATCAGGTCGCGCTGCAATCCCAGATCAACCCGCACTTCCTGTACAACACGCTGGAGACGATCAACTGGCAAGCGCTCCGGCTGTCCGGCGGCGAGAATCCCGTGTCCGAGATGATCGCGGCGCTCTCCCAGCTGCTCCGGTACTCCCTGGAGGGGGAAGAGAACCTCGTGCCGATCCGGGTCGAGATCGAGCATTGCAAATCCTACATCGAGATTCAGCGCATCCGGTACCCGCACAAGTTCGAGGTGGAGTGGCACATCGACGAGCGGATCAAGGCATGGAAAATCCCGCGTATCTCGCTCCAGCCTCTGATCGAGAACGCGATCTACCACGGGATCAAGCCGAAGCAGGGGGCGGGGAAAATCGTCGTCACCGGCACGCTCGAGGACGAGATGGCCGTGCTGCGCATCGCGGACGACGGGGTCGGCGTCGATCGCGAAAGAGTCGCCTCGATGAACGCCGCGTTGTCGGCGAGAATCTCGCTCGCCGGCACGCACATCGGTATGCAGAATGTGAACCAGCGGCTCAAGCTGACGTTCGGCGAGCGCAGCGGACTCTCGATGACGAGCGAGCCGGGCGTGGGGACGGAAGTGGTCATCCGCATTGCGGCGATTTGAGCGGGCGTGGAGGGCGGGGCGTGGAGCGTGGGGGCGAGTTGGAGCGTTGGCGCGCAAGGATCCGCATCGCGACGATTTAGCCGCGGCGGTGCGGGCCGGTCGGCCTCGGACCGTCTCGGGGCATGGGCCGCCACGATCCGCATTCGAGTGGATATGCGCACATCCAAGCTGGATACCTTGTTAAGCAATGTTAACAATTAAGCTAACCTTCCTTACAATTAGCAGGCCCAAATCGCACATTTCGCCGCCATTGTAAGGCAAAGTTAACTAATAGCGATGGTCGACTATGCTATTAAGCTAAGATTGCTTAACAATATGGCTGCAGTGTAGCCTTATGGGGTAAATATTGTAAAGTTACCCTGCTTAATTGTAAGTTTTGCTTTACAAGGTAAAAAGAGCTGCACGATCTTATTCCGCTTCATACCTTCCCAACCCTGCAAAAGCAAAGGCTGCCGATCTAATCGATCGGCAGCCTCGCTGCTTTGCCCCTCTATTACTTCACCACGACCCGAATCGAGACGCTCTTGCCTCCGAATTTGGCGGTGATCGTAGCGGTGCCCTTTTCATAGGCGGTAATCGTGCCATCCTTCACGTCGGCGGTCGTGTCCCTCGAGGTTTTCCACTCCGCCTTCTCGTTCACGAGACCTTCCGAGCCGTCCTTGTAGGTGGCCGTCAAGGAAATCGTCGTGCTGCGCCCGGCGGTCAGCTCGATCGTCTTCACGCTCGACTTCAGGTACTTGAGCGTGTCGACCTCGACCGGGATCGAGACCGACTTGCCGCCGAATTTGGCCGTGATCGTCGTCTTGCCATAAGCCGCCGCCGAGATCAAGCCGTTCGCCGAGACATCCGCGATCTTGAACGAACGCGTCGTCCACTCGGCATCGTTCGTTACGTCGCGCGTCGTCCCGTCCGAGAACGTAGCCGTTACCGTCAGCTGCGACTCCGTACCGGACTTCATGTCGACCGCCTTCTGGTTCGCCGTCAGCTTCACCGCATAGTCGACTTCCACCGGAACGCTGATCGACTTGGTGCCGTACTTGATCGTGAGGGTCGTTTTGCCCCGTTCGATCGCGGTCACCAGGCCGTCCGTCACTTCCGCGGTCTTCTCGGAGGAGATCGACCAAGTCGCCTTGTCCGTGACGTCCTCCGTCGTGCCGTCGCCGTATGTGGCCGTTACGCCAACCTGGAGGCTTTGTCCCTTCTGCATGATCAGGCTGCGGTAAGTCGCGGTCAGCTTATCCGCCACTTCGATCTGCGCCGAGGAGGTGACGAGCTTTTCGCCGAATTTAGCGGTGATCGTCGCCTTGCCGGTGGCGATCCCGGTCACGAGCCCTTCCGACACTTCGGCAATCGTAGCGGACGATGTGGTCCATTCTGCCGATTCGGTGACGTCGTCGATCGTACCGTCCTTATATTTCGCCAGGACGGTCAGCTGCTTGCGGTCGCCTTCCTTCATGACGAGCGTCTTGTCGCTGATCGTCAGAGTGTCCAGCTTCCCGACGCTGACGGAGATCTTGACCGTCTTCTTGCCGTACTTGGCGGTGACGGTCACTTCGCCCCGCGCCTTCGCGGTGATGACGCCATCTTCAACCGACGCGAATTCGCTGTTGCTCGTCGTCCACTCCGCTTTTCCGGTCACGTCTTCAGTCGCTTCATCCGCATACGTCGCGGTCAGCTTTACTTTTACGACATCGCCCGGCTGGATTTCGAATTTCGTCTGATCCGCTTCCAGCTTGGACGCCGGATCGACATCCACCGCGATTGTCGCGAGCTTGTCCCCGTATTTCGCGGTAATGCGTGCGGAACCCGAATCCAGCGCCCGGATCGTGCCGTTCTTGCCGGTCGCGACCAGCTCCGCATCGGAGCTCCATTCCGCCGCGTTCGTGACGTCTTCCGTAGTCCCGTTGGCGTAAGTGGCCGTTACTTTGACGGTGCTCGAATCGCCTTTACGCAGGGAAAGGGACTTCTTGTCCACCTCGAGCTTCCGGGCTACGCTCACGTCGACGGAGATATTGACCGTCTTGGAGCCGTACGAAGCGGTGATCGTCGCTTGGCCGTTCTTGTACGCCGTAATCTTCCCGCTGGCCGACACTTCGGCGATATCTTCGTCGTCAGAGCTCCAGTTTGCCAGAGTAGTCACGTCGATCGGGTTCCCGTCGGCATATGTCGCCGTCAGCTTCAGCTGCTCCGTCCCGTTCACGCGAAGGAACACGTCGTTCTTATCCACTTCCAGCTTCTTAGCAATTTCTACGTTCACGGTCACGTTAGCCGTCATGTCGCCGAACTTGCCTGAGATGACCGCGGTCCCCGTGCCGATCGCCTTGACTTCGCCCTTATAGACCGTGGCAGCCTCGCTCTTGTCCGAGCTCCACTCCGCTTGCTGGGTGACATCTTCCGTCGTGCCGTCGGCATACGTGACGGTGAGCTTGATCGAGCGCTTGTCATTGACGCGCATATCCAGCTTGGATACATCCGCCTTCAGCCCTTGAGCCGTATCGACCCGCACCGGAATCGTAATCGTCTTGTCGCCGTATTGGGCGGTGATCTCCGCTTCCCCTTTGGTATACGTCCGTACCGTGCCCTTGGACACGTAGGCTACGCTCTCGTTGTCGGAGAACCAGTCCGCCTTGCTCGTGACGTTCTCGGTGCTGCCATCTGCGTATGTAGCCGTCAGGGTGAGATTTTCCGTAGCATTGCGGCGCAGCTGGAGATCGCTCTTGTTCGCTTCCAGCTTTCTCGCTACGCCGGAGTCCACGGTGATCGTCACCGTCTTGTTGCCATAGGCAGCCGTGATCGTTGCTTGGCCGACCGCTTGCGCCACGATGACCCCATCATCGACTTCAACTACGGAGTCGTCGCTGCTGGTCCAAGTCGCTTGCTGGGTGACGGTTTCCTTGTTGTTGTCTGCATATGTAGCCTCAAGCTTGATGGATGCTGTATTGCCCGGTTTGATGAAAATATCGGTCTTGTCCGCCTCCAGCTTCCGCACCGTCTCGACATTGACGATGATGGAGGCCGTCTTGCCGCCGTACCTGGCGGTAATCGTAGCCTGGCCCGCTCCATAAGCGGTGATCGTGCCCTTGATCGCGTCGGCTACGCCTTCCTTGTTGGAGGACCATTCCGCTTTGTCCGCGACGTCCTGGGTCGTGCCGTCCTCGAACATGCCGATCAATTGAATTTTCTCGGTTCCTTTGATCCGCAGGTCGAGTGTATCCTTGTTCGGATCCAGACGACGCACCACATCGACCGCGACGGGAACCGTCACCGTCTTGCCGCCGTAACGCGCGGTCACTACCGTTTCGCCCGAGCTCTTCGCGGTCACTTTGCCATTGACCACATCGGCTACGCTATCATTGTCGACGCTCCACTCCGCCAAGCCGGATACGTCCTCCGACGTGCCGTCCGTATAGGCGGCGGTCAACGCGATCTGTTCGAACTTGCCGACTCGCAGCGTCAAGCTTTGTTTATCTTTGCTGAGGGTGCGTACCTTTTTCACCACGGTTACATTAACGACTTGTGTCTTCCCCATAAACGTAGCGGTCACTATGGCCGTTCCTTCCGCCTTCGCCGCAATGGTACCCGAATAGACGGTCGCTACCGCCGGATCGCTCGAGTTCCAATCCGCCTTGATGGTAGCGTCGGCCGTAGCTCCGCTCACGTAGATCGCCGTAGCCGTTAAGGATATGGAATCCCCTTCCGCGACCGAAACTTCATTCTTCGAGAGCACCACCCGCGATATTTCATCCGCAGCCAGAACCCCCGCCGCTCCAGGGCCTATGATCAAAGTTAAGATCAGTACGAGTTGTACGATCGCGCGGTGAAGCCGCGCTCGGTTCCGTCCGGCCGTACCGGACGACGTATGCAAGCTTGAGTCCATCAGTGAAGTCCATTCCTTTCTTTTGTAAAATCCATACAAGAAAAAAAGGTACCCTATGTTTATCGGCCAGGCTTGTCCGATAGTTTAGGTGTCCATAAAAACTACACATTTAGTCCTAACTTGGACATCGACGGGAGAAGCAGGTTGAAGGCACTTGTACCGTTACCCGAGACAAACAATCCCTTAATCAGGTAAAATTAAGAAAGAATATGGGTTCCCCAGTCGTTCTAAATCTATTCAGAGAAAGTGAGAGACCAACGTGCTCGACTATACAAGTCTATTCGCGATTACCACCCTGGGGTTTTCCGGCCTATATTTCGGAAGCGCTTGGCTCTGCATATGGCTCATGGCAAGATCGAAGGGCGAGCGTATCGATGCCAGGGTCGTCCAACCGGCACAAGTCCGGATGGAGATTGTGCACTCCCTCATCTCCATTGCGATGTTCGGCCTCCTCACCGTCTTTACTTTGTGGCTTGTCAACCGCGGCTGGCTGCATGTATCCTGGACAATGTCGTTGAGTAAGCTCCCTGTGGAAATTCTAGCCCTCTTTCTCTGGAACGAAATTCACTTCTACTCGTGTCACCGCCTGCTGCATACGAAATGGTTGTACCGGCACGTCCATTATAAGCACCATCAATCCAAAACACCGACTCCGTACTCGACCTTCAGCTTTCACTATATCGAAGCTTTGCTGCTCGGAAGCGTGATGACCACGGCGCTAATCTTTTATTCTTTCTCTGTCATCTCACTGCTCACCTTGCCGCTCATGAGCATCGTCCTGAACACACTGGGACACTGCAACTTCAACTTTTTCCCGGGCCGCCCTGCCGACAGTCTGCTGAGCTTTACCGTCCGACATAGCGACCATCATGAGCGGAATACCGGCAACTACGGATTTTTCCTTCCCTACTTCGATCAGTTGTTCAAGACTTCCAGCAAAGAGAGAAGGTGGCGTTCATCGTAAGCCTGATCTGTTTTTGCCTAGGGTACTACTTGCTCGCGGCTCTCGTTCTTAGCGTCGGCTATCACCGAGCACTAAGCCATCGGGCGCTAATCCTGTCCGGCTGGCTGGAGAAATCGATGATTACGCTAGGGCTCGCCGCCGGAACCCCCGTCCAATGGGCCGGCAATCATCGTTATCATCATCAGCACACCGACGATGCCTTGGATCCGCATTCGCCGGTGCAAGATGGGTTCTGGTATGCGCATTGCGGCTGGTATCTGGGGACGAAAAATCCGATCCTTTGCGCGCTTTATGCGGTAGCAGGACCGATACGCACCCTGTTCGACGCCTTCTGGCGACCCAGAACGAACCAACAGCACAACGAGCTAGCTGCGGACGTGAAGCAAATCAAGTATTACGCTTGGCTCAGTAAGCCGATGCCTTATGCAAGCATCATCCTGATGCACATGGCCCTCCTGCTATGGGGCATGGTGTCGATGTGGGGAACCCCAGGTCTCATCGGTCTTTATTTCACGTATTTGGCGATCTATACCGTGGGGGATTTCACGGATAGCCTCGCACACCTCTATGGCAAACGCCCTTATCCGGTAAGCCATATGGCCAGGAACAACTGGATTGTCGGGATTTTCGGCGCGGGCGAGTGGCATGCCAACCATCATACCTTCCCTTCCAGTGCGAAGATGAGCCTGCAGAGAGGCCAATTCGATCTCTCCTGGCAGTTCATCAAGCTATGCAGGCGGTTAGGGTTAGCCAAGCAGATCAAAGTCGCCCCTTTGCAAGACGGGCAGACAGCCAAACAAACAGGCCCCCATTAGGAGGCCTGTTGTTTGTGCTTGAGCTCGACGAGCAAGGCATGCATCTGTTCCGTAGCGAGGCCGTGCAGCACCAGGCGGAATCCGGCGCGGAGCGTCGTGAGCGGAACCATCGGATGCTTGTTGTTGATGAGGGCGAGCCGGTCGTTGTTGCCGATGATTTTGGATGCTAAAATGCCGATCGTTTCATCCAGCTGCAGGGAATTCGTTGCCCGCCAGAAGTCGTTGTCCGTCAGGAACAATTGATACACCGGGGTGAAGCATTCGATGGCCGTCGTCAGATCGAGAAAGTTGGTCCACCGCTTCGGCATGGGCTCGATCGGAATCGGGTCGGAGGTGATGGCGTCAAAGTTCAATCGGTTTTGCTTGGTCACCTCGATCTGTTTCTCGCGAATTTCCCGGTTCAAGTTAATCACGAAGTTGTATAAGTTCAGGTCGTGCACGAGGAACAGGTCGTCCTTCACCGGCTTGAGGTTCGTCGGCTTCAGCGGATTCATCTCCACTTGGACGCCGGGAACATTGTCGCGGATGAACTGCAGCACTTCGGACCCCAGGTAGAAATGGCGCAATATCATATAGTTCGCATCGGGACTGACGAACGTCTTCATCCCCCAATACAGAACGCGATGCAACGCGCGGGAGGAGGTGAAGGCTTTTGGCACCAGGATTTTGTAGATTTGGAATAGCACGATAAGGAGGCGTGCCAACGGACGTAAGACCGGAAGCAGGAATTGCCGGGATTTACTTGAGCAGTCCTTGAGGTAAGCCGCTTTCGCTTCCTCGTTGAATGGAATGCTCTGGTCCAAGTAAATCGCCAGGAACGGGTTCGGGTCCCGCTTGTCGTGCGGCATGAGGTTGAAATAATCGGCCTGGCTCATGTGTTCCCCAGCTCCTCCAGTTGGAGTAAATACAGCCGCGCCGTCGTCTTGGCCGTCTTCACCATTCGGGCGGCGATCTCCAGCGTCAACAGCGGATGCTGCACCACAGCCTCCAGCCGTTCGAAATGCTTCTCATCCGAGTCGCTGTGATAGAGCAGGAAGGAGACATGCTCGTCTTGAAGACCCAGCTGGTCCCGGATCATCTCCCCCCAGTAACGGGCCATTCGACAGCCTAGCCCTTCTATAATCCACATCGCCCCGATTAAATCGACCGGATTGTCCCGGCTGGCCCGCTGGAACAAATAGGCGGATAGAGCCTCGCTGCCGATGTTTTTCTCCCCGGACTGGATATCCGTAAGCTTCCCGCCGATCGCGAGATAATTTCGCTCCAGAATCTGAAAGTCCCGATGCTCGTCGCGTGCGTGCGCAATAAACAAGGAACGCAGGTCGATATGATCGATCGAGATATAGGAAGCGGCGCGGGCAATCCACTGCGACCCGTCGATCACCTGCTGGCGGATGTTCTCCATCAGCAGCTTATAGTCTTCCAGCGTGAATTGCCCGTGATAAAGCTTATGAATGATCGGCACCTGGGCCAGCTTTTGCTCGAAATCGATCCAGATTTGAACGAACTGGCGAACCAAGTAGGATTGAATCTCATGTGTTTCGTCGAACTCGAGATGGGGCGCTTCCGGCTGTCGCTCGAGGAACGCCGTCGTTTCCTCGCTCTTGGAACCGACTACGGTCAGCAGCATGTAGGAAGTCTGGAACCGACCGCTCTCCGGGACCATGCAGAGGATTCGCTCCCCGGGAGCCAGCCGCCCTTCGTTCAGCAGCTCCTCCAGCATGATGTAGATCGAGGCTGCCCCCGTATTGCCTTTGGTGTAGAGGTTCGTGAACCATTTCTCCTCGGGAATCATAAGCCCGCCGAGCCGCAACAGCCGGAAGATCTCTTCCCGGAAAAAATGCGACGAATAGTGGCACACCATCCAATCGATCGCGGCCGGGTTCACTCTGCCTTCCTCGACGAGCTCGAAGTAGCGTTGTACCCCAACCTTGGGCATCTCGTTCACGAGTCGAATGTCCTGCTTAAGATTGATCGCGCCGGCGTTGGCTGCATCCCGGATTGTGGCATAATCCATCCAGGACGCGATCGGCTCCTCCGACTCCTTGTTCATCCCCGCATACATACATACGTCGTACAAAGGTGCGTAGGATTGGTTGTCGATCCACTCGATCCGCAAGGACAAGCCCGTACGGCTGGGCCGGTTCTGCAAGACCGCGGCGCCCGCTCCATCCGACAGCATGAACCGGAGGAAGTCCGTGTCGAAGGGGATGGCGCGGTCCGCATAGCTGCCCTGATCCTCGAACCGGGTGTGCTTGAACACGCGGCTGGGGAATTCGCTGGCGCAGGCGATGGCCGCTTCGTTCTCCCCGGACTGAATATGCAGGTACGCGTTCTTCATCGCTTGCATCCCGCTGCCGCATACCCCCTGGTGGGTCGCGATCTCCATCACCGGCAAACCCGTCTCCGCATGCACCATGCTGGCGAAGCCGGGCACGAGCAAGTCCCCCTGCGTCGTCCCTACGGCGAGAAATTCAACGTCGTCGGATCTTACGTTACCGTTGCGCTCCAGGGCGTCGCGGATGGCGAGGTGGGCCATTTCGGCATTGGAGTACAGGCTTCTCTGTTCTTTATTCAAGGCATAGTGGCGATAGCGAATTTGGTTTTGCTCCAGAATGCGCCGCATGGCTTTCGAGCTTTTCCCGCCGATTCGGCCCAAATAATCTTCGATCTCCTCATTGCCGATCGGCGGTCCTGGCAGGAATTTTCCCAGGCTTGTAATGTATACCGAATGCATGACAGACCTCCTTTTTGCCGAATAGCACCTACTATTCGGTTAGCTTCATCATCGTCGATTCGGGCAAGGATGCCTAGTACTAAGTTTCCATGGTACTTCTGTACAAATAAAGCTTGACCGGATAGTCCGCATATTCACGAACGGTCTTTGACTGCTCCAACACGTCTACTATGTCTCCCTCATCCTGCACATAGATTCCGGACCGATAACAGGCGTATTTCAAATTGGGCGAATAAAGCTCTTCCTTGAACTCGGAGTCCATATCGTCGGGATCGGGTTGGGTCGATTACCCTATTTTACAAGTAGACGACCTCCATTTGGCAAGCCCTGCTAAAGAATGATTTCCCTGCTCGATGTGAGCAAAATCTTCTCGCGCTAACTCAGTCCATTGCAGACCTATTCCGTTTTGTGAACAGCTTCACAGCTTGATTTTCTCAAAAAAATTTATTTATCTTGACAGTCAACTGTCCCATCGTTTACTTTAAATTCATTAAATCGGTTTCATAAAAAATAAAGCGCTATCATAATTTATTTATAGCCAATCTTCACATTTTCTTAATAGCGCGAAAACATCAAGCTAATAAAACCGGTTTAATATGAAATTGTCTTCAAAGGTGGATAGAGGGATTGAAAATCGAAGGGAGGTTCAAACCTTGGCAACCATTGCAGATGTGGCCCGAACGGCCGGCGTTTCCAAGAGCACGGTCTCGAATGTATTCAGCCAGAAGCGCCCGATCAGCAAAGAAGTTTCAGAACGCGTTCTGGCCGCAGCTCGCAAGCTGGACTACAAGCCGAACTACTGGGCCCGGAGTTTGGTGAGTAAGACGACCCACATTATAGGCATCAATATGCCCGGCGAACGGATGAAATTCAGTCAATTCCACTTATCGCTGCTGAACGGGGTCCTTTATGAATGCAGCATGAGCGGCTATCGACTCTTGGTCAACGCCTTGACCAAGACGTATCTGGACGATGTGCCTCGTCTCTCCTCCGAACCCGTAGATGGCGATATTCTACTCGACCCAGTCGAACATGATTCGCGAATTGCGGACAGGGTGCGCCAGGGGCTGCCGTTAGTCGTCATCGGTCGGCCGCACGCGGAATACGAGTCGAAGGTCTGCTATGTGGACAATGATAACGTGGCGACCGGCACGATGGTCGTGGACTACCTGCTGCAATTCGGCCACAAGCGCATCATGCTCCTCAATGCGTCGAAGGGCAAAACCGTCTCGACGGACCGTGGGCTCGGATACCGTCAAGCGTTGGAGTCGGCAGGCCAGACATTTGATCCCGCGCTGCTCGTTTACAAGGATCCGAATACGCCGTCCGCGGAGTATGGCTACGACGTAACGAAGAAAATGCTCAAGAAACACCCGGACATCACGGCCATCATCGCCGATACGGACAAAATGGCGCTCGGGGTATACCGGGCGGCGGCAGAGCTGGGGCTCAGCATCCCCGGGGACTTGTCGGTCATAGCTTTCAGCGACGAGTCGGTATTCTCAGCGGACTTCGTACCGCAATTGACCGGAGTCAAGCTGTCTGCCGAACAGCTGGGACATGAGGCTGCGAAGCTCTTGATCAACCAATGCGCGACCGGACATCGTTCCGTGCAGAGGGTGCTTATCCAGACGGAGTTGGTCGAACGCGGATCCTGCGGGCCGGCTCGGCCGAATGAGAGTGCGCCCACGAACTGATAAATAACTCTATCCGAGGAGGAGTTCATATGAAGAAGAAATCGATCATCCTGCTTCTAGCTTCGACGGCGGTGCTCGCATCCGCTTGCGGTGGCCAGGACGAGGGCGGAAGCTCTCCGAAAGCGACGGACGGAGCCTCTAAGCCGTCCAGCGCACCCTCAGCCGACAGCGCGAAGGTGGATCCGTTCAAGCTGCCGAACCCGGTTACGATAACCACCTTCAAGAGTGTGCCGGCTACCGGCAAGCTGCCGGCAGGCGATACCGTGGAGAATAACCAGTACTCTCGGTATATCAAGGACAAGACGAATATCGAGTTCAAGCTGTTGTGGTATGCAGCAGGGACGGACTTCGATCAAAAATCGAAGCTGTCCATCGCCAGCGGCGACATCCCGGACATGCTGCTGGTCGACGAGCAAACCTTCCTCTCCCTTGCGGATGCCGGTCAGCTCGAGGACTTGACCAAGGTATACGAGAAATATGCTTCCCCGCTGACGAAGGAGCTGTACGCTTCCACGAACAATAAAGCGCTGGAGAAGGCGACCTATAAGGGCAAGCTGATGGCCATTCCGAATATCAGCGTCCAGGCGGACGCGGCCAGCCTCGTTTGGGTTAGGAAAGACTGGCTGGACAAGGTCGGACTGCAGCCGCCGAAGACGATGGACGATGTGACGGCGATCGCCAAGGCATTCGTCGAGCGCGATCCGGACGGCAACGGCAAGGCGGACACGATCGGCTTGACCGGCTCTTCCGGTGCGGTCACCGTCCCGGGCAAAGCCAGCAGCCATAACTGGAAAGCCTTGTTCATGTCTTACGACGCTTATCCCGGCAACTGGATCAAAGACGGCTCGGGCAAAATCGTATATGGTTCTGTTTTACCGGAAACCAAGCAAGCGCTTTCAAAATTACGTGACATGTACGGCGCCGGTCTGATCGACAAGGAATTCGCGCTTCGCAAGGATCTGAACGAGCCGGTCGTAGGCGGGAAATCCGGTCTATTCTTCGGACCGTGGTGGGCCGGCGGAATCGTGGCCGACACGATGACGAACGATCCGAAGGCTAATTTCGAGCCCTATCTGATTCCGAATGCCAAAGGGCAATACAACAATCTGATGATTCCCGTCAGCAACCGTTTTGTCGTCGTGAAGAAGGGCATGAAAAATCCGGAAGCCGCCGTCGTCTATGCGAACACCTTCATCGCCGCGCAGCGGAAGGTCGATCCAGATTCGGCGAAGCTTGACTTCACCGTAGACGCCACTTATTGGCCGATCGGCAACGCTACGTACGACTATGCGGATGCCGTGGAACGGAAGGCGGAACAACTGAAGAAGGCGCTCAATGGAGAGATCAAACCCGAGCAGCTCAACCAAGAAATCAAAATTCTATACGACGCCGCCGTGGCGGATAAAGCCAAGCCGAAAGCCGATCTGAAAATCTGGCGCTCTTTCTACGGCTACACGGCACCGGCCGCTCTGCTGAAGCAAAAGATGAATCAGGTGTTCAGTGAATATACGGCTACGACTGCGACCATGGAGCGGAAATGGGCCAACCTGCAAAAACTCGAATCCGAAACGTTCCTAAAAATCGTAATGGGCGACGCCTCGCTCGACTCCTTCGATAAATTCGTAAGCGACTGGAAGGCTCAGGGTGGAGACGAGATCACGAAGGAAGTTCAGACGGAAGTCGACAAGCTGAAGAGCAAATAAATAAAAAAAACGGGAGATCAATAGAGCGCCTGACGGAGGCTCGGCTCCGGCTGCGTACCTGAGCGGCGCTCTTTTGCACCCCTTACGAAGTCCTGGGGTATTCGCGGAAAGGAACGGACCATGAACCTGAGATCGTTTCAAAAGCATTATCATCTCATGCTGCTGCCCGGCATTGTGCTGTTGATCATTTTTCATCTCATTCCGATGTTCGGGGTCGTCATCGCCTTTCAGAATTTCAAAATCGGCAAAGGCATTTGGAACTCGGACTGGATCGGCCTGGAAAACTTCACGTACTTGTTCGAGATCCGCGACGGCGGGGTCATCCTGTTCAACACCGTCTTCATCGCCGTGATGAAAATCATCGCCCATCTGATTATCCCGCTCGTGTTCGCCCTCATGCTGAACGAGGTTCGCATCATGGCCGTCAAGCGTTGGGTGCAAACGATCGTCTATTTGCCCCACTTCATCTCCTGGGTCATACTGGCCGGGATCATCGCCGATATCCTGTCCTTGAAAGGCATCCTCAATCAGGCGCTGGGCTGGTTCGGGATCGAGCCGATCATGTTCCTCGCCAGCAACACATGGTTCCCCGGCATCATCGTGGGCACCGACATCTGGAAAGAATTCGGCTTCGCCGCCATCATCTACTTGGCCGCGCTGGCCGGCATCAATCCGAATCTATACGAGGCCGCCGAGATCGACGGCGCGAGCCGGCTCCAGCAGCTCCGGTACATCACGCTCCCGAGCCTCGCCACTACGATCGTGCTGCTGGCGACGCTCAGCATCGGCAACATCCTGAACGCCGGATTCGATCAAATCTTCAATCTGTACAATCCGCTCGTCTACGATTCGGGCGACATCATAGATACGTACGTGTACCGAGTCGGCCTCGTCCAAGCCCAATACGGCTTCGCGACCGCCGTCAGCTTGATGAAGTCCGTGGTGGGCTTCGCGCTCATTATGATTTCTTACAAACTGGCTTACAAGTACGCCAATTATCGCATCTTCTAGGGAGAAAGCGGGTGAGGAACGGTGGTTCGGAATCGTACATGGGCAGCCCGCGTGTCCGAGGGGGCGCTGCTCGCTATCATGCTGGGCATTTCCTTGCTCTCGCTCGGACCGGTGTGGCACACGATCGCGGTGTCGTTCAGCGAGAACGCGGCCGCAGCCGGCGGGCTCGTCAAATTCTGGCCCAAGGGCTTTACGCTCGAATCGTACAAAAAAATATTGGAGGAGCCGCACTTCCTCCACTCGTTCTATGTATCGGTCAAACGGGTATTCGTCGGCGGCATCGTCAACTTCGTCCTAACCGTACTGATGGCCTATCCGCTCTCCCGGAGCGGAAAGGAGTTCCCGCGCCGCAACATCTATATGTGGTTTCTCCTTTTCAACATGCTGTTCAGCGGAGGGATCATTCCGCTATACTTGACCGTAAAGGCGCTCGGCATGTTCAATTCGATATGGGCGCTCGTCTTGCCTGGAGCGGTGCCGATCTTCAATGTCATCCTGCTCATGAACTTCTTCCGCAACATGCCGAAGGAGCTGAGCGAAGCTGGCTATATGGATGGAGCTGGCCCCTGGTACATGCTGACCCGGATCTTCCTGCCGCTGTCCTTGCCCGCGCTGGCGACCGTCACGCTCTTCAGCGTAGTGGGACACTGGAACGCTTTCTTCGACGGGATGATCTTCATGCGGAGCGTCGAGAATTATCCGCTGCAGACCTACATTCAACAGCTGGTCGTGCAGATCAATACGCAGGAGTTCGATTCGACCCAACTGGAACTGCTGCAGAAAGTATCGGAGAAAACGCTGAATGCGGCCAAAATCGTCGTATCCATGGTACCGATCCTGGTCGTCTATCCGTTCCTGCAAAAATATTTCATCCATGGCATCATGCTCGGCTCCGTGAAAGAGTAAATTCAACTCTTCGCTAACTGCCCAATCCTGCTTCAATCGGAGGAATTCCCAAATGTCTATGACCGTCATGACCTTCAATCTGCGCTACCCGGAAATCAAAGACGGGCCCGATTATTGGCCGAAGCGGATCGGGCGAGCCGCCGCCGCTATCCTGGACCACAAGCCGCTCGTCGTCGGCACCCAAGAAGGCTACCACACGATGCTGACGGAATTGGAGCCGTTCCTCGAGCGATATGCCTGGATCGGCGATGGACGCTTCGGCGGGCGCGAGAACGAGCACAACGCGATCTTCTATGACCGCGAGAAGCTCGAGCTCCAGGAGCATGGTCAATTCTGGCTGTCGGAGACGCCGGATGTCGCCGCTTCCCGCAGTTGGGACAGCATGTTCCCGCGCATCTGCACGTGGGCCCGATTCTCGCTTCGCGATGGCGGGGAGGGGGACCGCAGGACGGCCTTTTACGTGTACAATACGCATCTCGACCACCACAGCCAAGCCGCCCGCGACAACGGCATTCAAGTGATCGCGGCGCGGATGAGGGCACAGCGGTTGGAAGACGGCTGCCCGGCGATCCTGCTCGGCGACTTCAACAGCGCTCCGGCGGACTTGCCCATCCGCATGCTGAGAGGGGAAGTCGCTTTCGGGAGTGATAGGTCCGAACTTGCCGACGCCTACTCGATCCTGAACGAGAACCCGGGCTTGACCGCGCACAGCTTCCGAGGCGGCGAGGACGGCCAGCCGATCGACTATATCTTCGCCTCGCCGGAGTTCTCGATCCGGAGCGTCCGGGTCGACCGCGAACTGCGAGGCGGCGGCTACCCTTCCGACCACTATCCGGTCGTGGCGGAACTGGGGCTGGCCTAGTGGAAATAAAACAACCCCCAACATCCTCCTTGTTCCGGATGCCGGGGGTTGATCTATTTTACTTGATTCGTCACGGGCGACTCCATCAGCCATCGGTCGAGGAATGCATAGGCGAGCCCGCGGATCTCCGACGGGAAATCATGGCCCCCGGCGGTCATCACGGCCTGGAAGCGATCCTCGGTGCCGAGAAACCGGTACAATTCGCTCAGCTCGGCCATGCAAGCCCCGACGGCCTGCCAGTGCGGGAAAATAGGATCGCTCTGGCCGTAGTAATGGAAGGCCGGAATCGGCGCCGCCAGTGCGGCAATTTCATGAAACTCGAACGGCACCTCATACTCCCTCAAGTAATCCGAGACACGGGGGATGTGCGTATACCAGTCGCGGATGCCCCAATGGGTCGGCCTGTGATCGCCGTAGAACGGGCTGAACCCGCAGCTGCTCACGTACGCCCGGATTCGGGAGTCGAGTCCCGCCAGGAAATAGGCGTTGTACCCGCCGAAGGAATGGCCGATCGCCCCGATCCGGTCCGGATCGACGCGGTCGAGCGTGCAGAGCAGGTCGACGCCCATCTTGTGGTCGACCGTGTTCTTCCCCACCGTCGACCACTCCGGATGCAGCTCATAGAATGGCTTGCTGCGGAAGCTGAGCAGCCCCGGATAGATCCGCTCCCCGGCCGTAAGTGCATCGGGCGCCAGCACGGTGTACCCGCGAGAGACGAGCTCCAGCCCATACATTCGATTGACTCGGCCGTTCCGCGTCGCGACGTTATCCTTGCCGGACTCGTCCGTCGGGTGAAGGGCAAGGACGGCCGGCCTCCGGCCGTCACTTCCCGCTCCCTCCACAGATTCGTCCGGCAGCAGTAGATAGGCGGTCACCTTGTCGCCGTAGACCGTGTCGTACACGAGATGCACCCGCGTGTGATCCGCTTCCTTCGTTTCGCTCAGCACCTCGTAGGAGACAGGAACCCCATTAGGCACGCCGCCGATAAGTTCCAGCCAGCTCCGCTCGATTTCCCTTCGTTTAGCCTGCCAGCTCTCGGCATCCTCGAGGCCTTCGGTTAGCTTCCGAAGTCCATTCCGGTTTAATTCAAGTAAGTTGTAGCTCATCGCAGGTTGTCTCTCCTAATTGTATATATGGTTGACGTACATCATCTGCCTATTGCTCCACATTTACTTCGTGGCCGCCTTGATCTTGGCGACCTCCGCCTTCAGCTGTTCGTCCGTCTTCCGCAGGGCCGTATTGGAATCCGTTTTCCCTTGGGCCGCTTCCAAGAAATTGGTGCGCAATAGCGTATCAGCCACATTCGTCTCCACGACCGTCATGCCTTTCGCGCGTCCCGGACGGAGCGGAGCGAATTCGTAGTAGCCTACGGCCTTCATGTTTTTGCCTTTGTAGGCCGGAGCGTTCTGGCCGAGCACATTCATCATTTCCTTGTTGGCCACGGTCGGCAGGAACCCGTTTTTGGCATCCGTCATCTGCACGTCGTCGCTCAGCATCTCCATGATAACCTTGAAGGCGTCCTCCTTGTACTTGCTTTGCTTTGTGATGAGCAGGTAGCCCGGAGGAAACGTGCCGATCTTCTTGGGCGCGCCTTCGATAATCGGGATCGACACCATGTCCCAGTTTTTCAGCATGCTGAGGTCGAGGTAGGGGGAGTAAATGTCGGCATGCATCGCCACCGTACCCTTTTGGAACAAAGCCCCTTCTTCCGGAATCGTCGGCGCGATCGCGTTGTTCGGGATTTGATAGAACCGGATGTAGTTGTCGAATATTTTTTTCCATGTATCGAAGCTGGACAATTCGTCCTTCGACGGATCGAGCGTGGACAGCGAATATTCGTTGTACGTGAAGAAAGTAGCGACGTTGGCCGCGAATCCGCGATAGTTGACACCGTCCTCCACGCGAGACATCTTTTTGGCGATATCATAGATCTCATCCCAATTCATGCCGTCCTTCAGGTAGGGGACCCCGAACTTGTCGAACAAGTCCTTGTTGTAGTAAAGCACCCGCGAGAAGAACGGCGATACCGGCAGTCCGTATATTTCTCCGTTCGTGGCGGTCAAGTCCTGGAAGCCCTTGATATAAACCTGATTGAACCGGTTCAAGTCGTAATTGTATTTCTTGATCAGCTCGCGCATGTCGTATTCGAGGCCCAGGTTGAAATAATTCGTTTGGATTGTACTGGAGATGTTGCGGATGATGTCGGGAATCTCGCCCCGGGCGACGTAGTCCTGCATGGAGTTGCCGGCTCCGGCTGTCGGCAGCCACACGAGCTTGATATACGGGAATTTCTTAGTCAGCACGTCCTTGAACCGCTTGTTGAATTCATCCTCCGATACGCCGCCGGCATGAATCTTCAGCTCGATCGGATCACGCGGTTTTTCCGTAGCTATGGGAGTTGGAGTGGGAGAACCGGTGGTGCCCGCCGTTTCCGAACCGCTACCGCTGCAAGCGGACAGGAGGGTAACCAGCATCGTGCAAATCAAGCTAACCAATGTGAATTTGTTCTTCCTCATATTGGGATAGACCATCCTTTTCCGTGTGTAGTGGATTAGGCACTTCCATCTAGGATTTGAGTATCATGCGAGTAAAGCGTTTACACCTCCTTTGCAGTTCAAATAGAAACATTCCACCTGTGACTGAACCAGAGAATAGAGTTAATTCTTAATACTTATCTAATACTTATAATTCAATTTAAATATATTGTAAAGCAGAAGTAACAGTCAACAAGATGTTTGCTATACAGATTAATTAGTTATTTTACGATAATATGGGCATTTTTTTGTGTAAAACTAATATTTATCTAATATGTAATTATAATGTTGTATTCCCGTTACAATCTACAGTCGTTTGACAAATCGTACATCTCTAACTATCATCAGAGTAAATAGAGATAAAAGGATGATCCCCTATGACGCGACGGCCTAGCCGTACAACATTCCGCGTTCGTCTGGACGAGATGGTTTCCTCGATTCGCAAAAGCATTATTACCGGGTCCATAGAACCGGATCAATATTTGCCGTCGGAAAAGCAGCTCGCCGAGCAATATGGCTTAAGCGTTCAATCCGTACGCAAAGGACTTGACCTGCTCGTAAGCGATGGACTTATCGTGAAAATTCCGAAGATCGGCAGCAAGGTGATGGACCCGGCCGACAAAAGCGCCGTCACGATCCGGTTAGGGTATCAGCCTACGATTCCGGACGATGCGGACATTCACCGGCTAATCGCCATGTTCCATCAGGAGCACCCGAACATTCATGTCGAGGCGGTTCCGCTCGCCAACTTCTCGTACGATCATATCAGTCCGTACCTCGAGAGCGGCCTGTTGGACGTCCTTACATTGAACTATGAAAACTTTTTGCAATTTTCCGAGAGGGGCAGTCTGGACGATCTGGAAGCGCTGGACCGCCAGGAGGAGATTTACCCCTTCTTGTCCGACGCTTTTACGGAGGACGGCCTGCTGAGGATTCAACCGTTCGTTTTTTCACCGCTTGTCCTCTGCTACAATCGCTCCCATTTTGCCCAGCGCGGCCTGCAGGAGCCTAACAGCAGCTGGAGCTGGCAGCGATTAAGCGAATGTGCCGCTTCACTCGACATTCCGAACGAGCGCGTGGGCTTTCATTGCTATTTCTCCACCCCGAATCGAGCCGCCATTCTGCTCATGCAGAAGGGGGGCGCTTTCGAGCGCCATGAGAACGGCCGTCTGAAGCTATCCGGCACCCGCATGCTGGACGCCATACGGTACAGCCGGGAGATCTACAGGGAGACTCCCTCGCTGCCGAGCAGCCTGATGAGCTGGGAATCGCAGAAGATCGATATGTTCCGACAAGGCAAGCTGTCTATCGCCATCCTGAGCTACTTCATCCTGAATCATTTTCGCGATACCGATCTGGACTATGACATCGCTCCGGTTCCCCACTTCGGGACCCCTCTTACGGTGTTGATCATTATCGGCATGGCCGTGAACGCTCGTTCTAAGAACAAGGAGGCTGCCAAGAAGCTGGTAGATTTCGTGACTTCTCCCAAGGCTCAGCTGGCCATTCGGCAAAATACATGCAGTCTGCCCGCCCTGATTCCCGCCGCCGAATGGAGAGGTCCCGAAACCTCCAAGATCAACCGACCCTCGCGCTTCCCCATGTTCCGGGAGATTATGCCCAGCTACCGGCTGTTCAGCGACTTGAATGTCAAAGATAGCGAATTCCGCAAGCTGTTCGGCGAACTTCGGTTGTACTGGGCGGGATTGGAGAGCGAAGAAAATTTGTGCCGGGAAATTGAGTCCATCGGCTCACAGAATCACCCTACCTAACAAAGAACCTGACCGGGAAGTGCCGGTCAGGTTCTTTGGTTAGATATTCAGGCAGACATGGGGATGGCTCCCATTGCGATTAGTCGGCCAGCGCTTGCTCCAGGTCGGCGATGATATCTTCGATGTCCTCCAAGCCGACGGAGTAGCGCATGAGGCCGTCCGTGATGCCACGCTCCAGGCGCACTTCGCGCGGCATGGCGGCGTGGGACATCATGGCCGGGTAGGACAGGATGCTCTCCACGGCGCCGAGGCTGACCGCGACGATCGGCAGCCGGACGCGGCCCATCACGCGCTTCGCAAGCTCGCCCGAGCCGGCGTCGAATGAGACGACGGCGCCGTAGCCGAGCGATTGCCGCTCGTGAATGGCCCGGCCGGGATGATCCGGCAGGCCGGGATAGTACACCTGCGCCACGGCAGGGTGTTCGCTCAGCCATTGCGCCAGCCGGCGCGCGCTCTGCTCGTGGGCTTCCATGCGCGCCTTCAGCGTCTTCATGCCGCGGATGAGCAGCCACGAATCCTGCTGGCCGAGCACATTGCCGAGGCCGTTCTGCAGCTGCTTGAGCCGCATGCCGAGCGATTTGTCGGCCACTACGGCGAGGCCGGCCAGCACGTCGCTGTGGCCGCCTAGGAACTTCGTGGCGCTATGCAGCACCACGTCCACGCCCAGCTCCAGCGGCCGCTGATGGTACGGCGTCATAAACGTGTTGTCGATCATGGTGAGGAGCCCGTGTTCCTTCGCCCAGCCGGTCACAGCCGCAACGTCGGTAATGCGCAGCGTCGGGTTCGACGGCGTCTCCATGAAGACGGCCTTCGTGTTCGGTTTCCGTGCGGCCTTCACGGCATCGAGGTTCGTCATGTCGACGAATGTCGTCTCGATGTTCATACGCGTCAGGATCGTCGTGAGCAGCCGGTACGTGCCGCCATAGACGTCTTCCGTGCAGATGACGTGGTCGCCGCTCGACAGCAGCATAAACGCCGTCGAGATCGCCGCCATGCCCGATGCGAACGCGAATCCGCGAGTCCCGCCCTCGAGTGTGGCGATGTATTCCTCCAGCGCCTGCCGGGTCGGATTCCCGGAGCGCGCATAGTCGTACTCAGGCGGGTTGTCGAGATCGAAATGATGGAACGTAGACGCTTGATAGATCGGCACGCTCGCCGCGCCGGTATGCTCGCAGATCTCTCTCCCGAAGTGAATCAGCTTGGTCGCAAACTTGGCGTTCGCCTCGGGCTTGTGCAGGCGACCGCGCTTCGGCTCTTCCGGGCTTGTCATTGCGCATGGCCTCCTTCCAGCTCGGCGTGCGCCGCGTCGAATGCCGCCGACAGGTCCGCGATCAGGTCGTCGACATGCTCGATGCCGACGGAGAAGCGAAGCAGGCGGTCGTCGACGCCGACCTTGCGGCGAATCTCTTCCGGAATATCCGCATGTGTCTGAACCGCCGGATAGGTCATCAGCGACTCTACGCCTCCTAAGCTTTCTGCGAATGCAATGAGCTTAATATGGCGGAGTATCGGTTCGATCATACGTGCGTCTTTCATTTTGAAGGAGAAAATGCCGGTATTGCCCGACGATTGCTTGTTCTGAATCTCGTAACCCGGATGGCTCGGCAGCGCCGGATAGAACACTTCGTCTACCAGCGGATGCTCAAGCAGGAACTCGGCGATCCGTGTCGCGTTGAACTCATGGCGCTCCATCCGCAGCGCGAGCGTCTTCATGCCGCGCATCAGCAGCCATGAATCCTGCGGCCCGAGTACAGCACCGATCGAGTTGTGCAGGATCGCCATCTGCTCTGACAGCTCCTTGCCCTTGGTCACGATCAAGCCCGCCAATACGTCGTTGTGCCCGCCCAAATATTTGGTCGCGCTATGGATCACGATATCCGCTCCGAATTCGATCGGACGCTGCAGGAACGGTGTGAGGAGCGTATTGTCGACGATCGAGAGCAACCCTTTTTTCTTGGCCCAGCCGCACACGAGCTCCAGATCCGTGATCATCATCAACGGATTCGTAGGCGTCTCGATTACGATGCCCTTCGTCGTCGGGCGACAGTTCGCCTCGAGCGCGTCCAGGTCGTTCGTGTCCACGTAGGTGGCCGTTACGCCGAACCGCGTCATGATGCGCTCGATCAGCCGGTAAGTACCGCCATACAAATCGAGGGAGACGAGCAAATGGTCCCCCTGGCTGAACAGCGCGAAGATCGTTTGCAGCGCCGCCATCCCGGAGCTGCAGGCGAATCCGGCGTCTCCGGATTCCAGCTCGGCAATCGCTTGCTCCAATACGGAGCGCGTCGGATTTTTGGTGCGCGAATAGTCGAATCCCGTGCTCTGCCCCAATTTCGGATGACGGAAGGCGGTAGCCTGATAGACCGGATAACTGACGGCGCCCGTGACCGGCTCGGAGATGGACCCGATTTGCGCCAAACGGCTTTCGATTTTCATAAGACTCTTATTCCCCCTTAAATGTAAGAAGCCATATGCGCGTTCAAGTCGTAAGGCGTTTCCTGGTATACGTAGTAGTTAAGCCAGTTCGAGAACAGCAAGTTCGCGTGGGCTCTCCACGTACACATCGGTGTGCGGCTCGGGTCGTCTTTCGGGTAATAGTTCTTCGGCACGTCGATCTCCAGCCCCTTGGCCACATCGCGGTCATATTCCCACTTGAGCGTCAGCGGATCGTATTCGGAGTGTCCGGTGACGAAGATATGCTTGCCGTCCTTGGTCGCGGCGATGTAGACGCCGGAATCCTCGGACTCGGACAAAATCTCCAGATCGTCGATCCGCTCGATGTCCTCCCGGCGCACCTCCGTATGGCGCGATTGCGGGACGTAGAACACTTCATCGAACCCTCGCAGCAGCTTCACGTGCTTGAGCGTCGATGTGTGCGGGAACACCCCGAACACTTTGCTGTTGAGGCCATACTTCGGGATGCCGAAATGATGGTACAACCCCGCTTGGGACGCCCAACAAATGTACAACGTCGACGTCACGTTCGTGTTGCACCAGTCCATGATCTCCTGCAGCTCGCGCCAGTAGTTCACTTCCTCGAACTCCATCTGCTCGACCGGCGCTCCGGTGATGATCATCCCGTCGAAATATTCGTCCTTCACATCATCGAAATTTTTATAAAATTGCTCCAAATGTTCCGGAGACGTATTTTTGGACGTATGCGTCTTGGGGTGCAGCAGCACAAACTCCACCTGCAGCGGGGTATTGCCGATCAGCCGTAAAATTTGCGTCTCGGTCGTCTCTTTCGTCGGCATGAGGTTCAGAATCGCGATCTTGAGCGGGCGGATGTCTTGCTGGAACGCCACGGACTCATCCATCACGAAAATGTTCTCCTCGTTCAATATTTCCTTCGCCGGCAAATGATCTGGAATTTTAATCGGCATGGCTGACACTCCTTTCGTAAAATGAACAGCAAATAGCCTTTCTCCAGAGATGAAGAAAGGCCATTATCGCCGCGCGTTCGAATGTCCTCTCTCATCTCTCAGAAGCCCACATGCCGCTTCCGCAAGACTTAGCACCGTGCGCGCCAGTCGCCATTGCGACCAGGTTGTCGGTTGCCGGGTATCATCGGGCTAGTCCCTCCACCTACTCTTGATAAGAGTTCTGTGCTATTCGATTGTTAGTATTACTTTATAGCATCCGGGGCTTTTCGTCAAGGAGGGGGGATGGAGTGAAAAATGACAGGGTTTCTGACTCCGTGTTATGCTACGAGCCCGTGGGGCAGCACTGCGCTTGACTCCGTATAGGACTCCGAGCCCGTGGGGCAGCTCCGACCGCTGTTGAAATCCCGTCCCTTGGATAGCATTGTATAGGGTGGGGACGGGATTTCAAAGGCGGCCACTTCGTTTCTCCGCCTGCCCCACGGGCTCTCCGGCTTTCCGGGGTCGCCCTTATTATTTACTCCATTAAGGGGGAGTAAATAGAAAGACCTGGCCGGACTATATGCCCGGCCAGGTTAGGTAAGATTGGTTACTCCAAACCCACTGGTCCCTTAATCATGCCTTATCTCCGCCCGATCAGCGACCCCAAGTTTCGAGTTAGCGTGATTTTCGCGGAATCTCCGCTCAATCAGCGCCACAGCCAACCGAGTTAACATGAATCTCGCGTTCTCACAGCCGACTACAGCCCCGAACCTTACAGACCCGCGGCGGAGAATACTTTGTCGAAGCCGGCCTTCGAGCGTTGCAGGAGCACTTCCGGTGCGTCCGTCGGAGGCGATTGGGTCAAGATCTCTTGCGAGACCGGACCCGTGTAACCGGTCGCTTGCAAGGCGCGCAGGAACGCGGTCAAGTCGATCACGCCTTCGCCCGGATACAGGCGGCCGTTGTCGAGCGCTTCCTCGACCGGCACGTCCGGCGCGTCGTTGATGTGGACGTGCACGATCTGAGCCGGCTTCAGGCTCTGCAGTTCCTCGACCGAAGCGTTAGTCGTATACCAGTGATACGAATCGAGCAGCAGCCCCACATTCGAGGCGCCGATCGCGTCGATCCAGTCGAGCGTCTCCTGCAGCGTCCAGATGAACGGATTCGCCCAACGGGTCCGCAAGTGATGCGGCCCCACGTACTCGAGCCCCAAGCGAATCCCGTACGCGCCGAGAATGTCGGCACACAGGCGCAGCCGCCGGGTCGCGAGCGCCATGAAATGTGCGGCGTTCTCATCCACAGCCGGCAGCACGTACGTGCAGCAGCTCGTGCAGCCGACTTCGGCCGCAGCCGCCGCCGAAGCGGCCAGCCCGGCCAGACCGGAGCGGAACTCCGCTTCGGTCGTGCGCCATTGCACCGGCAGGCCGATGGAGCCAACGACTAGGCCGGTCTCCTCCAGCGTCGCCTGCGCGCGCTCCTTCCCCTCCTGGTCGAACCAGGAGCGGACATCCAAGTCTACCGCGCCGAACCCATACCGATGGGCCAAGCGGACGAACTGCTCGTTGCTCTCGATTTTACCCAGTCCCGCTCGCGTCAAACCTCTAATCATGGGGATCTCCTCCTTCTCCGCTCTGTTGGCTTAGTAGCTCCAGTCCAGCTTCACTTCGTTGCCCGTGCGCGACGACTCGTAGATCGCATCCAGGATGAGGTTGTTCGTGAAGCCGGTCATCACCGATGTCAGCGGCTGCTTGCCTTCAACCACGCACTCCAGGAAATGCCGGCTCAGCCGTCCGCGTCCGCCTTCATCGTTCGCCGGTGTAACCAATTCCGTTTCCATCGGACGATCGAAACGCTCCGTCAAGAACTTGCCGCGGTTGCCGCGGAGCGAAGCGCCGCCCTCGGTGCCCATCAGGTGAATGAACGGAATGCTGTCCGTATCCATATGCACCGCCCAGCTCACTTCCAGTGTCAGGGTGCTGCCATCCTCCATCCGAATGAGCGCGGTAGCGAGATCCTCCACGTTGTAATACCCTTCCCAGTTCGGCTTGCCCCATGTGCCGATGCCTTTGCGGACCGGACCGAACTCGGCGTAAGTGGCGCCCGACACCGACACCGGCTTCGGACTGCCCATCAGGTGCAGAGACAAGTCCAGCATGTGCACGCCGATATCGATCAGCGGCCCGCCTCCGGATTCTTCCATCCGGGTGAACCAGGTGCCCCAGCCTGGAATGCCTTTGCGCCGGTACCAGCCGGCCTTGGCCGTGTAGATGCGTCCCAGCTCGCCTGCCTCGACTTGCTGCTTCACCTGCAGCGGCAGCCATTCCCAGCGCATCTGATGCGCGACCATCAGCGTCATGCCGGTTCTCTCTTGAGCCCGGACGATGCTGCGGGCGCTGTCGGCGTTCAGCCCCATCGGCTTCTCGAGCAGCACGTGCTTGCCCGCTTCCATCGCCTGTACCGCCAGTGCAGCATGGTGCAGGTTAGGCACGCCGATGACGACCGCATCCACCTCCGGGCTGTTGATCAAGTCGGTCGGAGTAGCCATTACGTTCTTAATGCCGTATTGCTGGGCACGGCTGTCCGCCAAAGGCAAAAAAGCGTCTGTAATCGCCGTTATTTCGCATTGCTCCTGCAGCTTGCTGAATTCCTGAATATGCACGTTGCCGATATTGCCGGCGCCAATGATGCCTAACCGTACTCTGCTCCCACCCATTCGGTTCCATCCCCCAATTCATAGATTAGCTTCTTCAGACTCTACCGATATGATAAAATGAAACCGCATAACCTGCATGCCACATTTTACGGAAAATGCCTCGATTCTTCTGGTCCCGCCCGGAAACATGCTCAGGATGGGGGGGCGGACTTAGAATCACGCCGGAGGGTTCCCGATGACGCTGTACCCGCTCTATTATACGCAGATGCCGAACGATCATTCGGACATGCCTTTCAAATACGGGATTCATTCGCTCTCGAACGGGTTCGTGGCGCACCGTCACGACTTCCTCGAGTTCTCCTATGTGCTGGAAGGCACAGGCTGGGAAACGATCGGCGGCATCCGCTACCGCAAGCAGCCGGGCAGCTTCACGTTCGTGCTGCCCTATCAGGTGCACGAGATTCATACCGACCCGGGCTCCTGCCTGAAGCTGTACAACGGCGAATTCGCGATGAGCCTGCTATTCGATACCGGTTACGATGCCGGACTGCGCGGACTCCTGATCGGGGAAGACCCTCCCCTCCCTTCGCACGTACAGTTAAATCCGGAGCAGACCGACCGGTTTCGAAGGCTGCTGGACGAGCTATACGCCGAATATAAAGGGGACGGTCAATGGCGCATCCCGCTCGTTCGGGCCAAGCTGACGGAAGTTCTCGTGTACTTCGACCGCATTCGGCGTCAGTCCGCCGTATCCTCCCCCAGCAGCAATCCGCATCGCTTGGAAGAAGTGCGCGGCAAACGATCGGGGGAGAAGGCGCTATGGGCGATCATTCAATACATTCACTTGCATTATCAGGAAGAGTTGACCTTGAGCGGCGTCTGTGCGACGTTCCACCTGAGCGTTTCGCACCTAAGCGAGCTGTTTAAGAAACATTCGGGGCAAACGTTTCTCCAAGTGCTGCACGACGTGCGCATTCGACACGCTTGCGGGCTGCTGGTGTCCACGGAGATGAGCATGGAGCAGTTGGCGATGGAGGTCGGCTATGGCTCGTACAAGACGTTCTCCCGCATCTTCAAGCACCGCAAAGGTCTTACGCCCAGCGATTACCGCAAATCCCACGGGAATCCGATCGCCGGGTCGCGTGTAAGCACCTAATGCCCGCCTTTGACATATGGTATGAAGAACGTGTAAATCGCCGTAACCCTCGTACGCGTCTTGTGCGGGTTAGGGGTTCGGAGTATACTAGACAAGACTTGATGTTGAAGTTTTTTCATTTCGGCGATCTACAAAAATCGGTATCCATAAAGGAGGGAACGTCGCATGGACGGGGGCCGACCCAAACCTGCCAGTAAACGGCAATATATCGGACAACAGCCGGAATCTCGCGCCTGCGACGGTTCCTTGAGCAAGTGACCCTTTCTTTGTTATAGCGAGTCGCTGCACCTCTGTTGTCCCTATAGCCGTTCCCGTGCGGTCCGCACACAATTGAAGCGCCATAGCATGATGCAAGCCGCCGAATGAGGAATTCCGCCGCTGCATGATGCTTATTTCCGGTTTGTTGCTGAAAGCCGACAAATTGGGGGAAACTGCTAAGGGGTGATTCGCTATGAAAGTGAGATTGGTACAAAACGGACTTTTTACGACCATTGACGATACGCTGCAAATGTTGATTCCACCGGACAACGGTTTTTATTGGATTGACGCGAGCGTAGAGGATTTGGAGATTCTCCAGCCGCTCTTCCACCTTCACGAACTGGCCGTGGAGGACACGCTGACCGAGGAAGAGCAGCGGCCGAAGATCGAAATCTATGACTCGCACTATTTTATCGTGATCAATAGCATTCGGTATGACGATGAAGAAATTTTCCTGCGCGCCCTGAATATTTTTCTGTTCAAGCATGCGATTATTACGGTCACCCGCCAAAAAATCAACGAAATGCGCGCCATCAAGCCGATTCTGTGGGAAGAAGAAGTGAACACCGCGGACCGGTTCCTGTATCACCTGGTCGACATCGTGGTGGACAATTACTTCAGCGTCGGCGACCGGATCGAAGACAAGATCGAGATGCTGGAGGAGGACATCCTCGTCCATACGAAGAAATCGCACCTGAACGAGATTATTGGGCTGCGAAGCGAAATTTTGTGGCTGAAAAAAATGCTGGCTCCGCAAAAGGACGTCATCTGGACGCTCAATAAGAAGGAGCTCCGGCTTATCAACGATCAGCTGCAAAAATATTTCAGCGATATTTATGAGAACGCGGTGAAAATTACGGAAACGTTCGAGACGTTCCGCGATCTCGTCGGCAACTTGCGAGAAGCGTATCAGGCGAGCGTCGCGAACCGGGCGAACGAAATCATGCGGATCTTCACGGCGCTGACGACGATCTTCATGCCGCTTACGATCATCACCGGGATCTATGGCATGAACTTCGACAATATGCCGGAGCTGCATACACGGTTCGGTTACTTTATGGTCCTCGGGTTCATGCTCTTGACCGGTTCTTCCATGCTGTATTTCTTTAAGAAGAAGGACTGGTTCTGACGATACGCCGTCGCAGCCTAGGCATGTAGAGGGATTTCCGGTTAAATCCACCTAATCTGGAAATTGCGAGTAGTAAAATTGATTTGGATCGTACGCGCCGTCCATCTTGTTAATGAATGTTTACTAATAAGCATAGTCCCTTTACAGGTTTTGGCTTATTTGAACCGCTTTGGGTCGAATTGTAAACCTAACTTGCGTTAATTGTAAAGTGCGCTTCACTATTAACAGAAGTTAGCCTTACAAACCGGCGAAAACCGCCAAAATGGCGCGAAAATAGTCAGGTTACCCGTCTTAATTGTAAACTTCGGTTTACAGTCATTTTAGTTAGTTAGTCCGACACTGCGCCCCACCAGTAAGGAGAAAACCCTCTCGTCTCGCGAGAGGGTTGGGGCGTTTGTATGGGGGCTGTAGGGCGGGGATCCATTCAGAAACGGCTCTCGCGAACTGCCTAAGCCGATTGCTCCGTCTTCGGCTGCAGCGCGGACGCGTGGTCCGCGGATGCGGCCGCCACGGCCGCTAGAGCAGCGGCGTGGTGGCGGAATCGAAGCCGCAAGAGACGCAGCCACTCGTACGTCTTCTCGAGCTGCGCACCGGCAGTCTCACCCTCGGCGCCGTACAGCCGCTTCACGACCGGCTTGAGGAACCGGTCGCCCAGCTCGCCGAAAGCGCGCCACGCCTCGTCAATTTCCTGCTGCGGCCGGGCGATCAACACCTGCTCGATGATCGGATCGACATCATAGCCTTCCTTGTCCAGCTCTTCGATGCGGGACAGGAGCTCCCGGGCCGGAAGCTTCAGCGTCTGATGGAGCTCGGCCAGGCCGAGTCCTTGGCTGATGCCCTCCAAGAGCTTCGTCTTCGTCTCCCGGCGCTCCGCCTCGCTTCGCGCCCGAAGATCCCACTGCTGGCGCATCCAGTCCTCGAACGCGATCGGATCGACCTGCTCCGCTACCCAGTCGAGCGGGAATGTAGTGGTGCGCTCGTATGCCGCCGTAATCGCCAAGAGCGGCTCCCCATACAAGTTCGTCTTGTACTCGCCGAATCCCGGAATCTGACGCAGCTCTTCGATCGTATGCGGGACGAAGGCGCTGATCATCCGCAGCATCCGGTTGGACGCGAGGATAAATGGCGACTTCCCTTCCTTGCCCGCCTGCTCGTTGCGCCAGAGGCGCAGCGCCTGGAACAGCTCGTCCCGTCCGTTCGCTTCGCTATAGTAATGCAGCAGCTGCAGCGTTCTCGCCTTGCCGCCCGGCATGGCGGATTCGCCCGACAGGTCGACGAGCG
This sequence comes from Paenibacillus sp. HJGM_3, assembly GCF_045062745.1. NCBI lineage: Bacteria > Bacillati > Bacillota > Bacilli > Caryophanales > Paenibacillaceae > Paenibacillus > Paenibacillus sp. HJGM_3. The sequence goes on from NZ_JBJGED010000009.1 coordinate 199,806, forward strand.
CCGCGAAGCCTTCGCTCCGCTTGTTCTGCAGCCGATTGCGGAACTGCTGCATCATCTCGCCCCAGTGCATCCCTTCGTACCAGATGTCGCTCAGCGCCCCGCCGTCCTCCGTCTTCTCCGTCCAGGCGACTTGCCACTCGCCCCCCTGCTCCGTGATGGACACCTGCGCCGCGGCGACTCTCTCTTGCTCCGCCTTCCTCTCGAAGCTGTTCAAAAATACCAAATTCACCACTCTTCTACCTCCATTCGGCCATCAAAATGAAATCATTAGACAGCAAAAAGCACCTCTCCTACATGTCGTAGAAGAGGTGCTTCCTCCGTGTTAACGATTGCTTTCACTATACCATATTTCCCCATATGAGGCAATGATTAATTTTAGGCTTGAATCATTTGCCAGATTATCTCCGGCGTGGTACTATAAATTGATGACTTCTTATAGATTGGCGGAATGACGCATGCATACATCAAGGCCGAATCGATCATCCTATAATATGGAATTTCAGTGAGTCCTCAACCGGAAGGTTGAGGGCTTTTTGTTTCCCTAGGGAAATAAACGTGGCGGGGGGAATCATTTATGCAGGCAGCGAACAAACAATCATGGGCCGCGATCTGGATCAGCCTTGTGAGCAACATTGTTCTAACCGTTCTAAAAATTGTAGTAGGGGTCCTCTTCCGAAGCCAAGTCCTGATCGCGGACGGCATCCACAATGCCGGGGACGTGATCGCGTCGGCTACGGCCTTCGGGGCGATGCGCATCTCCAATCAGCCCGCGGACGAGGATCATCCATATGGGCACGGCAAGGCGGAAGTCGTCGGTGCGGGGCTCGTAGCCGTCATCCTCGCGCTCGCCGCGGTCTGGATCGGCTTTCAATCGATCGAGACGCTCCTGGGCCCTCCTCCGGAAGCGCATCTCATCGCGCTGGTCGCGGCCTTCATCTCGCTGATCTGGAAGCAGGCGCTATACGTCTACACGTACCGCGCGGGCAAACAGGCGAATAGCAAAAGCTTGCTAGCCACCGCCTACGATCATCTGGCCGACGTCTATGCGTCGCTCGCCGCCGTAGTCGGGATCGGCCTTGCGCTCATCGGAGAAATGTACGATTACACCTATTTGGCTTACGGCGACCCGGCCTCCGGGATCATCGTGTCCCTTCTTGTCCTGAAGCTAGCCGTGGAGATGGGACGGGAGTCGATCGACATCCTCATGGAGAAGACGGTCAAACCGGAGCAGATCGACCGTTATGCCCAGCTCGTGCATGCGATACCGGAAGTCAAGCGGATCGACCGTCTCCGCGCCCGGGAGCACGGCCATTATATTCTGGTCGATGCGAGGGTCAGCATTCCAGGCGAGTACAGCATTCAGGAAGGCCACGATATTAGCCGCAAAATCAAAAAGGTGATCATGGACGCAGACGCCCAGGTCGATGAAGTGCTGATTCATATTAATCCGTGGTACCCGGAACCGTAGAAGCTTTTTGCCGATTCGCCGCGTATCCTGTATAATCCATGAGGAACGCTAAGGAGGAGAATGCAATGACGGCCACTAATTTCGATTTTTTGTACGATCATTCCGAAGATACGACGACCCGCTTCGTCTCGTTCGTAGGGGAGTCTCTGCAGCGGTTTGACTTGGCGATTACGTCCACGAACCGGTTTTACGGCAAAAAACTGATCACCGACATACAATCCGGACGCACCGCCATTATCGGGCCCGATGACCTCGAAGAGCCCGGCTACCTGGAGTACGCCTACAAGCTCGAGGAAGAGCAAGCCGAAGAGCTGCGCACGTTCCTCGTCGAAGTCGTCGGCCTCGTGCACTTCACCGACATCTAACGAGGTCGGTACATAATCGCCCGCTCGCGGTGGGACACTGGAACCGTATGGCTTCGTATGGAAGCCGGAACCATCATCGCAAGCGAGGTGAGCGTCATGGCAAGGGACGAGCAGCGTAATAACAGCACGGAAGGCTTCTTGGAAGAAGATCGGGACGCCTATACCGATCTAGCCACGGTCGAGTCGCAACGGAATGACTTGGCGGCGGAAGAATTCCCCGAAGGTCCCTACGGATCGAACATCATAGCCGAGAAGCCGGGCAAAACGACTCCGTGGCGGGAAGACCAGCGCGGGGCAAGCCCCTATTCGTTCGAGAACCGGGAGCTGCACGAAGGGATCGACCGGGGCTACCCGGGCGATCACGAGACGCACGACGAATAGGCGGTGTTCTCAATAAAAGATCCTCTCCTTGGAACAAGGAAAGGATCTTTTTACGTCCTGCCTTCAATGCATCCGGCTCACCTGGAGCCCGCGGTCCGAGATGAAATCGAACAGCTGCTTCGTCAGCCCGCCCTTCCCGAATTTCAGGAACGTGTGCCGGGGATGTCCGTCCTGAAGCGACTGAAGAAAAGCTAGAATCGTCCGACGACGCTCTACGATATGCTGATAGCCGTATTCGTACAGCCATTCGTCGATCGTATTGTAGATTCCCCGGTTCAGCCCGTATTGCTCGAAACAGTAAGTGACAAATTTGAAATCCGGTCCTTCCGCTACATCTACCTCCAACATAGACGATGCCTCCCTCCCGTCTTCAACCGAACGCCTGCTACCCTACAAGGTCTCCGCCTTAACCTTCGATTTTTTCGCGGCATTCGATTCGCCTTCGAACCGTTTGCGCTCCGTGCGCTCGATCTGTACGATTCTCCCGTCATGCACGACGATCTGCACCGTCCCGTACTCCAAGCCGTTCACGCTTTGGATAATCCGGGCCGTCCAATGCTCATCAATCTCCAGCGGCTTCGCCATCACACATTCCTCCACTCTATAGAATTAGCGTGCTATATATGAACCGGCATAGGATCGTACTTCAATCGATTCTCCTGCGTCACGTGGTCGCTATCGTTGAACAGATACACCCGGTGGACCAGCACCTTGACGCGGTCGCCCGGCTGCAGCGCCGGCCGCTCCAACGACCGGTAGCCGTATAGCCGGCTGCCTGCCACTTCAACCTCGATCTGCCAGTTCGTCCCGCGGAAGATTACGTTCTTCACGACCCCGTCTTCCGCCGCGGAAGGCAAAGACAGCTCACCGGGCAGGCCGATCTCCAGGAACTCCGGCCGGATCATCGCTCTCGCCTCGTCCAGCTGCAGCCGTTCGAAGCCCTTCAGCTTCGAAGGATGGTCGAGCTGGGTCGATTCTCCGATGAAACTGACGACGAACGGAGTTTGCGGATGCTGATAGATTTCGATCGGCGAGCCTTGCTGCTCCAGCCGCCCTTCATGGATGATCATGATTTGGTCGGCCACCTCCACCGCTTCCTCCTGATCATGGGTGACGAAGATCGTCGTGATGCCGACACGGTCGATCATCTCCTTGAGCCAAGTGCGCAGCTCCTTGCGCACCTTGGCGTCGATCGCGGCGAACGGCTCGTCGAGCAGCAGCAGCTGCGGCTCCGGGGCGATCGCCCGAGCGAACGCCACCCGTTGGCGCTGCCCGCCGGACAGCTGCTGCGGCAGCCGCTTCTCCAGGCCGGCGAGCCCGGTAAGCTCGATCAGCTCGCCGACCCGCTCCCGGATCTGCGCCTTCGAACGCTTCTGCACCGTCAGGCCGAAGGCGATGTTGTCGAACACGCTCATATGCCGGAAAAGCGCATAGTTCTGGAAGACAAGCCCGATCCCCCGCTCCTGCGGCGGCAAGTCGTTGACACGCTGCCCGTGGAACCAAATATCGCCGGAATCCGGCTGCTCCAAGCCGGCGAGCATCCGGAGGATCGTCGTTTTGCCGCCTCCGCTCGGGCCGAGCAAGCCGATCAGCTTCCCCTTCTCGATCTCGAAGCTGACGTCCTTCGTCGCTTGGAAGCGGCCAAAGCTTTTCGTCAAGTGTTTGGCTGCAATATGCATAGCGCCTTACTCCCCTTCCCGGCTGTGCCGCGTTTGAAATTTCCATTCGATAAGGCTCTTCGCGATCAAGGTCACGACGGCCAGCAGGACGAGCAGCGAGGCAATCGCGAACGCGCCGGCGAAATTATATTCGTTGTACAAAATCTGAATGTGCAGCGGCATCGTATTCGTCGAACCGCGGATATGGCCGGACACGACGGACACGGCGCCGAATTCTCCCATCGCCCTGGCGTTGCACAGAATGACGCCGTAGAGCAGACCCCACTTGATGTTCGGAAGCGTGACCTTCCAAAAAATGCGCCAGCCCTTGGCGCCCAGCGTCACGGCGGCTTCCTCCTCCTGGCTTCCCTGCGCTTGCATGAGCGGGATCAGCTCCCGGGCGACGAAGGGGAAGGTGACGAAGATAGTGGCCAGTACGATGCCGGGCAAGGCGAAAATAATCTTGATATCGTGCGCTTGCAGCCAAGGTCCGAACCAACCGTGCGCCCCGAACAGCAGGACGTAGATCAAACCGGATATAACCGGCGAGACGGCGAACGGCAGGTCGATCAAGGTTAGCAGCAAGTTTTTGCCCTTGAAGCTGAACTTCGTGATCACCCACGCCGCCGCGATCCCGAAGATCAGGTTCGCGGGGACGGCCAGCGCCGCGACCGTAAGCGTCAGCCGGATGGCGGAAGCCGCATCCGGCTCTACCAGGGCTTCGGCGTACACTTCGGCGCCCTTGCGGAACGCTTCCGTGAAGATGCTGACGAGCGGCAGGATGAGCATGAAGCCCAGGAACAACAAGGCGACGGCGATCAGAATCCACTTCACGGTCGGGGATTCGGTAATATGTCTAGGTCTCGCCATGGTGACTGCGCGAGCACCCTGAGTAGGCGTGGTTGTTACATAACCGGCCATAGTTCCGCTCTCCCTCCCGTTACTGCGTCACGGCGTGTCGATTGGACCGCCATTGCAGGAAGTTGATGACGAGCAGCAGCAGGAACGAGATGACGAGCATGACGAGTGCGATCGCCGTGGCGCCCGTGTAATCGTATTGTTCCAGCTTCGTCATGATGAGCAGCGGCGCGATCTCCGTCTTCATCGGCATGTTGCCGGAGATGAAGACGACCGAGCCGTATTCGCCCACGGCACGGGCGAAAGCGAGCGTGAAGCCGGTGATGACCGCCGGCAGCAGCTCGGGGAACAGCACGCGGCGGAACGTTCTCCACCGGCTCGCCCCCAGGCTGACGGCCGCCTCCTCGACTTCCTTCTCCAGCTCCTCGATGACCGGCTGCAGCGTCCGGACGACGAAAGGGATGCCGATGAAGGTCAGCGCCAGCATGATGCCGAGCGGCGTGAAGGCGACCTTGATGCCCATCGGCTCGAGCAGCCGGCCGATCCAGCCGTTCTGCGAGTAGATCGTCGTCAAGGCGATCCCCGCGACCGCCGTGGGCAGGGCGAAGGGCAGATCGACGAGCGCGTCTATGAATTTGCGTCCGGGAAACGTATACCGGACCAGTACCCAGGCTACGATGAACCCGAACACCGTATTGATGAGACCGGCGCCGAGCGCCGTGCCGAAGCTCACCTTGTAGGCGGCGACGACACGGGGATCGGTGACCGTCTTCCAGAACTTCTCCCAGCCCATGCCGGAGGTCTTAATGAAAATAGCCGATAATGGTAAAAGGACGATCAAACTCAAATACAGGACAGTAAAACCCATGGACAGCCCGAAGCCGGGTATGATACTGCGCTTTCTCCAACCTTTTGCCATAAACCTTTCTCTCCTTGCCCTTATTATGACGTTCGTGGACGAGTAGCCGGTCTTGCATGTTTAAGGCTTGTAGATTTGGTCGAACACGCCGCCATCCGCGAAGTGCGTCTTCTGCGCCTTCTGCCAGCCGCCGAAGAGCGGATCGTCGATCGTGATCAGGCTGAGTTTCGGGAATTGCGTTTCGTATTTCTTCGCTACCGATTCCAGGCGAGGCCGGTAATAGTTTTTGGCCGCGATGTTCTGGCCTTCTTCGGTGTACAAGTATTCGAGATACGCTTGCGCCACTTCGCGCGTGCCCTTCTTGTCGACAACCTTGTCGACGACGGCTACCGGCGGCTCCGCCAGGATGCTCGTCGGCGGATAGACGATCTCGAATTTGTCCTTGCCGAACTCGTTAATCGACAAGTACGCTTCGTTCTCCCAGGCGAGCAGCACGTCGCCGATGCCGCGCTGGACGAATGTCGTGGTGGAATCGCGGGCGCCGGAGTCGAGCACCGGTACGTTCTTGAACAGCTTGCCGAGGAATTCCTTCGCCTTCGCTTCGTCCTTGCCGTTCTTGTTATACGCGTAGGCGTATGCGGCCAGGTAGTTCCAGCGGGCTCCGCCGGACGTCTTCGGATTCGGGGTAATGACTTGCACGCCGGGTTTGGTCAAATCCTCCCAATCCTTGATCCCCTTCGGATTCCCCTTCTTCACCAGGAAGACGATCGTCGAAGTGTAGGGAGAGCTGTTGTTCTTCAACTTGGTCTGCCAATCCTTGGCCAAAAGACCGGACTCCTGAACGGCGTCGATATCGTACGCGAGCGCCAATGTCACTACATCGGCTTCCAAGCCGTCGATCACTGCGCGCGCTTGCTTGCCGGAACCGCCATGCGACTGCTTGAAGGTCACGTCTTGGCCTTTCTTGTCTTTCCAATATTTCGCGAAAGCTTTGTTGAACTCTTGATACAGCTCGCGAGTCGGGTCGTACGAAACATTCAGCAGCTCTACGGGCTTCAGGTTCGTACCCGCCGCGCTCCCGCTCGGAGTCGCTCCCGAATTCGCGGAAGTGCCGGTCGATCCCCCGGAGCCGCCGCATGCCGTCAAGCCCACCAAGGATAGGGCCAATAAACTGACCACCGATAATTTACGCCAGGACCGAAGCACAGTTGGTTGATTCGCACTCATAACAATAACGCTCCCTTTTCAATATGTTTTGAGTCAAGAAAAGCTACCGCTAAAACACGAATGTACTTCCTCGAGCGGCTTCGAACATAAGCTTTTCTTATAAATATCAGACGTTTATCGGCAATGGCTGAACAAACAAGCGTGCTTCGCTCCGGCGGTCCGGTGGTCAAACTTCATTATTCCGATAAACTTACTAAGATATTGGATATCTTAGCACCCGGCTTCAGATGTGTCAATCCGTTTTCCACGATTTTTGGAAATAAATTACGAAGCTTCTCCAGCATATGCCCGAAGCCCGAATAGGCTGCTGTCATCCCGTATAAACATGGACATCCCGGGCCGGTTCCAAGGATAAACTTCGGCGGAAGCCGCAGAGCCGCTGCATTCTGTATAGTCAAAACTATTTTTTCACAACCTAATAGCATTCTCTCGATCAATCTGTTATTGTCTGTTATAAGTAGTGATTCTTGACACAGGCGGAACACATAGCGGCGCCCCCGCTCTGGGACTCCAACGGTCACCATGCACTTCACATCATGATAGGGGTCATGCTCATGCACAAATTGCTTCTAGTGTTCTCGCTTCTCCTCGCGGGGAGCTTAGCCGCCGGCAGCTCTTCCGCCCCCGACCGTTCCGCCGCCGCCTTGTCGGAGGCCCGTACGGAGGGGTATCTCCAAGTAACCGCCCATCGAGGCAACTCGGCCGTCGCGCCAGAGAACACGCTCAGCGCGATGTTGAAAGCGGTTCAATCCGGAGCCGGCTACAGCGAGCTCGACGTTCAGGAGACGTCCGACGGCGTCCTCGTGCTGATGCACGACCATAACGCCAAGCGTACAACCGGCATGAACAAGAACATCTGGGACCTTCATTCGAAGGACCTCCTGAATGCCAGCGCTGGAGCCTGGTTCAGCGGGGCGTATGCCGGGGAGAAGGTGCCGACGCTCGAACAAGTCATCGAGGCCGTGAAAGGCAAAATGCTGCTCAATATCGAGCTGAAGAACAATGGGCATCAGAAGCGGCTTGCCGAGAGTACCGTCGAGCTGTTGGAGCGGATGGAGTTCACCCAAGGGTGCACCGTCACCTCCTTCGATCCCGCCCTGTTGCAAACCGTCAAGCGATTGAATAAAGACATCAAGACGGGTTTGATCGTAAGCGAGAAGAAGGCGGACTTCGCCTCGATCTTCCGCAATGAAGCGATCGATGTCATCAGCATCGCCTATCCGCTCCTCGACGAGAACTTCATGCGCACCGCCGCGGAGCATCATAAGGAAGTGTACGCCTGGACGGTCAACGATCGGAACGCGATGGAGCGCATGATGCGATTGGGTGTGGCCAGCATCATCACGGATGTGCCGGATCAATTAATTGCCTTGGTGAAGCAAGAGCAAGAACGAGCACGATAATGTGAGCACAATAAAACGCCCTCCACATGGCTTAGTGATGCCGTGGAGGGCGTTCGTATTTACATAAGAATATTAGCCGATAAGCTTAACGAGACCCTTGAATTCCAATTCTTCGAACTTTGCAAGGACTTGTATCCGGTCGATCTCCCAAAAGCACGATTCCAGCGTACACGCGATCGGGACGTCCCTCCGGATCGTGGCGAGCTCCCTGCACAGATGCAGCATGTCGAGATCGGCCTCGATCTTCGACTTCACACCCTTCGGCAGCTGCTCGAGGTTGGCGAGAATGCCTTCAATCGACTCGAATTCCTGCAGCAGCTTCAGTGCCGTTTTTTCCCCAATGCCCTTCACGCCCGGGTAATTGTCGCTCGTATCGCCGATTAGCCCTTTCAGATCGATCACTTGCGCCGGGGTCAGCTGCTTCTCCAACTTCAGTGCATCGAGGTCATAGACCGCGTAATTGCCCGGCCCCTTTTTCATAATAATCACTCGAACCCGATCCGACACCAGCTGCAGCATGTCATGATCGCCGGTCAGAATCATCACGTCCACCTCTTCGCTGTACGCCAGGGACAGCGTGCCGATGCAATCGTCCGCCTCATACCCCGGAATACCTACATTAGGGATGCCGAAGCTCGCCACGACCTCCTTTACGAGATCGAACTGAGGGATCAGGTCCTCCGGCGCATCGGGACGGTTGCCCTTGTAATCCGCGAACTGCTCGGTGCGGAACGTCCGGCTCCCCATATCCCAGCAGCACACGACATGCGTAGGCCCGAACGTCTCGATCGCTTCCAGCATGTACTTCACAAACCCATACACCGCATTCACAGGTACGCCGGTGCTCGTGCGTTTTATATATCCGCTGTACGCGCTGGCGAAGTAAGCCCGGAACAGCAAAGCCATCCCATCCACCAGCATCACCGAAGGTTGTTTGTCCGACATGAGCTTCACGCCTCCAATATTTAAATTAATGATCGTTGCATTTCCCGGGAAATTTGTCGATTAGCGTCCGGTCAAGGAGTGCAAAAGCCTCGTATACGGGGGCAGCTGCTCCCCAATCGCCCAAAGCATCAGCAGAAGGAACAGCGCAAGTCCTCCATAAGCGAGTCCGAATTTCCAGCGCATCAGCCGAGAGACGACATAATATTGATCGTTCTCATACGGCGCATAATCGATTTCGTACTTCATGACGAGCCGCTTCGGAATCTGATTCCACTTGTATTCGACCCCTGTGCTGTGCACCCTGCGAATGATGCCCTGCTCCTGCATTTCGATTCGCTTCACGCGACCGACGAGTTCCCATCGGATCTCCACGAATTGCCGCCCGTCCAGCTCGCAGTAAGTCGTATAGTCCAGCTCGCCCTTATATTGGTATCCTTTCACCAGCCAGTCCGGATCCTCGATCTGATTGCATGGAACGTCCATACGGCCGTAGACGGTGTAGTTCGCTTCTTTGCTGCCCCGCCAGACGAACCGGAGGAACAAGTCGATTGTGAACAGCGCCCAGACGATGAAGAGCAGGATAGATTTTATGTAAATGACGATGAGGATTCCCGAGAACAGGCCTGCGACCCACATCCATCGCGTCACCGTGTTGGCGATACGTCCGCCGTCCAGCGGATGAATCGGGAGCAGATTGATCAGATTCAGCACGAAGCCGATATAGGCAATCGAATAGAACAGAGGATGGTTCGTCGCCCACGCTATGCACAAGCACACGAACGCCGCGGCCGAACCGAGGATGGGGCCTCCGATCGCTATGTACGCTTCCGTGACGGCGTCGCGCGGGTTGCGCTTCATCATGATCAGCGCGCCGAGGAACGGAATGAAGAACGGGGCGGTTACCGGAATTCCTTTGCGCCTCGCCGCCAACACATGGCCGAACTCATGGAATAGCACCATGATGACGACTCCGATAGCGAACTCCCATTGGTACATCCAGGCGTAGAAGAGAATGGCAACCCCCGCGCTTAGAATCGCACTCCCGGTTTTCCCCAGCTGCAGGATGGATACCAGCGTCTTAACCTGCGCCAGTATGAACGCGCCGATCGCGCTCACACCCCACCAGCGGGACTTCTCCGGCTTTCCTTGTCCGGCCACGGCTGCCACCCCCTCTCTCTACAGTAACCGCGTTTGACAAGCTTGTTAGGAAGGGGAGCCGGCCCCCCACACTTCTCCGTACTGTTCTTCCTTATAGCCTACCGTCACCCGCTGTCCGTCGTAGACGATCGGACGCTTGATGAGCCGCCCGTTTGAGGCTAGAAGCGCGATTTGCTCGTCTTTCGTCATGCCGGACAGCTTGTCCTTCAAATTCAATTCCTTATACACTTCGCCCGAGGTGTTGAAAAATTTTTTGAGCTCCAGGCCGCTGCGGTCTATGATCTCTTTTAACGTTTCGGCCGATGGAGGCGTCTCGAACAGGTTGATCGCGTCCGGCTCGATCCCTTTGCGCTTCAAGGACTTGAGGGCATCGCGGCAAGTATCGCACTTGGGGTATAGGTACATCGTCACTGGCATTGTCGCGTGCTCCTTTCTACCATTTCCGAACGAGAGTCCACTCTCAAGAATAGCCGACATGGCGGTAAAATACAAGATATCCGAAGTAGGTATTGTTTACTAGGTTTTGTAAGGAATTTTTCAGTTTTCGTCTCTAAAATGGAAGATGAGGCTTAGCGAGATTAGGCACAAAGACTCACGACGAGACGGAAGGGAATGTAGTCCATGAGCAATTCGATGGTGAGGAAGAAGATGGGAGCGCTGCTGCTCTGCATGCTCTTGTGGTTGAGCACGCTGCAGCTGGCTGCGGCTGCAGAGAAATTCAGCGATCTCCAGGGACACTGGGCGGAGCAAGCACTCCAAGCGTGGATTGATCGAGGCTATCTGCAGGGGTACGCCGACGGAACGGTTCAACCGGATCGGCCCATGACAAGAGCGGAATTCGTGACGATCGCGAATCGAGTGTTCGGCTTCAAAGAACAAGCCGCTGTGGCGGCAACCGATGTATCTGAAGACGATTGGGCTTATGCCCAAGTGGCCATCGCCATAAAAGCCGATTACATAACCGGGTACGAAGACGGCACATTCCGGCCGGAGCAGCCGGTCAGCCGGCAGGAAGCCGCTGTGATGCTGGCAGCGTTGAAGAAGCTCGGCGGGGGCGACGCGGCGGCGCTGGCTGCATTCCAGGATGCGGGGAGCGTTCCGCCGTGGAGCAAGCCCTCTCTCGCAGCTGTCGTAGCTCAAGGCTATATAGCCGGCTACGAGGATGGAACTATACGGGCCAGCCGTTCGGTTACACGGGCGGAAGCCGTCGTAATGCTCGACCGCGTCCTCGCAGGCGCACAGTCATCGGCTACCGTCGCCTATGACAAAGCCGGCACTTATGGCCCCAGCACCGGCAGCCAAAGCATCGCCGGCGATGTACGCATTGCCGCGAGCGGCGTCGTGCTGCAGAACGTGACGATCTCCGGCCGTCTCACGCTGGAAGAAGGAATCGGCGAAGGCGATGTCACTTTGCGGAATGTTACGGTCGCAGGCGAGACTTCCGTATACGGCGGAGGGGAGAACTCCGTGCATGTGGCGGATTCGACGCTGTCGACGGTCGAGGTCTCCAAGAAGTCGGGCACGGTGCGGATTGCGGCCGAAGGCAAGACGACCGCCAAGCAAGTGAACATGAAGAGCTCCGGCCATATCGATAACTCGAAGGCTGCGGGAAGCGGATTCGCTGCTGTGAACGTTGACCCCGGTACGGCCTCCGGATCGAAAGTGAAGCTGACGGGAAGCTTCGATCAGCTGGAGATTGCGGCTCCCTCCGTCGCGATTGAGGCTAGCGGCGGGACGATCAAGCGTGCAACCGCGACGGCTCAAGCCGGTGGCACTACGCTCACACTGAGCAAGGATGCCAAAGTGGGCGAACTCGTGCTCAACTCCGCGTTGAAAGTCGCGGGAGAAGGATCGATCGAGAAGGCGACGATCAACAAGGGTGCCGAGAGTACCACGTTCCAAACGGCTCCCAAGCAAAAAGTGCCGGGAACAGGTGTCATTCTAGGTGGTGGGGGCGGCGTTTCTTCGGCTCCGGCCAGCGATCCCGAGCCTCCGCTCACCAAGGAGTACACGGTAGCGGGCACTTATGGACCTGAATCCGGCATGGAGACGGTTACCGGAAACGTTTATATTCAAATAGGCGGGATCACCCTACGGAACATGACGATTACCGGCAACCTTACGATCGGGGAAGGCGTGGGAGAAGGCGACGTAGACCTGAACAATGTCACCGTGTTGGGCGAGACGAACGTGAATGGCGGCGGACCGAACTCGATCCATTTTAAGGATGCAGTACTGGTAAAGATCATCGTTAACAAACAAACGGGCGAAGTCCGAATCGTCGCCGAAGGCAAAACCAGCGTAAATCAAGTCAACGTGCAAAGCTCCGCCAAGGTGGATGGGTCTAAAGCTACTAACGGCGGGTTCAGCAGTGTCACCCTTTCCGATAAACTGCCGGAGGGCTCGAAGGTATCGCTGCTCGGCAATTTCGACAACGTATCGGTTGGTGCCAAAAGTGTAAACGTAGATGTGCCGAACGGAACGATCAAAAACTTGAGCGTGTCCAATAATGCCGGCGGTACCTCCTTGACATTGGGAAACAATTCTAAGGTGACTAGCCTCGTTCTGAAAGCTGCGCTTCAGGTGACAGGCCAGGGCACGATAGAAAATGCGACCATGGATGAAAGCGCCGCAGGCTCTACGTTTCAACAGCAGCCTTCGAATGTCAGCATGAATCCCGGTTCCGGATCGGGCACCGCTTTTCGGATGATGTTCGCGACATACAGCAACGGGGTCATCGACGTGCCCAGCATGATGAGCGGTTCGCCTCAGTTACAGCTAAGTCAGTTTGTTGTGAAAGCTGTTGCATCGGGCGTCGACCCCGTTGTTCTTATCCCGGCTGCATTGACCGTAGAGCAGAATAAAATTACGCTCGCGGTTCCGGAGATCATCGGCTCCGCGGATGGCTTCGCGGCTTATTCGGTGGAATACTGGAACGGAACGGAAAGACAATCCGTTAGTACGGGCAAGTTCAGCGTACCCTTGTTTAAAGTGCTGTCGGCTTCTGCAGTTCCGGACAACAATCAAGGGGCTACGATTAGCGGCGCGGTTACGCCCAATGCAACCGGTGTCAGGGTAACGCTGATCCGTCCAGACGACGTACTGCGACACTCGACTGAGGTTGCGATCTCACCAGACGGAACATTCGAAATGAGCACAGGGCATCTCTCGGACGTCGGGGCGTGGACTTACGAAGTGGAGGCTATGCACGGTAATTATAGGTCGCCTGCGGTGACGGGGGCCGTCATGGTTCGTACTCCAGTTAAACCCATTCTGGCTCAAGTAGCACAGAACCAGTCGAGCCTGGTGATGCGGACCGATTCGGCTCCCGGAACGGGCGCGTGGCTATTCGAGACTCCCTTCAATAATCTAAAAGTGACTTTAAGCAGTTCGGATATCTTGGTAGAGGGTCTACCGGAAGGACTTCAAGCTGTCGCTACCTATGTAAATCATTCTCCATCCGGGAATTGGTTCTCCGTTCGGCTGACCGGGACGGCCTTAGAGTCCGTGACGTCATCCGTTCCCGTTACTGTTACCCTAAAAGTGAGCGCCATTCTTAATCCTGATCTAAATGCTAATGCAAATTCGTTGCCGATCCCCGTGCAATTATTGCCAGCTGACTCGGAAGATACACAGGGGCCTTCTTCCGTGCCTAATTTTTCGATTGGCGCGGTTACGGCAACAGGAGGAACGATATTATGGGGAGCAGCATCCGATAATGTCGGGACAGTCGGCTATGCAGTGTACATGAATGGTTACCCGGCGGGTATTGTGACCACGACCACTTATACGGCTACGGGCTTGACTCCGAATACACAATACTTGTTCAGAGTGATCCCTGTTGACGCAGTGGGCAACAAAGGGGAGCCGAGAGACACCGGGATCGTTACGCTCGCCGCGCCCTCTGTACCGGATACTACACCACCGGGACAGGTACAAGGCTTAGTCACGAGCAGTGTTACTAGCACCGGAGCAACGCTGACTTGGATGACGGCATCCGACGACATAGGAACCGTCGGGTATGCGGTTTATGGCAATGGAACGCTCTGGGGTACGGTGACCGGATCGACGTACAACGCGATGGGGCTCACCCCTAATACCCAATACCATATCCGTGTGCAGGCATATGATGCTGCCGGGAATTATGGTGAAGCAGCGATAGTTACCTTTACTACGCTTCCGATTTCTACTGCAAAGATTGTCTTGAGCGACAATTCCTTTTCAGTAGGAACCATACCTCTTATTCAGATTACGGGAACAGGCACGAACTTCCAGGACGGTGCAACAACGGTTCGAATAACGAAATTTCCCGATAATGCCCTGGTAGATGTCCCCATAAATTTTGCGGTAATATCTTCAACACAGATAAATCTTACGATTGAGTCTAGCTTAGGTGACGGTATTTATTATTTAGAAGTGACCTACGGCTCCTCAACGGTAAAGAATACTTTTTTTGTGTATGTACTACCTACGCTATAGTAGCGGACCTAGTCACAAAAAACCTGACCGGAAACGGTCAGGTTTTTAAATGTGTAAATTTACAGATGAACAATTTTCAGTTCCGGCCCCGCCTTAGGAAATGATTAATAACCTCCGAGAACACGAGCCCCATCGCGATCGCGCCGGACAGCATACACACTTTGGCCGCGAGCTGAACCGCCTGGTCGTATTGGTTCTCCACCACGTTGCGCATCGCGTCGTACGCGAGCCCTCCCGGTACGAGCGGGATGATACCCGCTACGTGGAAGACGATGACGGGCGTTCGATAGATCCGCGCGAACAGCTGGCTCGTCACCGCCACGACGAACGAGGCCGCGATCGTGGACACGATCGGATCGAAGGCCAACTGCTGAGCGCCAACGTAGAGCAGCCAGCCGAGCGTGCCGACGATCCCGCCTTGCAGCAGCGTGTTCTTGGGCACGTTGAACAGGATGGCGAATGCCGCCGATGCGATGAAGCTGACCGCGAGCTGCTCGATCCCTTCCATCCATCCCATCATCCGGCTCCGCCTCCATTCATGAAGGCGAGTACAAAGGCAACGCCGGAGCCGATGGCGAAAGCGGTCAAAAACGCCTCTGCCCCTTTGGACATCCCGGAGACAAGGTGGCCGGCCATCAAGTCCCGCACCGCGTTCGTGATGAGCAGGCCTGGCACGAGCGGCATCACGGAGCCGATAATAATCGTATCCAGATCGTACCCGATGCCCAGCGCGAGGAACAAGGAAGCGAGCAAGCCGATGAGGAGAGACGCCAAAAATTCTGCTACAAACTTAATCGGCACGACCCGATGAAAATAATTCAGAAAGGCGAGACCCGCCCCTCCCGCGAGCATGGCCGGGATGAAATCGCGCCAGGTCCCGTCGAACATGATGAGAAAACACCCGCTCGCGACCGCCGCGGCGAGGATCGTGAACCATTCCGGGTACCCGGGTTTCGCAGAAGAGATCGCTTTCAGTTCACGGTACGCTTCATCGACCGTGAGCTCCCCCTGGCTGATGCGCCGGGAGACGGCGTTCACGAGCGTGACCTTGCGCAGGTCGGTCGAACGCGCCGAAATGCGTACCAACCGGGTAATCTGGCCGGGACCGTCGATGGAGAAGAAGATGCCGGTAGGCATGACGAAGCTGTGCGCATCGGTGAGCCCGTATGCCCGAGCGACGCGAGTCATCGTATCTTCCACCCGGTGCGTCTCGCCGCCGTTCTCGAGAATGATGCGGCCGGCCAGCACGCAGAGCTTCGCAATTTCAGATGTGGAACCCGCGGTCGGGTCGGCGGGGCGGCCGATAGGCTGGTCCATTCGCTTCCTCTCCTTGTCCGAACTATGTTAGCGCCCTCCGCGACCTTCTAGGGAGTAAACCGGTAGCGCTCCAGGTCCAGCCTGCCCGCATCGTCGACCTTGACGCCCTCATCCTGCAAAGCCGCTTGCTGCATGAGCCGCGAAGGCTCGTCCCGCAACGCGATGCAGCCTTGAGCATTGACGACGCGGTGCCAGGGCAACCCATGCTTGGAGCTCAGCGCATGCAAAATCCGCACGACCTGCCGGGCCGCGCGGGGACTCCCTGCCGCAGCCGCGATCTGGCCGTACGTCATGACGGACCCGGGCGGGATCTGCCCGATGACCTCTATCACTTGACGCGTAAAAGGTTCCATCGTCTCTACTCGCCTCCAGTCGTGCGTTGCTCCAAAAGCCGCTCCAGACCCAATAGATCGTTGGGCAGCGGCGCGTGAAACTCCACAGGCCGCTGCGTGCCGGGATGCGTAAAGGCGAGCCTCGCGGCATGGAGGGCGTGTCGGCCGACCTGAGCGTCCCAGCCAGGGTTCATTACGGCGGCTGGAGGCTCAGTCAAGCTGTCGAGACCGTACATTGCATCCCCGATCAGCGGGTGGCCGAGATACCGCATATGCACCCGGATCTGGTGCGTACGGCCGGTCTCCAGCCGGAGCCGCACCTTAGATGCCGCGCGGCCATATGACCGCTCCATCGCGTAGTGCGTGACCGAAGGATAACCGGCCGGCGTAACGATGCGAATATGCGGATGCTCCGGGTCACGGTCGATCGGCGCATCGACGGTCCCCTCGACCGGATTCAGGGTGCCATGCACGAACGCCACATATTCTTTGTCCACCTGACCCGCCTGCAGCTGCTCGGACAATTGCTGATGCACGTATGGATTTTTCGCAATGCACAGCGCACCCGACGTATCTTGATCGAGCCGATGGATGGGACGGAACCGCACCTTCACCCCGTTCAGCCTCCAATGATGCACGA
The DNA here is from genome assembly GCF_045062745.1 of Paenibacillus sp. HJGM_3. Classification (NCBI taxonomy): domain Bacteria; kingdom Bacillati; phylum Bacillota; class Bacilli; order Caryophanales; family Paenibacillaceae; genus Paenibacillus; species Paenibacillus sp. HJGM_3. Next base: position 216,896 of record NZ_JBJGED010000009.1, read on the forward strand.
CCGCGTTGGCCAGCGTACCCGTATAATGGCCGTGGGTGGGATGGACGATCTGCCCCGCGGGCTTGTTCACGATCAACAGATGGTCGTCTTCGTACAAAATGTTCAGAGGAATCGCTTCCGGGAGAATGTCGTCGGACTCCTCCTCCGCCATCCGCAGCTCCACGAGGTCGCCGGCGCGGACCCGAACCGTCGTATACACCCGTTCGCCGTTGATCGTGAGCCCCTGCTCGGTCTGCTTCACCCGCGACAGCAGCTTGCGGGAGACACCGAGGCGATTCATCAGCACGGTCTTGAGCAGCATGCCTTCCTCTTCCGGCCGGATCGTATAGCGTAATGCTTCATAGTAATCCATTATTTTCTTCGAAACACCTCGGCACTGCGAATGTATTCGACGTCCGGCACTTGCTCCCGGGCGTTGGCGGTACGGGCAATCGTGAAGAACAGGTCGGAGAGGCGGTTCAAATACCGGCGCACCTCGTCATTGATCGGCTGCTCCTTGGCGAGCGTGACGACGCGGCGTTCCGCCCGCCGGCACACCGTGCGACAAACGTGCAGAGCAGAGGATACCGTGCTGCCTCCCGGCAAAATAAAGCGGGTGAGATCCTGCGTCTCCGCGTCGTACTTGTCAATCCAGGCCTCCAACTGATCGACCATCTCGGCCGTTACTTTGTAAGGCCGCAGCTCCTGCTTGAGCAGCGCCAAGTCGGACCCGCAGTCGAACAGCTCGTGCTGCACGTTCAGCAAGTCGGCATGCAGATCCGCATAACGCTCGCCGGCGGCGGACATGAAGCTCATCGCCTGACCGACGAAGCAGTTCAGCTCGTCTACCGTGCCGTATGCTTCCACCCGCACATCGTCCTTATCGACGCGCCCGCCGATCACGCCCGTCGTCCCTTTATCCCCAGTTCGCGTATAAATTTTCATAAGAAGATCAGCTCCTCTCCAGTCCTATCATCGCATAAATACGCGCCATATCCAAATGTTCCCTTACGTGCGCCGCCAACCGGTCGAATGCGGCTTCCCGCAAATGCTGGAATGGTGCGGCTTCCGGGACCGGCGCCCAGCCTTTAGCCGCCCGGATCGCATTAAGCCAAGACCGGCGTAAACCATCGTTATGCAAAATACCATGAATGTACGTGCCCAGGATGCGGCCGTTAGCCGTGACGACCCCGTCCGGATGATACGGCTCGCGAAGGTTCCGGACGTCGTGAATCCGGATCCGGAACGGGTGGCTGACCGGCTCGAGGAAGCGGGTACGGCCCATATGAATCTCATAGCCCGTGATCGCTTGCTCCCCATGTTCGAACAAGGACGAGAAACCCGCGATCCGCTCCGTGCGCTTCTCCGTCGCGAACACCGTCTCGACCGGCAGCAGGTTCATCCCCTCGAGCTCCGGCTTGTCGGACTCCACGAGCTCCGGGTCGAGCAGCCGCCGGCCGAGCATCTGGTACCCCGCGCATATGCCGAGGACGTAACCGCCTGAAGCAGCCCACTCCAGGACGCGCGTCTCCAGCTCGCTCTGCCGGAGGAACAGCAGGTCCTCGACCGTGTTCTTGCTGCCCGGCACGATGACCGCGTCCGGCGTCCCCCATTCGTCCGGCGAAGTGACATAGCGGACGGCGACATCAGGCTCGGCGAACAGCGGGTCGAAGTCGGTGAAGTTGGATAGACGCGGCAGGCGAAGCACGACGATGTCGAGCTGATCCGGACGCGCCGGCTCCCGGCGGCCTCGGCCCAGCTTCGCATCAAGCGATGCCGAGTCTTCGTCCTCCAGTCCCAAATCGCGCATGTACGGAATGACGCCGAGCACGGGTTTGCCGGTTTTCTGCTCGAGCCAGTCTAGCCCGGGTTGCAGCAGCGTCACGTCGCCGCGAAACTTGTTGATGACGAAGCCCTTGACCCGCTCCCGCTCTTCCGGAGTCAAAATCTCCATCGTGCCGACGAGGGAAGCGAAGACGCCTCCGCGGTCGATATCGGCGACCAGCACGACCGGCGCATCCGCCCAGCCGGCGAGCCGCATGTTGACGATATCGCGATCCTTCAGGTTGATCTCGGCCGGGCTGCCGGCGCCTTCGATGCAGACGATGTCGTACCGCTCGCGAAGGCGGTGCAGCGCCGCCCGAACGACATGCTCCGCTTCCGCCGCATACTTCTCGCGGTAGGAGCGGAAGTCGTAATCGCGAAGCGGCTTGCCGTGCACGACGACCTGGGACACCATATCCTGCTTGGGCTTGAGCAGAATCGGATTCATATCGGTCGTCGCGGCGATGCCGCAGGCGTCCGCTTGCATCCCCTGCGCCCGGCCGATCTCCTTGCCGTCCGGGGTCACGTAGGAGTTAAGCGACATGTTCTGCGACTTGAACGGCGCCACCCGCAGGCCGTCCTGCGTTAAGATGCGGCAGAGGGCGGCGGTCAGGACGCTTTTGCCGACATCGGATGCGGTGCCCTGGAACATAAGGGTGGGGGCTAGCGTTCCCTCTTTTACGCTCATCGTGCTCCCTCCTCTTCCGCTTCGATACTTCGGATCACCTCTTCTAAGGCTTGAACCAGCCGCTCGTTCTCGCCGCGCAGCTTGATGGCCACCCGGACGTACCGGTCGTCCAGTCCCCGAAACCGCGATGCGTCCCGGATCAGGATGCCGCGCTCGCCCATTCGCCGCTGTACCTCCTGCACTCGGAGCGGGCGGTTCGGGTTGCGCTGGGGCAAGGCGAACAGCACATAATTGACACGGCCGGGGAAAACAGTGAGCCCCAGCCGGCCCAGCTCCGCTCGCAGCCAGACGCTTTCTTCCGCCAACCAGCGTTGGGTTCGCTCTTCGTATTCGATATCGTCCAGCACGGCGGCCCCGATCCTTTGCGCGAAGTAATTCACGCTCCAAGGCACTTGACGCTCGCGCAGGCGACGTACCGAGTCCGGATGAGACACGATGAAGCCGAGCCGGATACCGGGAATGGCGTAAAACTTCGTCATCGAGCGCAGCACGTGCACGTGCGGAGTCCGGGACGCATCCCGCAACAGGCTGAAGGCGCGCTCGTCGGGGACGAAGTCCATAAACGCCTCGTCCAGCAGCAGCGGGACCCCCTCTCGCGCGAGCGCCCGCATCAGCTCGGGATCGAGAAGCTGCCCGGTCGGATTGTTCGGATGGCCGAGCGCTACCAGATCCGTCTGGCGAACCGCCTCGCGAATCGCTTGCTCCTGGGGCGAGAACCCGGATTCGGCGTGCAGAGGAATATCGACGGTCACTCCACCGATTTTGACGACGGCTTCCTCATACTCCGTGAAGGAAGGACGGGCGATTCCCGTCGCCCCTGGCCCCAGCACGCGGATCGCCAGATCGATCAGCTCGGCGGCGCCGTTGCCGACCAGGATGCTTTCCGGCTCGATATCGTACTTGTCCGCCAGCTTCCGCCGCAGCTCCCGTACCGCAGGGTCGGGGTAACGGCTAATCTCCCTCCAGCCCGACTGTACGATCTCACCGACCACCTCCGGCGGACCGAAGGGGTTCATATTCGAGCTGAAATCGAGAAATCCGCCTGCCGGGCGCCCGTATTCCGCTTCCGCTGTAATCAGATCGCCTCCATGTCCGTAACGCTCCAGCATTTGCCCCACTCCTTTATCCAATGATCGAGTATCCCCACCCTGCGGCAAGCAGCAGCAAAGCCGATTCCAGCAGCTCATTGATCGCGCCGTACGTGTCTCCGGTAAGTCCCCCAAGCTTGCGGGCAATATAGTGGGCGATCCACCAACCGACGACGATAGCGAATCCGGCTACTACGGCTGTGTGCCAAAAGGCGGTGACGATGTCCGAGACGAGCAAGAAGGATGCCGCCGTTAACCCTGTCGCCAGCAGGACGGCCAGCCCCGCCTCCTTGAACGTTACGGCTGCCATCAGCCGTCCCATGCCTTCTCCGGCCCGTGCATACGGCCACCCTGCAATCGCACCTACCATGCACGTGCGGCTCCAAATCGGTGCGAGCACCAGAGCGGGCATGCATACGGTGTCTGGGGTGTACTCCAGAAGCGAGTAGATGACAGCCGTCTTCAGGAGCAGCTGCCACCCTCCCGCCAGCACGCCCATCGCGCCGACTCGGCTGTCTTTCATAATCTCCAGCATGCGCTCGCGGGACCGATGGCTCAGCACGCCGTCCGCCGTATCCATCAGCCCGTCCATATGCAGCCCGCCGGTCAACGCCAGCCACAGCCCCAGGACGAGCACCGCAACCGGCAATGGCGGCAGAACAAGCGACAACAAGATCGCCGCGACCAGCAGCAGGAGCCCGAGCACGGCCCCTACGATCGGGTAAAACACCGCACTGCGCCGAAACAACCGGTCGTTGTAGTCCAGCTTCACCGGAATCGGGATCCGGGTCAATAGCTGGAACGCCGCCGCGCATCCTTGAAGCCATTCTACAGGTTGAGCCATGCGATTACGCATACCATGCCTCCCGCTATAAGCGCACTGACGCCGTAACAGATCCGGTTCGTCCGCACGATATCCTCAATTTCCAGCTCCCGGTTCGGCCGCCCCATCTTCGCCCGCTCGCTGACCGTCGATCCGTACACATTCGTGCCGCCGAGCTGAATGCCGAGCGCACCGGCTACCGCCGATTCCGGGACTCCGCTGTTCGGGCTGGGATGCAGATTGGCGAACCTCCGTATCGAACGAAGCGACTGCCTCGCGGACAAGGAAGGCTCGAGCAAGCAGTAGACCGTGATGAGGCCACCCGTGATCCGGGCCGGGATGTAGTTAAGGAGATCGTCGAACCGGGCGGACGCCCAGCCGAAATGCAGAAAGCGCTCGTTCTTGTAGCCGACCATCGAATCGAGCGTGTTGGCCGCCCGGTACAGCATGGCGGCCGGCGCTCCGCCCAGGAAAGCGAAGAAGAGCGGCGACACGACGGCATCGACCGTATTCTCGGCCACCGTCTCCACCGTAGCCCGCGTGATCTCCCGCTCGCTGAGCGAGTCCGTGTCGCGGCCCACGATGTAGCCGACGTACTTGCGGGCGTCCGGCAAGTTCCCTGCGCGGAGCGGATTGTAGACGAGCAGGGCGGCATCCCGCAACCCCCGGACCGCGATCGTCGTGGAGATGAACCAGACGTTCACCGCATAGCCGAGCCAGGGGTGCACTTGGTCCGCGATGAACCAGATTACGAGCACCACGAGGAAGGAGAGGGTCACGGTCAGGAGAGTGAGTGCGGCTCCACGCGCCCGGATTGACTTGGCAGGTAGAGGGCTCCCGGCCTGTCGACGAGCTTCTTCCTCGCGCCGGAGCCAGGCGGAGAGCTTATGAATGACTTTGCCGATCCAGATGACGGGATGGGTCAGCCATCGCGGGTCGCCGATCAGCCAATCGAGCGCGATGGCGGCTGCCACCATCCACGCGGTTTCTTGTATGGAGTAGAACAGCATGACAGCTTGCTCCTTGCATGGGGTTCGTGCGGTACACTTCTCTATCTAAATCAAACTATCGAGATCGAACGCTTGGCTCTTCAACTCGACCGGGATTCCGGCTGTTACGAGGAACACCCGGTCGCATACTTGCGCCAAGCGCTGGTTCATCCGGCCGGCCAAATCGCGGTACACGCGGCCGAGCTTGTAGGCGGGCACGATGCCGCTGCCCACCTCGTTCGTGACGAGCACGAGCCGGCCCGGGTACGCCTGCACCGCCGCGGCGAGCTCGTCGATCTTGCCGTGCACGAGCGGCAGCAGGGCCGGCTCTTCTTCGTGCGCCAGCACCCAATTCGACAGCCACAGCGTCAGGCAGTCGACCAGGACGACGGAG
>NZ_JBJGED010000010.1:0-215218 GCF_045062745.1 Paenibacillus sp. HJGM_3
AGTCGATCTCCATCAGCACGTCCGGAGAGACGGAGTAGCGCAGGAACAGCTCGTCCATCATGATCCGGTACCAGGTCCCCTTGGAAAAGTAGATCATCGGCAGCTGCTGCAGATCGGCAATTTCGATCGACTCCCGCTGGCTCCAGGTGTGCCCGGCGGGCAGCACGAGACAGAGGTGGTCGTCGAACAGCGGCACGCAGTTCAATTCGCTATGGTCGATACGCGAGGCGACGAGACCGAAATCGACCTGCTTGTCCTTCACCATCGACACGATCTCGTGCGTCTTGCCGGTCAACGCCTTGATGTCGGTCTCCGGGTGATCCTTCATATAGAGGGCGATCAGATCCGGAAGCGTCGACTGAAGCGTCGTGAGGCTGGCTCCGATCTTAATGCTGCTCTTGCCGGGCGTATGGTACTCGGCGATCGTCCGCAGCAGCTTCTCCTCTGACCGGCGCATCTCGAGCGCGGTCTCGTAGCAAATGTGCCCGATACGCGTCAGCTCGAGCTTTTTGCCTTTGCGCTCGAACAGCAACACCCCGAGCTCCGCCTCCAACTGCCCAATTTTACGCGACAGGGCGGGCTGCGAAATATTCAACAGCTGCGCGGCCTTGTTCAAGCTTTTGTGCTCCACAACTTTGGCGAAAACGTCCATGTTGGACAGCATCGGGCGAACCCTCCTTTTCAAACGGCTCTTATGCATTTAGGTTATAAAAAATTATCCGATAATAGCATTTCCCTTATAAGGGTAATAAGAGTAACATGGAGTTGTCAAATAAAGTTCACAACTATTGGTTAAAGCTTGCATGATCTTGGGAAAATAGTGAGGTGTATGATCTGTATTTTCAGGACTTGTCGAAAACGTGACATTTTGTTGACGCTTGTCGCACGCGAGAGTAAAATGGAAGATGTTTGTTTGGACCGGCCGTCCATGATCGCGGCCAGTAACGGTTTCTTCATTAGGAAAGCGTTATTCATTTTTGAGGGGGGAACTCTTTAACCATGTCCGGAAATTCGTATTTGTACCGCAAGCTCCATTCCTTACTGGGCGTCATACCGGTCGGCCTCTTCTTGCTTCAGCACATGCTGTCGAACTATGAGGCATTCCGCGGCGGAGCCGAAGGGCATCAAGCGTTCATCGACCGGGTTCACTGGCTGAATAGCCTGCCGCTTGTGCTGCTCTTGGAGATCGTCGGAATTTATTTGCCAATTCTATACCATGGCGTTTACGGACTCTACGTAGCGTTCCAATCGAACAACAACGTGAACCGCTACGGCTACTTCCGCAATCTGCTCTTCACCCTGCAGCGGATTACCGGCGTAATTACGTTGATCTTCATCGTCTGGCACGTATTCGAGACGCGGATCCAAATTTTCCTGGGCAATACGACGCATGAAGAGCTGGGCGTGCTGATGCACGATATTTTCACGAACCCGCTATGGTTCACCTTGTACTTAATCGGGATAATCTGCGCCGTGTTCCACTTCAGCAACGGCATGTGGTCGTTTCTGGTCAGCTGGGGCATTACGGTCGGACCGCGGGCCCAACGTATTTCCACATACGTTTGGTTGGGCGTCTTTGTCGTGATGTCCGTGATGTTCATCCTGACGATGATCGCCTTCATCGATCCGCAATTCCAAGACACCAGCGTGCTGGATTTGACTAAATAAAGGAGAGTGAACTTGCAATGGCTAAATCGAAATTGATTGTAGTAGGCGGAGGCTTGGCCGGGCTCATGGCGACGATCAAGGCTGCCGAAGCCGGGGTTCACGTCGACCTCTTTTCTCTTGTGCCGGTAAAACGCTCCCACTCCGTGTGCGCGCAAGGCGGCATTAACGGCGCCGTGAACACGAAGGGCGAAGGCGACTCGCCGTGGGAGCATTTCGACGATACGATCTACGGCGGCGACTTCCTGGCGAACCAACCGCCCGTTAAGGCAATGTGCGAAGCCGCGCCGGGCATCATCCACTTGATGGACCGGATGGGCGTCATGTTCAGCCGGACGTCCGAGGGCTTGCTCGACTTCCGCCGTTTCGGCGGTACGCAATATCACCGCACCGCGTTCGCGGGCGCGACGACCGGCCAACAGCTGCTGTACGCGCTGGACGAGCAAGTGCGCCGCTGGGAAGCGGCCGGCATCGTGACGAAATACGAGCACTGGGAGTTCACGTCCGTCGTGGTGGACGACGAGGGCGTATGCCGCGGCATTTCCGCTCAGGATCTGCGTACGATGGAAGTGAAGACGTTCCGCTCCGACGCTACAATTCTGGCGACCGGCGGACCTGGCATTATTTTCGGCAAAACGACGAACTCGGTCATCAATACCGGGACAGCGGCAAGTGCAGTGTACCAGCAAGGCGTCACGTACGCGAACGGCGAATTCATCCAGATTCACCCGACCGCGATCCCGGGTGACGACAAGCTGCGCCTCATGTCCGAATCCGCGCGTGGCGAAGGCGGCCGGATCTGGACGTACAAGGACGGCAAGCCGTGGTACTTCCTCGAGGAGAAATACCCGGCATACGGGAACCTCGTGCCGCGGGACATCGCGACTCGCGAGATTTTCGACGTGTGCGTAGAGCAAAAGCTCGGCATCAACGGCGAGAACATGGTATACCTGGACTTGTCTCACAAGGATCCGAAGGAGCTGGACGTAAAGCTCGGCGGCATCATCGAGATCTACGAGAAGTTCATGGGCGACGATCCGCGCAAAATCCCGATGAAGATTTTCCCGGCCGTTCACTATTCGATGGGCGGCATGTGGGTCGACTACAACCAAATGACGAACATTCCGGGGCTGTTCGCAGCCGGCGAATGCGAATACCAATACCACGGCGCGAACCGTCTCGGCGCGAACTCGCTCCTCTCTGCGATCTTCGGCGGGATGGTGTCGGGGCCGAAGGCCGTCGAATACATGAAGGGCTTGAAAAAATCGTCGGAAGACGTGGCGAGCTCGATATTCGATCGGGAGCAAAAGAAGCGGACGGACCAATACGAGTCGCTGCTCAAGCTGGACGGCACCGAGAACGCCTACGTCCTGCATAAAGAGCTCGGCGAGTGGATGACGAACAACATGACCGTCGTGCGAACCAACAAGAAGCTCGAAGAGACGATCAACAAGATCAAGGAACTGAAGGCCCGCTACAAGAAAATCAACATGACGGATACGGCCCGCTGGAACAACCAAGGCGTGGCGTTCACGCGCCAGCTGTGGAACATGCTGGAGCTGTCCGAAGCGATGACCGTCAGCGCCCTGAAGCGCGACGAGAGCCGCGGCGCGCACTACAAGCCGGAGTTCCCGGAACGGGACGACGAGCGGTTCATGAAGACGTCCTTGGCCAAGTGGACGCCGGAAGGACCCGAAATTTCGTATGAAGATGTAGACGTGTCGCTCATCAAGCCTCGCAAGCGCGACTACTCGACGGACAAGAAGAAAGGAGGGAACTGATCATGGCCGAGACCAAGACAATTAAACTGTCGGTTACACGGCAGGACAGCCCCGATTCCCAACCGTATACGGAAGACTTTGAGATCCCTTATCGCCCGAACATGAACGTGATCAGCGCGCTGATGGAGATTCAGCGCAATCCGGTCAACGCGCAAGGCAAGACGACGACCCCGGTCTGTTGGGAGTCGAACTGCCTGGAGGAAGTGTGCGGCGCCTGCTCGATGGTCATCAACGGCAAGGCACGCCAGGCTTGCTCCGCGCTCGTCGACAAGCTGGAGCAGCCGATTCGGATCAAGCCGATGGGCACGTTCAAGATCGTGCGCGACCTCGTGATCAACCGTCAGCGGATGTTCGATTCACTGAAGCGCGTCAAAGCCTGGATTCCGATCGACGGTACGTACGATCTGGGACCAGGTCCTCGGATGGCCGAGACGAAGCGGCAATGGGCGTACGAGCTGTCCAAGTGCATGACGTGCGGAGTCTGCCTCGAGGTCTGCCCGAACGTGAACGACCGCAACAGCTTCATCGGCGCGGCGCCGATCTCGCAAGTCCGTCTGTTCAACGCGCATCCGACGGGCGAGATGAACAGGGAAGAGCGGCTGGACGCGCTGATGGAAGATGGCGGCATCGAAGGGTGCGGCAACTCGCAGAACTGTGTCCGCTCCTGTCCGAAGGGGATCCCGCTCACGACTTCGATTGCGGCGATCAACAAAGACACGACGAAGCATTTGTTCAAAAAATGGTTGAGTGTGTAAATATTAATGTGAAGTAATGTAACATAAAAATCGCCTTGTTCCCTCGTAATTGTGGAGCAAGGCGTTTTTGTGTTAGATTATATGACGTCAAAGCAGAATGTAAACGTTTTACAATCAAATTTTGGCTGATCAAACTTCGTTTTTGTCCTTTACAAACTACACGGATATGGTAATATGAACATGTAAGATACCGCTTAGGTACAGGTATTTGTCGAAAAAGGAGGAATATTCCCACATCTTCCGGCATATTTATTGTTTGCGCTCCCTGATTCAATTGTAAGCGCTTCAAGGCAAGCAGCAGGTACAGTCATCCAATGTCCTACAAACACATTAGGAGGTCAACTCAGGATGGTAAAAACAAGATCAAAGTGGGTCCCTGCATTAACTGCCTCTGTTCTGGTTGCGGGTATTGTCATCTCCGGCTGCTCTAAAGGCTCCGATTCTCCGAGCCCAAGCGGCGGTACAAACAAAGCCAGCGAAGAACGCATCAAAATGACGATGTTCTATAACGAAGCCGGTATCAAGACGCCTCAAAGTCTGGATCGCAGCAACAATCCGCTCATTAAGATCGTGGAGGATTATGCGAACGTCGATCTAGAGTTCGACATTCCGCCTTATGCGGAGTATACCACTAAGCATAATCTGGTGCTCTCCTCCGGTAAGCTTCCGGACATTTTCCATTCGACAATTCCCGATGAGACTTTTAAAGCCGCTCGTGATGGCGCTTTCATCGATTTGAAAAAATATTACGACAATTCTCCGATGCTGCAAAAGGTCGTGACTCCTGCCATGATGGAACTCGGCAAGGATCCGGTCAGCGGCAAATATTTCCGAATTCCAATGGCCTATGACAAAGGGCCGCAAGGCTCAGGCGTACTGGCCCGTTACGACCTTGTTCAGAAGTACAACGACGGCAAATGGCCGGGCACCATCCCTGAATGGATCGACCTGATGAGGAAAATCAAGAAGGCCGAGCCGGATTCCGTTCCAATGGCGTTCCGGGTTATCGGGGACAACATGTTCAACTACGGCGGCGGCCCGATCTACTATATGTATGGCGCGGCTCCTTATAGCTACCGGATCGAAGGCGGCAAGGTAATCCCGAACGTATTGACCGCGGAGTTCAAGGAAGCGTCCAAAGTGATGCGCGACCTGTACACGGAAGGCCTCCTCGACAAAGAGTTCGCTACATCCGACGGCACCAAATATTTCGCGAAAAAGGCAGAGAACAACGTCCTCTGGGAATGGAACGGAATGGACCAAATTCTTCCTGCTCAAGTATCCCTGACACTGCCTACCGCTACAGCCAATCAGAAAAAGCAGGTTTGGTCGGTTGCTCCTCCGCTCACCACTTATCCGGCTGTCGTGAAGGACAAAAAGTATGCTACCTACGGCGTGGCATTGCCGATCTCGGGCCATGGCCTCTATATTCCGGCCAGCAACAAAAATCCGGATCGCGCATTCAAGGTCATCGAGGGCTTCGCGCAAGATCAACTGCGGGATAAAATCTTCTGGGGCGATGAAGGCGATACGTACACGATGAAAGACGGCAAGCGTGTAGCGAATCCGGATAAGATGAGCGCCGAAGAACACGCTTGGAAACGGCAATATGCCTTCTTGTTCGGCTATACGGACGGTCAAGACGCGCAAAACGCCAACTTCGAAGCGAAGCTGGGCAAAGATATTTTCACCAACATCCAGAACGGGATGAAAGTCATTCAAAAAGAAGCCGAGAACATCGGGCTGGATGGCATGGTAGGCTACGCCGAGCCGGATGAAGTCCTGAAGAAGAACGCCGAAATTATGCAAGCGATCAACAAATTCACGACGGAATATATCATGAGCCGGATTTCGGAGCAAGAATTCAATGCCGCGATCGCCGATTGGGAGAAAAAATACCGCGCGTTGAAATACGATCCGATGCAAAAATTCCTGGATGCCAACAAAGCCGATTTGATTAAGAAGGGCTACAAAAAAGCAGGCTGGTAATCGGCAAAACATCAGAGTTCCGGGAGGTGCCCACACTTGCGAGAAACTGTCGCGGTTCAGGCGGGTACGGTAAAGCCTAAGAGAGGCAGGATGCGACCTCGGTCGCTCCTGTCGCTTTACCTCTTATTCGCGCCAACAGCTATCCTGCTGTTCGTATTCAACTACATGCCGATGTATGGCATCGTCATCTCCTTCCAGGACTATTCGGTGTTCAAGGGCATCATGAATAGCGATTGGGTAGGGTTCAAGCACTACGAGTACTTCCTGAAGGACGACAAGTTTTGGTCCATCATGAAGAACACGCTGATCATCAACTGTTATGACATTATTTTCGGGTTTACGTCTCCGATTATTTTTGCCTTGCTCGCCAATGAATTGTATCAAAAAACGTTCAAGCGCGTCATGCAGACCGTCTCCTATTTACCCCACTTTTTATCTTGGATCGTCGTTGCCGGTATTTTCAACCAAGTACTGTCTCCGACAACCGGTCTTTTCAACACCTTCATCGGGTGGTTCGGATTCGAGCCCCATTATTTTATGACCGACCCTAGCATATTCCGGGGGATTCTGGTATTCGCGGACATTTGGAAAGGTGTAGGATGGTCGGCCATTCTATATTTCGCCGTGATTGCAGGCATTGACAGTTCCTTGTACGAAGCAGCCTGGATCGATGGCGCCAGCCGCTGGAAACAGACCCTGTATATCACAATACCGCATCTGATGCCGATGATCGTGCTGCTCTTCCTGCTGAAGATTGCGCACATCTTCGGAATCGGCTTCGAACGCGTGTTCCTGATGCAGAACCCGCTCGTCTATGAAGTGTCGGACGTAATCAGTACGTACGTATACCGTACCGGGGTCGAGTTATCGCAGTACAGCTTTACCACGGCCATCAGCTTCGCACAGAGCGTACTCGGCTTTATCCTTCTCGTAACATCCAACTGGGTGTCCAAAAAGTGGATGGGCATGGGTATGTACTAGAATAGACGGCGATAGACACAAGGAGGTGGCGAGAACCCATGTTGAATTACAGAAGTCCAGGACGATATGTATTTCAGACCTTTAACTATGCGTTTTTTATCATATTCTCGATCTCGATTCTGGTACCATTCATCAACGCACTGGCCATCTCGTTCAGCAGCTTTGCCGCGTTGACGGAAAAAAGAGTGAGTTTATGGCCGGTAGAGTTCCAACTGGATTCCTACATTAAGCTGGCGGGCAACTATACGTTCCTGCGATCCGCGGCGAATACGATAGGGCTCACAATCGTGCAAACCGCGCTCAGCGTAATCCTATCGTTAAGCGCCGCATATGCGATCTCTCACAAGTATTTCAGAGGCAAAAAAATCGCGATGACGTATATCTTGATCACGATGTTTTTCAGCGGCGGCTTGATTCCTTCGTACTTGCTCGTGAATAATCTGGGGCTCAACAACACGTATTGGGCGATTATTTTGCCCGGGCTGGTCAGCCCCTTCTACATCATTGTGTATAAGAACGTGATCGACCAAATGCACAAGGAAATCCTGGAATCCGCCGAGATGGACGGAGCCGGAGAGTTCTCTTTGCTCTTCCGGATTGTCTTGCCACTCGTGCTCCCGATGACCATGGCGTTCGTTATCTTCAGTGCGGTGGCCTATTGGAACGAATGGTTCAGCGTGCTCCTCTATATCAAGGACAAATCCATGTGGACGCTGCAGTACCAGTTGAGAGGCATCCTGTCTTTTGCCCGCTTGGAGGACACGACCGTCAATCCGCCGGGCGAGCAGATTATCCATCCCGATAATCTGAAGATGGCTGCGCTCATGTTGACGACGCTGCCGATCATCTGCATTTATCCGTTCCTGCAAAAATATTTCATTCACGGCCAATTCGTAGGAGCGGTGAAAGGGTAACCGGGCAAAGGAAGCAAGCGAAAAGAAGGGGACCGAGGAGGTCCCTTTTTTACGGAAAAAAGTTCTTCGGAGGTGTTCCAAGCATGAACGTTAACGCTTTATTGCAGCCCGAGGCGGTGGCTCAGCCTTGCCGCAATTTTTGCATCCTGGGGAAGACGACGCTTCGCGATCCGCTCGACGGGCGGGAGAAGCTAGTGCTGGCGAATTTCGCCGCGCACTCGACCGGCGACATCATTCTGATCGACGTCGAGACGGGCGCCGGGGAGTCGATCCTCATGCCTGGGGATAGCGGCGCCTGGGCGCTGTACAACTGGAACGACGAGAAGCTCATCGTCGGGACGTGCCCGGGCTTCGGCTACATCCACAGCCTCGATCTGCGCACGCGGACGTGGGCGGAGCCGCTGCGCGACGAGAAGGAGACGTACATCTGGAATTTCGCCTTGGGCTCGGACGGCATGCTGTACGGCGGCACCTATCCGGGCTGCGTGCTGTTGAGGTACAACCCGGCGGACCATACGCTTGAGAATGTCGGCCGCATGTCGGACAATCCGAAGAACATGTATAGTCGCTACGTAGGCTCGGTCCCGGGGCACATTATCGTATCCGGCGGCCTCGAGGACTCGTTCGTTACGGCGTGGAACATCGCGACCGGCGAGCGGACCGAATTCGCCAAGCCGGGCGGGTTCGCCCACTTGACGGAGACGAACGAGCAGTATATCGGCGTCCGGCTGGGCGAGGAGACGGCGTACTACGACGCGATTACGTTCCAGCCGCTAGACGCCGCCTCGATCGTACCGAAGAAGCAGGCGATCGAGGTGCAGCTCGCGGAGGGACTGACAGCCGGCGCGATTCCGCTCGCGAACGGGCAGTATGCGGGCGTGCGCGGGCAAGATTATTTCATCGCGAACGGCCCGGACGATCGGCCGGCGCTGCGGCGCATCCCGACGGAAGCGCCGGCGACGCACATCTATGGCTTGACGGCGGATAGCGTTGGCCGCATCTGGGGCTCGAGCGGATTCGGGCAGACGATCTTCCTCTACGATCCGCGCGACGGCAGCTACTGGAACTCGTCGGTCGTCTGCAACGCCGGCGGGGAAGTGTACGGCCTGCAGTTCGTAGACGACCGCTTGTTCCTGACCGCCTACGCCGGCGGCGATCATATGGTGTACGACCCGGCCGCGCCGTGGGACCAGCTCGGCAACGTCAATCCGCGCACGCTGGAGTCGGTAGGCGACGTGTGGATCCGGCCGCTCGGCCACAGCATCGTCGGACCCGAACGCGCCATCTACACCGGCTGGTCGGCGAAATACGGCGTCTACGGCGGCGGGATCACGCGGCTCGACACCGGGACGCTGGAGCTGACGCGCTGGCCGAATCCGCTCGCCGACCAGCAGGTATCGAGCCTCGCGGCCGATGACCGCTACGTCTACTTCGTCACGAGCCGAGGGGGCAACGGCCTGCCTCCGCAGGAGGAGCCGTGCCACTTCGGCGTGCTGACGCCGGACGGAGCGGTCGTCTACCGCGAGACGCTCCCCGCCGAGGCGAAGCCCGGCAAGCTTGTCGCCGCGGGCGGCCGCGTGTGGCTCGCGCAGGACGACACGCTGCGCGTCTTCTCGCCGGAGGCGCTGAGCTTCGTCGACACGATCGCGCTCGGACGGCGGGCCACCGGCTTCCGCGCGACCGCCGGCCGCGAGCTGCTCGTGTTCACCGAAGGCGAGCTTCTCGTGCTCGATACCGCGAGCGGCAGCTTCGAAGCGCGAGCCTCGCTGCCCGGCATCGTCGACAAGGCGGCGATTACGCCGGACCGCACGCTCTATTTCGGCGTAGGTACGACATTGTATGCCTTGTCGCTCACACAGCTCGGGCTATAACTGAATCGTTATCGGACAGGGATGCGATCCCTGTCTTTTTCTTTTGCAGGTCCGCCCTGTTGGAGGTCGATGTGTGCAGATTCCAGTACTGCAGGCAGGCAAGCCGGTGTGCTATACTGAGTGTTAACTTCTGATAGGCGGGTGACCGGAATGAGCGTCATGGGGGTTACGATCCGGCCGGCGGCATTCGACGATGCCGAGGCGATCGCGCAGGTGCATGTGGCGAGTTGGCGGAGTACGTACAAAGGGATCCTCGCGGAACAGTTTTTGACCCGGCTTAGCGTGGAGAATCGGCGGAAATCGTGGGAATGGGGCTTCCGGAACCCGAATCCGGATGAACATGTCTACGTGGCGGTGGATGAACGGGCCGGCATCGTCGGCTTCGCAAACGGCGGCCGTGAACGTACCGGCGAATACGGCTTCGACGGCGAACTGTATACGGTTTACTTGCTGCCGGAGTATAAAGGGATGGGCATCGGCCTGCGGCTCGTGAGGGAAATAGCGGGATCGTTACAGCGTCTCGGCTACCGCTCGCTGTTGGTGTGGGTGCTGGAGGCGAACCCTTCGGCGGGGTTCTATGCTAGGCTAGGCGGCAAGCCGATCGCCCGCAAGGAAATCACCATCGGCTCGGATACGCCGATTGAAGTCGCCTACGGATGGTCGAGGTTGGACGACCTATTGTCAGGAGTATGATAGAAGGGAGAGTAAGGAAATGAACGTTACTGTAAATGAAAGAGGAGCATCCAAAGTTGCCGTCGTAGTCAGCCCCGACATCCTCATCTCGGATAGTCAAAGCGCGCTGGATCTCATGGCCACGATCCGATACAACCAAGGGTGCGACAAAGTGATTGTGAAGAAGGCGAATGTGGAGGAGCGCTTCTTCGATTTGAAGACGGGCCTCGCCGGCGAGGTGATGCAGAAGTTCACGAATTATCACTTCCGTTTCGCGATCGTAGGGGACTTCGACAGCTACACGAGCAAAGCCCTGCGGGATTTGATCTACGAGTCGAACAAAGGCAAGCATATTCTGTTCCTGAAGACGGAACAGGAAGCGCTGGATGCTTTGCATGGGGTGTAAGAAGGCTTTTCCGCTTTTTGTTGCTTATTGTTGAACTTTGTCGTGATGTGGTACAATGCGTGAGTGTGGTAAAATTTGGCCTTTGTCAAAGCTCATAAACGGACAAAAACCCACCTTCAACTGAATCCCAGAGGTGGGTCTTTTAATTTTACGAACAAACGAAAGAAGAGGATGATCCTTGAGCCAGACGACCCCGACCCCATCTCGAACCCCCGATCCACCCCCAACCCGGGCACCGAGTCCGAAGCTCGGCCCGCACCCGGACACCAACCGCTCCGCCCGATCGGCGATGTCCTCGCCAGACCGCCCTTCCGGCTTTAGCAAGCCGCAGTACAACCGTCGAACGCTGAAAAAGCGCATCCGCCGGACGATCAATCTCGCCTCCTTTATCAATATCGTCCTATTCAGCGTCATCATGCTCGTCATGTTGAGTTTCCTGTTCAAGCCGATGTCCGCCTTCACCGCCAACATGGTCAGCCATACGGTGGCCGATTCGATGAACGACGCAACGTTCCTGCAGGAGCAGGGCATTGGCAGCCTCGCCCAGTTCGATCCGGATTCGCCGCAGGCGGCGAATTGGCGCGCGGAGATGGAGAGGGCGGGCAAGATTCAGACGTACCTGCCGCTCGGGGCGCAGGAAGCGTGGCAGCAAGAGCTGGACAAGCACCGGCAGGAGCAGACGGATCCCGAGTTCGCCCTACATTGGAATTTGGACATGAACGTGGTCGAGCTTACGATCGCCATCGGGGACAAGGTCGTGTTCACGAATCAGGACCGGCTCGTGATGCTGAACGGCTTCCTGTTTGACTTGCTGGCCCGGTTTTATAACATCGAAGTAGCTCACCCGCTGATCGACGGGAACGGGACCCCCATCGGCAGCGTGACGGCCATTGTCGCTCCGGAGGTGACCGCGTTTTTGTTCTTGGCGGCCGCGTTGTTGTTCTGCTTGCTCGTCCTGATCGCGACGTGGATCACGAAGCTCATCAGCCGGTTATTGTCGATTCCGGTCTTGACGCCGCTCGAGCAGCTGAACGCGAAAATTCGGGCAATGGCGGACGAAGACTACGCGGAGACGATGAATACGCAGATCGTGCTGCAGCGCCCCTTCCGGGAAATCGAGGAGCTCGTCTCGGGTACGAACCAAATCATGCAAAAAATGCAAGGCTACAACGAGCTGCTCCGCTATCAGAAGATGACGCTCGAGGAGCAGACGCAAGAATTGGAAGAGCATAAGCAGACGCTCGAAGACCAATACGAGGAGCTGGAAGCGCAAAACGACGAACTGGTCCGCTCGAAGCAGCTTCTGCAGGAAGCGCAAGACAGCATAGCCCGGAGCGAACGGGCGATCAGAAACGTGCTCGACAACGCCGGCCAAGGGTTTATGACGTTCGGTCCCGATCTGCGGATCGACCCGGAATATAGCTTGGAATGCTCGAACATTTTCAACAAGTCGCTTGAATATTATTCGTTTCCCGAATTGATTGCCTGGGGCGACCCGGAGCAGCAGCGGTTTATCGAGAACTTGCTGGCGAAAATGTTCCAGGAACGCGACGCTTACAAACGGTCGATCTATATGCCGCTGCTTCCCGAAGAACTCGAAGTGAACGGCCGGCATATCCACATCGGCTATAAAATCATTCCGAACCCGAACGACGCCGCCTCCGAATCGTTTATGGTCATCTTCACCGACGTGACGGAGAAGCGCGAGCTGCAAAGCCAGGTGGAGGCTGAGCGGAACATTTTGAAAATGGTCGTAAAAGTGATCGTCGACTACGGCGACTATACGGAATGCGTCCGCGATTTCAAGACGTTCTACGAAATCGAGCTGCCCGAGCTGCTGAACGGAACGGACCCGCTGCGGACGAAGCTGCTGAACATTTACCGCGATATCCATACATACAAAGGGAATTTCGCCCAATTCGGATTGACTCAGACGGCGGACCGGCTGCATGAGCTGGAAAACGAGCTCAGCGAGCTGCTGAGGACGTCCGAGCAACGGACTGTCGAGCAGGTGACGGCGGCCGCCAAGCAGTGGAATTTCCGAGATTGGCTGCAGCAGGACGTAGAGGTGCTGAAGTCGGTGCTCGGGGAGTCGTTCCTCGTTCAGCAGGACGTGCTCCTGATCGACAAATCGAAAATTATCGAGATCGAGAAAAAGATGTTGACGATCTTGTCTCCGGGCGAGTGCAAGCTGCTGCTGCCCGATCTGCGCAAGCTGCGGTGCAAGCCGTTCAAAGAGTTGCTCAAGACGTATCCGGACTATGTGGACAGCTTGGCCGAACGGATGGAGAAGCTCGTGGCCCCATTCGAAATACGCGGCGAGGAAGTGGCGGCGGACACGGAGAGGTACTACGATTTCACCCGCTCGCTCATCCATGTGTTCCGCAATATCGTCGATCACGCCCTCGAACCTGCGGACGAGAGGGAAGCGACGGGCAAAGACGAGTATGGGCGAATCGACTGCGAGTTCCGGCTGGAAGGCCGCGACTTGGTCCTCACGATCCGCGACGACGGCAGAGGCATCGATCCGGCTGTGATCCGCGCCAAGGCACTGGAGAGGGAGATCGCTTCAGCCGAGCAGCTCAAACAGATGAGCGAGAACGAGACGATCCAGCTCGTGTTCCACGATGAATTTTCCACCAAAGAGCAAGTGTCCGACGTTTCGGGCCGCGGTATCGGGCTGTCGTCCGTGCGCGCGGAAGCGGAGAAGCTGGGCGGAACGGTGAAGGTCGAATCGACTGTCGGCGCCGGCACGACGTTCCTGTTCGTCCTGCCGTACGAAGATATGACCGGCATGCCGGAAGTCGATTTCCCGGTTATGATCCAGCCGCTGATCGACCATACGAAATCGTACTTCGCCGCCGCCACGCGCACTGCACTTGAAGCGGAGGACGGCTTCCGGATGTATTCCACGGATAAGCTGGCGCTCAAGCGGGTGACCGCTTTCGTGACGGTCAAGGGCGCGCTCGAAGGCATGTTCGTCATGACGCTCGACGATTCGCTCTCGCGGTCGCTCGTCCGCGGCGTCGTGTTCGAACCGCTCGATCCGGCGGAAGAGGAGGAGCTGCTGGAGGACAGCTTGGCGGAGACGGCGAATATCATATTGGGCAATTCCATCAAGATGTTCCAGTCGTTCTCCGAATTCATGTTAATGGAGCCGCCGATTACGATCAACACCGAAGGGGCGTCGGTCAAATACGCCAACTCGGAAGTATGGACGTGCCGGATGAATTCCGGGAACGGGACGATGGATATTAGCTTTGTGAACATGAAAAAAACGAACTCATAATCGAAATGAATGGCAAGCATATGGAACCGAAATCGGAACCAAGGAGGCTCATCTTGCATGGCGAGTATATTAATTGTTGACGATTCTATCTTGATGCGGCGTAATTTGCGCATGTTGCTTACGGAAGCGGGGCACGAAGTTGTAGGCGAGGCGTCGAACGGCTTCGAAGCGTACAAAGAATATGTGAAAACCCAGCCCGATCTGGTGACGATGGACATTACGATGCCGGTGATGAGCGGATTGGACGCGGTCAAAAAAATTATTGCGACCTATCCGCAAGCGAACATTATTATGATCAGCGCCCTCGATCAGAAAAGCATGGTGTTCGAAGCGATCCAGAACGGAGCGAAGCATTACATCCTGAAGCCGATCACCGTGGAGAAAATACTCCATACGGTCGAAGAAGTGCTGATGCTGCCGCCGACGGAAGCGGGAGATGCGGAAGCGCATCCGCTGAGCGATCTGGAAGCGAAGGCAGGCGCCGCCGACCTTAACGCCCCTCCGTTCTCGATCGACAACAAGAACGGCATCTTCATCCTCACGATCCGCCCGCATCTCGATGAGCCCAGCTTGGCCGCAATCGGCACGGCCGTTCAGGGCTTTCTGTTCATCAAGCCGCTCAAGGTCGTCGTGAACTTCGGCCATGTGGAATCGCTGGGCGAGCCGTACCTGAATGCGCTGATCGAGAGCATCCAAAAAATTCAAGCCGCGGGCGGCATCGTGAAAGTCGTCGCGTATAATAAAGCTCTCATTCAAGTGCTGAAAGTGAAGGACGAGCAGCTGTTCCATACGATTTATACCGATATGACGCAAATTATTTTGTAAGTCCGGGAATCGGTCTTAGTAAGGTTTTCGCGCATGTAACAAGGGGAAAACCTCCCTCTTTTTCCGAGCATTCAAGGATTAACGGGGGGATGATGGGGAAAACCTCCCTCTCTTTTTGGCCAAAAGGCTCATTTCGAGCGGATTCGGCTGAAAGAGAGGGAGGTTTTCCTTCTACATGGGGCAAACTCAGCTACTTGGGGCAAAAAAGAGGGAGCTTTTCCCTCACAGCCCAAAGCCGAGCTGCATTACACTTGCCGCAATTCCATCTGCCCGAGATGCTCCTGCAGCTCTTCTTCTTCCTTGTGCCGCAGAAACTCCTTGCCATACTCCCCGTGCGGGTGGATGTGCGCTTCCTCCATCTGAATCGTGGAGTGCTCGATGCCGTACTTTTCCTTCAACGTCTCGTTGATGGCGAGAATGATGCAGAACGGTTGAATTTTGTCGTCGATGAACACGTGCGCCGTGAGCGAGTAGTGGTCCGTCGAGATCGCCCACAGATGCATCTCATGTACGTCCTCCACGCCCTCGACGGCGGCGATCGACGCCCGGATCTCATCCAGGTTGTACTTCTCCGGCACCGACTCCATCAGGATGAGGGTCGATTCCTTCACGATCTTCGCGCCTCCGGTGAAGATAATCCCGCCGATGACGAGACTGATCAATGGATCGAAGAACAGCAGCCCGGAGAAATAGATGATGATGGCGGATACGATAACCCCGACGGAGCTGAGCAAATCCCCGAAAAAGTGCCACAAAGCGCTTTGCACGTTCAAATTCTCTTCTTCCTTCATGCTGCGGCTGAGCACGATGGTCAGCGTCAAATTGACGAGGAACCCGATCGATGCAATCGTGAGCATGAGCCCCAGATTGATGTCCTGCGGGTGAATAAAACGGATGATCCCTTCATAGAAAATCCCCAGCGCAATGACGCACAAAGCCAGTCCGTTCAAGAACGAGGCGATGATCTCGAACCGCAGGTACCCGAACGTGAACCGGGCATTCGGTTGACGGGTCGCCATATAGATGGCCGTCATGCTGAGGCCCAGCGCGATGACGTCCGAAACCATGTGGGCGGAGTCGGACAATAGCGCGAGCGAATTGGAGACAAGGCCGCCAACCACTTCGACGATGGTGAAGAAGGCCGTCAGGATCAAAGTCGTCCATAGCGCTCGTTTCGAGCGGGTTTGGTGTTTTTCGTGTCGCAAATGATGGTAGTCGTACATAGCAGTCGCCCTCCTAGTAGCTTGCAGATTCTCCCACGCTTACACGGGCTTCGCCCTAGGCGGCCCAGCGGGTGAGAACGAGAACCATTCTTATTTAGAATAATTCTAAATAAGAGGATGATTCTTATCATACGCTATTCTTCGACTTTTGCCAACAGGAATTTTCCAGTCATTCCGTCCAAACTATATTGCCCGGATCAGCCGGGATTATTTCGGTTGCCGCCTTCGCCGCTAATACCGGTATTGCTTGCGGAATTCGGACGGGCTTACGCCCATCGCCTTGCGAAAGACCCGGCTAAGATAGAAGCCGTTCTCGTAGCCGCATTTTCCCGCTATGACATCGAGCGTCCACTCCGTTATCAGCAGCAGCCTGCATGCTTGCTTTACCCGAATCGACGTTAAATATTGCAGAGGGTTGACGCTATAGGCGTTTTTGAACCTGCGGATCAGCTGCACGGGCGTCATTCCGAACCTATGCGCGACATCCCGAATTTCGATTGCTTCATGCGCGTGATTATTGAAGTAGATCGCGACATCACGAATAAATTCATCATCTACCAATAAAGGACCGGCATCGGGAGAGTCGAACGCCTGCTGTGCGATCATTAGCCATAAGTCCACCAAATAATGCTGCTTGAGCTTTTGATTATCCGAGCTGAAGGGCTGCTGTTGATCTGCCTGCCTTAAGCAGCTGTAGTTTTCGGCCAAGCGCCGGATTTGCGACAGCCGTATTTTCCGATGCGCCAGAAAGGGCTGAAGCTGCTGCGGGGCATCGTCGGAGAAGGTGAATGTAATGGAGTGGAAGCTTAAGGGCGCCAGCACGTTTCGATAAAAAGCAACCTGGGGCGGGCACACAACCACGTCCCCGAACTCGGCCACTCCGTAATCCTCTCCTATCTGGTATTCGAATTTCCCTTCTTCAACCGCAAAAAGGACCCAAGTCACATATGTATCCGTCTCCAGCAAAAATTTTTCTTTTTTGCTCCAGTACACGTGCCAGACGATTTCGGGCAAGCCTGCGGACATTTCGCTTCTACTCCTTCAGGTTCGTGAAATTTTAGATATGAAAAATAAATTCTATGAATTCAAATGTATCAAATGGAGGTCGTAATATGTAATTAAAGATATCATAGCATGCAAAGGAGTCAATGGCGGATGAGGAAGAACGATACGAAAATTTTGGACACGGACATTTTGATCGCCGGCGGAGGGATGACGGGGGTGGCGGCTGCATTGGCTGCGGCCCGCAACGGAGCCCGGGTGATTTTATGCCAGGACCGTTCCGTACTTGGCGGAAATGCATCGTCGGAGATTCGCATGAATATATCCGGCGCCTCCACAATCGGGAAGGAATTGGAGACGGAGCGCAGAGAGAGCGGCATTATCGAAGAAATCGTGCTTGAATGCTCGGTCCGAAATCCGCAGCGGAGCGCGAGTATGCTGGACTTGATCTTATATGAGAAATGCCGCGCCGAACCGAATTTGACGCTGCTGCTGAACACGACGGTTGTCGATGCCGATGTCGAGGGCTCCCGAATTCGTTCCGCCTATGCGGTGAGAGAAAGCACGGAAGAAAGCTTTACGATTCGAGCTGACATATTCGTGGATTGTACGGGCGACGGCAGGCTGGGGTTTGTTGCGGGGGCCGCTTTTACGACCGGCCGGGAAGCGATGGAGGAATATAACGAGTCCGGCGCAAGCCTGAACAGGGACGCTTATCGTCTCGGCTCCTCCCTTTTGTTCACATCGAAGGATATGGGACGTCCGATGCCTTTTACCCCGCCGGTATGGGCCCGCAAGTTTACGGAGGAAGATTTGAAGTTTAGAGACCATGACACTTGGGATTTCGGATATTGGTGGGTGGAGTTCGGCGGCACTCTGGATACGATCAAAGATAACGAGCATATCCGCGACGAGCTGCTTGCGATCATGCTTGGGGTGTGGGATCACATCAAAAATAGCGGCAATCACCCCGATTCCGAAAATTGGGCGCTGGATTGGTTCGGCTTTCTTCCGGGCAAAAGAGAGTCCAGAAGATTTATCGGCCAGCATGTGTTGACGCAAAACGATATTCAGCAGGCTGTCGACTTCGATGATGTAATCGCTTACGGCGGCTGGTCGATGGATACGCATCCGCCCCAAGGCATCGATGCCAAAGACGAGAAGCCGTGCAATCAGCCGTTTACACCGTATCTTTACGGCATTCCGCTGCGCTCGATGATCAGCAGGAACATTTCGAATCTGATGTTCGCCGGCCGCAATTTATCGGCTACTCATATCGCTTTCTCCAGCACCAGAGTCATGGCGACCTGCGCGGTAATGGGAGAAGGGCTTGGCACGTTTGCGGCAACGACGGTGAAGCGCAAGCTTCCGCTGGAACAAGCGTGGCGCGAAAGCGGTGTCGTGAAAGGGGCGCAGCAGCAATTGCTTCGGCAGGGAGCTTTTTTGCCCGGCCTCATGCTGGAAGGAAATCTCGCAAAGCTCGCCCGGATTACCGCCTCGTCCGAGCAAAAGCAAGGAAAATGCAGGAATGTTGTGGACGGGCATACTCGCGCCGTTCATGGAGAAAAAGGGGTGCGTCCCGACTTGACGACAGCCGGCACGCATCGTTGGATGTCGGAACCGGGAGACCGCAATCCTTGGCTGGAGCTTCAGTGGGAGGAGCCGGTTACGGTTTCCCGGATTACGGTCGTGCTGGACACCGGGCTTCACCGATTGCTCATGTTATGCCATTTGGACGCGCTTCAGAAGCATATGCAGTGGGGGCGGCCTCAGGCCGAGACGCTGAAGGAGTTTAAGCTGATTGCACGTGACGAACAAGGGGGGACGGAGATCGCGCATATCAAGGACAATTTTCAACGCATGATCCACTTGCCGGTAACGCTGAAAAATCTGAAGACGCTCCGTCTGGAGGTTATTTCTACGAACGGCTTGGACCACGCGCGAGTGGTTGAAATCGTTTGCGAGTAACTCCGCTATCGGCAGCGTCTCGGAAGGAGAATGAGATGAATAACGGCAAAGCCAGTCCCTTCTGGCTGTACGCAAGAAAAAACAAATGGCTGTATGTTTTGCTGATACCCGGGTTTGTATATTTGTTTATTTTCAAGTACATTCCGATGTTCGGCATCGTCATTGCGTTCCAGGATTTCAATTTGATGAAAGGTATTTTGGGAAGCGAATGGGTCGGTTTCGAAAATTTCCGATACCTGTTCCAGTCGGACGATTTTTTTACGATTTTAAGGAACTCGTTAGTCATCAGCTTCTATCAAGTCCTATTCGGGTTTCCGGCGCCGATCGTTTTGGCTATTATGCTGAACGAAATTAGAAATCTGCTTTTCAAAAGAGTCGCCCAAACGGTGCTGTACTTGCCTCACTTCATCTCGTGGGTAGTCATATCCGGCATCATAATCAACATGTTGTCCCCGTCGTCAGGCTGGGTCAACCGGCTAATCGTCGATTTCGGCGGAGAGCCGATCCATTTTCTGCTTAAGCCCGAATATTTCCGGACGATTCTGATATCCGCGGAAATATGGAAGGAGCTCGGATGGGGAACGATTATTTACCTGGCCGCGCTTACGTCCGTGGACCCGTCTCTGTATGAATCGGCAACGATCGACGGGGCCAACCGGCTGCAAAAAATAGGGTACATTTCGCTTCCCAGCATAGCGACCACGATTGTCATTATTTTGGTCTTGCGGGTCGGAAGTGTTTTGGATATCGGTTTCGAGCAAATTTTCTTGTTATACAATCCGGCTACGTACAAAGTGGCCGATGTCTTTGAAACCTATACGTACCGGGTCGGTTTATTGGAAGGGCGGCTCTCCTTCACGGCTGCGGTCGGATTGTTCAAATCGATAGTCGGATTGGTCATGATCGTGCTGGCCAACCGGATTGCGCGCCTATTCGGTAAATCATTGTGGTAGGAGGTAAAGGTGAACATGCACAAGAGAATCGAGCTTTTTGACATCGCAATCTATACATTCGTGTCTCTGGTTTGTGTGGTCATGCTGTATCCTCTGCTGAACGTCGCGGCGGTTTCGATCAGCTCCCACAGCGCTTATTTGGAAAACCCGATGCGCATATGGCCGAGCCAAATCTCGTTCGACGCCTATAAGGATATTCTTTCGCATCCGGTTCTCGCCAGAAGCTATCTCAATACGCTGATCGTTACCGTCAGCGGCGTTGCATTGGGCATCTTCTTGTACATCATTACGGGATATCCGCTCTCCAAAACGCATCTGAAAGGCAGAGCGATCCTGATCAATTTGGTGATCTTCACGATGCTGTTCAATGGCGGACTCATTCCGAACTTTTATTTGATTCGTTCGCTCGGCATGCTGGACACGCTGGCCGCTCTCGTGTTTCCCGGGCTGTTCTCCGCGTTCAGCTTAATCCTGATGGTCAATTTTATGCAGAACATTCCGGAGGAGCTGGAGGAAGCCGCCAAAATGGACGGAGCCTCCGAGCCTTACATTTTGTTCAAAATCGTCGTTCCGCTCTCGATGCCGATTATCGCTACCTTGACGCTGTTCGCGGCGGTAGGCTATTGGAACAGCTTTTTCTCGGCCATCATCTATATCCGAAGCGTGGAAAACTGGCCGTTGATGCTGTTTTTGCGGGAGGTCATAGAGGGCGCCAAAATGCTGCAAATATCTGCGGGCGGTAACAGCGCCGAGATCGGCAACATGAACGTCATGCCGGAGAAGCTGAAATACGCGACGATCATGATCGTCATGCTTCCGATTTTGTTGGTGTACCCGTTTCTTCAACGTTTTTTCGTCAAAGGAATCATGCTGGGGTCCATAAAAGGTTGATTTGGGGAAACCCTTGTCATAGATAAGCAACTTTCAAAGGGAGGCTGAAGACATGTTCAAAAAAATATTGGCTGGAGTGGGCGCTGGGGTGCTGCTCGCCGGAGCTGTCGCCTGCGGAAGCAAAGACAAACCGGAAGAAACCGGTCAACAGAAGCCGTCTGCGACAGGAACAGCCAAAGCAAGCATCAAGATCATGGGCAATTTTGCATCATCCAATTTATCGGAAACGGACAAACTGCTTTTTCAATCCATCGAGAAGGCAACGAATACGGAGATCAAATTCGACATCCCGCCGTCGACCGGCTACAATGAGCGGCTTCAATTATCGCTGACGACCGGCGATTATCCCGACGTCGTCTTTTTCCCGAGTCCCAGTGATGCCTCGTTCTTGAAAGCGGTTAAAGACGGCGTTATCCTCCCGATTGATAGTTATCTGAAGAGCGCCGACAACGTTAAAAAATATTCGTATGACATATCCTGGGACGCCTTGCGGGTAAACAACGACGGCAAAATTTACGGCATTCCGCGGACGACGGTGATCCGTTCCGACGGGTACTGGCTCCGAAAAGACTGGCTCGATAAATTGAATATCAAGCTCCCGGATAATAACGAAATTACACTGGATCAAATGATCGAGATTATGCGCAAATTTTCGAAGGAAGATCCGGACGGCAACGGGAAGCACGATACTTACGGATATGGAACGGCTGCAGGCGGCGATAAATCGCTCAAGCCGATTTTCCAAAACGAGCTCGGGCTTTATGGCTGGCAGGAGGCCAGCGGGGGCGAATACAAATACATGAATCCCCAATATGATTTGAACTCCAATAAATATACGAAAGCTCTGGAATTGACGGCCAAGCTGTTCAAGGAAGGGCTGATCGATCCGGATTCGCCTTCGATCGACGCCACTAAAACGCTGGAACGGTTTCAAAGCGGCAAAACGGGTGTAATCGAGGGGTTTGCAGGTCATTACGAAACCTTCCTGAACGCCGGTAAAAAGATCAATCCGAAATTCGAGCTTGCCTATGTATTCGTTAAGAACGAGCAAGGCGAGATGAAGGGACTGGGGCTTGGAACGGGGTTGTGGGGCTTCTGGGCGGTAACGCGCAATGCAAAGGATCCGCAAAGAGTTATCGACGTATTCGACTACATGCTATCGGACAAAGGCTGGGATTCCATCTACACCGGCGTGGAAGGGCATGATTACAAGGTGGAAAACAACAAGCGCACCTATGTGGAGCCGCCGCTGGAAACATTCGTCCGCAAAAATATGGTTCGCCGCGCCAACGACTACATGTTCTTCATTAATCCGTCTATGTCGGAGGAGCTGAAGCAGAAGCTCGTGCCGAATATCGAGAAGGCCGTAAAAAGAATCGTGATTTCCAAGGACCGCGACTTCACACCGCCGATTGCGAAGACGCCGCCTTACCTGGATTTCAACAAAAAGTTCAGCGAGGTGACGACGAAAATCATTATCGGCGATGCGGATCCATCCGAGTACAAGAAGGTGCTGCAGGATTGGCATACGAAATTCGGCAAAACGTATCTGAAGGAAATGAACGACTATATCGGTCAATTCGAAAGCAAGTAATAAGGAGGAAAGGTTGTTCGCACTCCCGTTTCGGGGGTGAAACAATAAAAACTTGGCAGTCAGGCCGGAGCCTTCCGGAATGAGTATTCCGGAAGGCTTCAAAAAAGGAGGATTCAATTTGAGCATGAGGAAAGGGAAGAGGTTCATTTTGTTGTTGATTTTCGTTTTGGCCGTATCTCCGCTGCTTATGGCCGCTGGGCAGGCGAGCACCAATGATCAGGGCTCGGCGAATGAGGCAGGGAAGAAGCATGGGCAGGACGGCGCGGAACAAGGCGTTATGCTTGTGCGCGACGGCGAGCCTGCCGCAACCGTTGTGACGGCGGTATATGCATCGGCATTGGAGCAAAAGGCGGCTGCAGAGCTAGTGAATTACATAAAAAGCATATCCGGGGCTGAGCTTTCCATTGTGACGAGAGAAGAGGGGGCAACCGGAACGAAGATCTATATCGGAGGGGCAACTCCCGATATCGACTTGAACGCCATCAGTCAAGGCGGAGAAGATCCCGCGTCTTTCCGGCTATTAGCAGCGGCTGACTCCATCCGGTTGTATGGCCTCTCGGATCAAGGCACGTTATTCGCGGCTTTCGAGCTGCTTGAGCAGCTAGGCGTACGCTGGTTCATGCCCGGCGACATCGGTACGGTAATCCCGTCGAAGAAAACGATAGCGCTTCCAATACAAGATACGATTCAGCACCCGGGCTTTTCGGCCAGGGCGATGCAAGCAACCGAAGCCTATCAGAAACCTTCCGGACTTCCGAATGGCGTCAATTTGAATGAAGGGAAGCCTTGGGTCGAGCATATGAGACTCAATCAAAAGTTTTATGGAACGCATGGCCTTCCGTGCACCATCAGTTCAAAGGATCGGCCCGATTTGTATCTGCCGAACGAGAACGGACAACCGACGACTCAATTTGACGTCTCAAAGCCTGACGTTTTGACCTGTGTCGTACAGAGCTCGCTAAAGAAATTGCAGCAAGATCCGAATCTTAAAGTACTTAGTATGGGACCGAATGACGGTCTTGTAAAGGTACTTCAGCCTAACCCAGATTGGGATGGGAATGACTTGGATGCAACGCACGACACCTTGTCGTTAACGGATCGGTACGTGAAATTTATCAATCTTGTTTTGGAGCGGCTTGAGCAGGCGGGATATCCGGATGTCAGCATCGCCTTTTACGCTTATGACACGTACTACCAACCGCCGGTACGGTGGAAACCGCATCCCAGACTCATCCCGATCATCGCTTCGATTACGGTAGACCGCTACCATGCCATAGATAATCCTCTTTCTTGGGAACGCGGTCACCTGAAAGATATGATCGACGGGTGGCGGAAATTAGGAGTCAAACCTCAGATTTACCAGTATCTTTACAACCTTGCCGACCCGGGCCTTCCCTTTTCATTGGTCGATCAGGTGGCCAGCGAGTTTAAGTACTACAAGCAGAACGGGATCACCGGCATTCGCGCCGAAAACTTGCCGGCTTGGGCCTATCATGGTCCGGGGCTTTACCTGGCGGCGAAGATGATGTGGAACCCGGATCTGGATGTCGAGGCTTTGCTGGACGATTACTATACGAACTTTTACGGTCCCGCGGCCGAGTCCATGCGTGAGCATTTTGAAACGCTGGAGCATGCTTTTGCAAACGCCGATTACTTTGTCGGTAACATCTATGATTTCCCTCATATTTTGACGGACAAGATCAGGAAACAATTGGAGAAAACGCTCAGCAAAGCTGAGAAGGAGGCGAATCAATCAAACGACCCCGATTACGGCAAACGCGTTGCAATGGTGCGGCTGGCGTATAGCTTCGGCGACAATTTTCTCGGAATGATCGATTCCATCAATGGTTTGGATTTTGTCAAGGCCAAAGAGCAGTTTGACCGGATCTATGCTATTCGGAATGAAGCCGTTCTCCATTCTCCTGTCGTTTTAAATCCGTGGGCATCGTTTCTGTACACCGATATATTTTGGAAAAAGATGGTGACGGAAGGCGAACAGCGCGTTACTGGAGGAAACCGAGTTGTCGCCCAAATGCCCGACGAGTGGAATGTCATGCTGTTCCCGCACGAGAACGGCGATCTGTTAGGGTTGTGGAAACCAGGTTTGGGAACGAAGTCGTGGATGAAGCTGAAGACTTATTCCGAGACATGGTCGAGCCAAGGACTTCGCTATTACAAAGGACACGCATGGTATCGTACGGAAGTACCGGTAGACAAGAAGTTCGACAACGGCAATCCGATTCGCCTTTGGTTCAGCAGTATGGATGAGACGGCCAGGGTTTGGATGAACGGACAAGAACTGCCGTTGGTGAAAAAGGGCAGCGGGTTAACGTCGCCATGGGAGTTTGACGCAACGAACGCCATCCACTTCGGACAGTCTAATTTAATCGTTGTCGATGTAGGCAATGCCATCTTGGATGAATTGGGTACAGGCGGTATTACGGGGCCGGCGATGCTTTGGGAGGTTGTATCCAACTAATCTGTCTTCAGCAGCAATTAAACCCAACTATGAAAAGCGTGTCAAGGTCAATTCGTGCGGGACGAAAAACCCCGCCAGAGACGGGGTTCCGCGGCTTCCTATTTAGTTTGACTCCAAGTTGCTGTAAATATTGATCATCCGTTTCGGATTGTCCCAGAATGTCTTGTAGCCGAAATAATCGCTGATGTCCCTCAGATTGACGAGCACCCGGTTGTTCAGGATATTGAGCGGGGTCGCGATCGATTTCATCTCCGTGGAGCCGGACATCGTGTACCGAATTTCCTTGTGGTCCAGGTCGATCCGAACGAAGGACGCTCCGAACGACTTCAGCAGCTCTTCCGCCGGAGACCACGTCTTGCCGTCGATAATGACCGGCCGGTGGGCGGTGAACTTCACTTCCTGGTCGTTGAAGAACACGCGGATGAACGGCAGCGTCCGGGCTTGCGAAGCGTTGGAGAGCAGCGTAATGTGCCCTTCGTTCAGATCCTGGATGTCCTCCGGCGTCATGCCCGTAATTTTGCTCGCACCGGGTGAAGGCGTCAATTCAATTCCATGCGTATTGCGCATGATGGCGTGAAACTCAGACATTTGCTCGGCAGTGAGCTGCTTCAGGTCTTTTCCCTTATACTTGGCGAGCAGCAGCCCGATGCTCTCGGCCGCCAAGGCGCCGTTCGGCTGGATGCGCGCGCTGCCGTACGCCACATAGGAGGAGCCGACGAGCTTGCCAGTGACGATTACGTTGTCCGCGTCCTTGAGCAAGTAGCTGCGAAGCGGAATGCCGTACTTGTCCGGCTTGCCGATCGCGAAGCCTTCCCGGTTGGAGCGGGAGCCCTGGATGTCGATAAAATAGCCGCCCACGCTCACGTTGTCCGGATGCATGACGCCCCCGAGGAGATCGGAAGCTTGCAGCATATATTCCATCGGGTAATGGTTATACTCCCGAACGTAGAGCGATTTCGGTTCGCCGTTCAGCTCGACGTTCTCGAACCCGATGATATGCTGGCGCAGCAAGTCGCGGATGCGCGGCATCTCTTCCTTGGCGACCGCCATCGCGGAGGCAATCGTCTCCGGCCGGCTCGGATCGACGTCGTACACTTGCA
Organism: Paenibacillus sp. HJGM_3; assembly: GCF_045062745.1. Taxonomy (NCBI): domain Bacteria; kingdom Bacillati; phylum Bacillota; class Bacilli; order Caryophanales; family Paenibacillaceae; genus Paenibacillus; species Paenibacillus sp. HJGM_3. The sequence goes on from NZ_JBJGED010000010.1 coordinate 26,359, forward strand.
GCGCGTTGATGATCACTTCGCCGTCTTTCTGATTGAGAATGTTCAGGCCGCGAAGATTCGCTTTATCCGGATTGTTCAGCTCGTACCGGGCTACAATAGGCGGGAAGCCATAGGCGATATTCGCGTCGACATAGGTCTCGGGTCCGTAGAGCGTCGTGCGCTCCGGCTTGCTCAGCTGCCAGAACGAGCCGTAGAATTTCTCCCAGTCCACGTTCTTGAACTTCATCATATAGGTGGCGCTCATGTATTCCTTCTGTGGCACCTGGTAGAGAGATTCGAGCCCGGGCAAGGGCTGGATGCCGAGCTGGCGTATGAGCTCCGCGCTGTCGGTGTTGTCGACGAAGTATCGCGACTCGATTGTCTGGGTCTTGCCGTTCTTCGTCTCATACGTCAAGGAGCGGATGAGACGGTCGGGCTTGTCGATGGCGGTCAGCTTGGCGTTTTTCTCTAGAGGGATGCCCCGAATCAATTGATTGAAGTAGGATTTGAACTCGGACAGCTTGCGAATTTCACCGCTGTAGTACCGTTCGAACAGCTGCTTGATCGAGCCCTGCAGCAGCGATTTGCCTTGATCGTCGAACGTTTCGTCCAGATACAGCATCTCGCCTTGCAGCAGCTGCCCGCCGATTTCTGAGGAAGGCTCCAGGATCTTGACCCGGAGGCCGGCATCGTTCGCGCGACGCGCCAAGTACATGCCCTCGAGCTCCGTTCCTATTATGACAACGTCGTAACTGCGCGTTCCGGGGAGGAAGGAGACGACTCCTTGCCTCTGGAGCATATACCCCGTGAGCACCGCCACCACGACTACAATGCTGAGTGTATATCGGAGGATCGGTCGTTTCACCCGAATAAGTCTTCCCCTCGGTTCATTTTGTGGTTGTCCCTTCTATATTCTACGTAGTTTACCCGGAAATAGAAAGAAAAAAATGCAGGTCCCAAGCTGTTCGACGCATTTCGTCAAAAATGTTACACAATTGAAATACGGCTGTTACCGGAGTCTAATGTGCATAGAGTAATATAATAGCCAAGACCCCCTTTTTCATATATAGCTTGAGGACCTCCCCCGTCGGGATGGTCCTCCTTTTTTTGTGCATGACCAAAAACGATAGTTGATCCAACAAATAGTGACAACGTTCGCTATATACAAGATACAGGAAATATTATACTATATTTTTATGAATTTGATGAAATAATGTTTCGTGATGAAGAGGTAGCCTTTCTGAAGGCGGATTGACTGAACTGTGAACACAAGTGGGAGGGATGTAGCTGATGCATGACACGTATAACGCCTTCAAGCGAAAGCTGGGCGGATGGATGGCCTTATTGCTCTTAGCGGGCAATGCTTTCGCGGCAGTAGGTGCGCCGACAGCCGCGGCCGCCGGTCCGACGGGCTTTGAAGTCGTCTGGCAGGACGCCGATGTGCCGGGCAAATTGGATTGGATTCGGGAAGACGACTTGTCCTCATGCGTTGAGGGCAAGTCGTTTTTTTTGTGCGCCTAGAGGGGCATCCGGTGGATGGAGGAACTGTCTGCCGTTTTTTAGGAAATGACCTACCGCTGGGGACATCGCCCGGTACAATGAGTGTCAGCGAGGTACATAACGTTTCGGGGAAAGGAGGATCTCGAAGTAGGCGGCAAGTGTCAGCATCAGGCACATACCCAATCCATGTGAGGGAGGAAAATGGCATGAAGTTGAAACGATGGCTCGGCATCCTGATTGCGCTCGTCATACTCGTTCCGCTGCTGCCGGCAACCGCCGGGGCTGCAGACCTGCTCATTCCGAACTACAGCTTCGAATCCGGCTTGACTTCCTGGACCCAAAACTTCGGCACGGGGGGCATTACGGTCGAAACCGTTCAGGCCCACACCGGCAGCAAAAGCATCAAGATCGTCGATACGGTCAACAACAGCCAATTCGGCATCCAGGGCCCTTATATGCCCGCCACCGCCGGGAAGAGCTATTACGCCTATGCCTGGCAGTACATCATAAGCGGGAGCGCCGACCTGTACCTGCGCTTCTATAACAGCTCCTATACGCTGCTCTCCAGTTCTTTCCTGTCGAAGAGCTCGCCGACCAATCAATGGAGTTCTATCCGGACGGGAGGCGTCGCCCCTGCCGGGACGGCGTACGTGGCCGTTCTTCTCTATTCGAACTCTGCGAACGTCGGGACGGCCTACTGGGACGATGTAATGGTGACTGCCGATCTGACGACCATCGGGCCGGTTCTGAACGCCGCCGCCATGCGCAGCGCCACGCTCGGCACCGATGCGAGCGGGAAGCCGGCGTTCTATATCGGGCTGAACGGAGCGAGCGGCATTGACGCCAAGATGGTGGAGGTGAACGTCAACACGGGCGCCATCCAGAAGCAGATGCCGTTGCCGGGGGCTACATATGCGCATTCCGCAACGACCACGATCGACAACAAAATCTACATGGGCACATACCCGAACGGCTACTTGTTCTCGTATACGCCCGGTGCAGCGAGTCCGGTCAATCTGGGCAGAGCCATCTCCGACGCAACTTACATCCTGGCCTTGGCACCGGGAAGCGCGGCAGGAAAGGTGTACGGCGGCACGTATCCGAATTCCGGCGTGTTCAAATACGAGGTCAGCCCGGGATTCTACACGTTCTCCCCCTACCCGTTCTTCGCCGGCTCGGAATATACGTACTCCATCGCCTACGACAGTCCGAACAACGTGCTTTATGCGGGTACCGGCGGCGTGACCGCACAAATCACCCGGCTGGAGAACTCGGGCGGGCAGCGGAATGACAATCTGATTCCGACCTCGATCGTGGGCACCGACACAGCCGTCGACAAGCTCAGCTACTCCGGGGGCAAAGTGTTCGGGCGACTCATTCCGTCGAATCGCGAGGTCGTGCTGGATGTGACGGACAATCCGAACGGTACAGTGACGACTGTCGTCGACGCCGTATTCCCGATCACGTCCTACGGCGTATCGCCGGAACTGGGCGGGAAGGTATACTACTCCGAGAACGGACTGAAGACGTACGACATTGCGACCAAAACGACGGCGCCTGCGCTGAACCCGGACAATACGCCGGTCGTACTGCCCGCGAACGGCTACGGGTGGGGTGTCGCCACTCTGGACGATACGGTGAACTTCCCGGGCCAGTCGATCGTCGGGGTCGGCCATTCGTCCGGCACCATCCTCCTGTTCAAGTACAACCCGACTACTCGCAAGAGCAGCACTACGCTGCTTACCGGAATCGCCGGCGTGCCGACGGATATCAGCACGATCGGGTCGGGGCCGGACGGGAAGATCTACGCCGGCGGCTTCCTCTCGGGCAATATGGGCGTCTATACCCCGATGCGCAGCGACCAGAACACGATGCTGTACGGCATCAGCCAATTGGAAGGCATGGTCGCCCAGGACGACAGCTTGTACCTAGGCGGGTACCCGAACGCCAACATTTACAAGTTTGAACCGAGCGCGGGATGGGGCAGCTTGACTCACCTCCTCAGCTTGGGCGCATCGGATCTGCAGGAACGCCCGTACGGCATGGCGGAGGGAGACGGCAAAATTTTCATCGGCACGGTCGCCGGCTCCGGACAACTGGAGGGAGCGCTGACCGTGTACGATACCGCCTCGCAGACGGCGCAGGTCTACTACAACATCGTACCGAACCAGAGCATTGTGTCGGTGGCCTATCTGGACGGCTACGTGTACGCCGGTTCCACGATCGGCGGAGGGAAGAACACGACACCGACGGCGACGGAAGCGAAGCTGGTGAAGCTGAACGTGGCGACTGGGGCGTATACGACGTATACGATGCCGGTGTCCTCCCAGGGCATTACCGCCCTTGCCGTCGGGCCGGACAACAAAATTTGGGGCTTGTCCGAAGGCTACTTGTTCGTGTTCAATCCGGCTACGAATACAGTGGAATACCACGTACAGAAGTTCACCGACGTCAGCTACACTACGAGCAGCCAGATCACACGGGACGGCTCCTTAGTGATGGGGCGCGCGGGCAGCAACAAGATGTTCGGTACGATCAAAAATCATTTCTTCAGCATCGATACCTCGACGAAGACGGTTACGACGCACTACAACGGCGCTTCCGCCGTCAACAGCGCGTCGGCGGACGGCTACGGCAACATCTACTTCAGCAGCGGCAACAGCTTGTTCCGCTGGGCGTATTAGCGTAGTGGGGCAGGGCATATAACGGAAGGGCCCGTGACGCGGAGTCACGGGCCCAACTGTTAGTGCAGCGGATTAATTCGAGTCGACGTTGAGCTCGTCGATTTCCCTTTCCACAATTTCTCAAAGTTTGTTACAATGGGAACTGGTCGGTTGAACGAGCCGCAATTTTTACATACAGGTGATTATACGATGTTGGATGAATTTACGAAAAAACGAGTCGAACGCATATTGAATGCCTTTATTGAGCAAAAGGTCCCCAAAGAAGTGCGCCATCAGGTGAAGCTCGTCTACAAATTCCGCGGGCAAACCGTGACGTTAGGGGAAGAACGGCTGGGGTATATGGACCGGTGGGTCGAATATGACGTCGCTCAATTTCGGTTGGACAAAGAGACGAAAGAGTGGACCGTCTATTGGCGGGACAGCAAGAACAAGTGGCATCTCATCGACGACATTGAGCCGAATGCCGATTTCGAAAAGCAGCTGCAGCTCGTGGATCGGAATCCAGTTCTCTGGCATTGACACGACGGATTCCATAAACTTCCAATGCCCTACCCGCATCACCAATGGTACGATTAAAGTTGGTGATGATTATGTTGGTTCCTCCTATGCTGCTAGAAACTTCACAGTATCCATTCACGCATCCGGATTATATATTTGAGCCCAAGATCGACGGACACCGGCTGCTGCTAGACCGTCGGGACGGCGTCACGCAATTGTACACCCGCCATCGGAACAACTGCACGCTGCAGTACCCCGAGCTCTACGATCTGGCCGTGGACGACATTCTGCTCGACGGCGAGGTCGCCTGTGTGGATCGTACAACAGGGCGGATCGACTTCGAATGTGTCATGGACCGATTCCAGGCACGCAGAGCGGACAAGGTGCTCCGGCTATCGGCCACTCAACCGGCCCATTACGTCGTGTTCGACATCCTCCGTTACAGAGGCCAGGACCTCCGCGGCTGGCCGCTCCTGAAGCGCAAGGAATTGCTTACCAGTATCGACTTCGGGAATCCACGGATGAACGTCGTCCCCTACATAGAGCGAGAAGGCGAGCAGTTGTTCACGGAGATTGTGGCGCATCAGCTTGAGGGCATGGTAGCGAAGCGTAAGGAGTCGGTATACTCCGCCGGCCGGCGAAGCGCGAGCTGGCAGAAAATCATTAACTGGTCCTACGCGGAAGTGGCTATATCCGGGTGGAAGAAGGCGGAGTTTGGGTGGTTGGCGTCGGTCCAAGAACCTGGTGGCCAGGATCGCCACGCAGGGATCATTGAGCTCGGCGTCGCCCCGGCTCAGAAGCAGGCGTTTTATTCCGTCATCGAGCCGTTTATCACGGGGGAGGACCGAGATCACGTTTACGTTGAGCCGCGGATCCGTGCCAAAGTCAAGATGAGAAATTGGACTCGGAAGGGACTGCTTCGAAGCCCTGTGTTTATTAAGTTTTTGGTTGATGCTTGACAGGAGTGCCCCATTATAAGAGCCCAACAGGCCGACTCCGTGTTGATGGAGCGGCCTGTTCGGGTTTGCGTCGTGGCAGTCGAACTAGCAGGTGAACGAATCGATCCGGTTCAAGTCGATGCCGAAATAGCGCCAGCTAAAGAGCTGTGGGACCCAGCGGAATCCGGCGATCGAGGTACGGCCCACGAAAATGGGGTAAAACCAGAACTGGTCTCCGTTGGTTAGCCAGACATAGGTGAAGTTGAACAGGCAGCGGCGAATGCCGCCCGGATCGACGGCGAATACACCGGGCGCGCCTGCCGCGGAGAAAGGTTTATGTGGAATGAAGTTGGGAGGAGGAGAAGTCGGCGCTTGCCCTTGCCCGCCCGCGCCCGGGACCCCGCCTCCGCCGGGAAAACCGCCTCCACCGGGAAATCCACCTCCGCCGGGAACCCCCCCTCCGCCAGGTATCCCGCCCGGTCCCGGGATCCCCGGGAACCCGCCGCCCCCGCCGCCGAACGGATTGAACGTCCGGGTTTGTTGCGGCGATACCAAAGCCACCAGCTGATAGACCGCTTCCGCAGCTTCTTGCCTCAATTGGTCGGCTTCGGCCGTCTTTGCTGCGATCGTCTCTTGCAGCCGGCAAGCTTGTTCGAACACATCTTGTGGAATATTGTCGCTCATTCGATAGGAACCTCCCTTAACGTATTTATTCCTCATGGGATACGTATTCACAATCGGGAGTAACTATGCGGGGACAAGCGACTCTCTTGCGGAAGTTTCCAGAATATAGGTTTACAACGAAACCCGCACCCGTTCCTTCTGCCGGAAGAACACCCAGTCCTTGAAGCCGATCTCCTTCAGCCGTGCGGCGACTTGGTCCCATTCGTCGCCAACCCGGCTCGGCTTGTGCGCGTCGGACCCGAACGTCACATCGACGCCATAATGCAGCGCCATCTCGAGGATGTCGTCGGCCGGGTACCAGCCGCCTACGTCCTTCGTTTTGCCGGACGTATTGATCTCGATCGCCATTCCGGTCTCGCCGATGATCTTCAGCGTATATTCCACAGCTTGCGTCTGAATGGCGGAGAAGGCGGGGTAGAATCCTTTCATCGCATCGATATGGCCGAGAATCTGGAACATGCCGCTGCGTGCGGATTGTTGGATGAGGTCGTAATACAGTTCCTTCTGCTCGATTTGCTGCGCTTCGGTCAAGCCCTTCCAGCGCTTCTTGTTGAAAATGCTCACTCCGCCGGACTGATGAACCGATCCGATGATGTAGTCGAACGGATACTGTTCATAGACGCGGCGGTACGCTTCGGCATGCTCGGGGAAGAAATCCGACTCGACCCCGAGCAGCACCTCGATCTGCCCTTTGTACAATTCTTTCAGCCGCAGCACTTCCGCTACATAGACGGCGAAGTCCCGCTTGGCCATCGCCACCTGCGGCCACGGCTGTTCGTCCGGGTGGCCGAAGTAAGGAGAATGGTCGGAGATGCCGATCACCTGCAGCCCTTCCGATACCGCCGCTTCGATGTAATCGCGGATCCCGCCGAGAGCGTGACCGCATCGTTCATGATGAGTATGCAAATCGAATTTCAGCATTGCCCTTACTCCGATCCTATGAAATTAATCTCCGGCATGCCCTTCAGATCGCTAAGAAACTGCTGCAACGCCGAGCTGAGATAACGGCCGGACTTGTAGATGACGCCCACGGGATGGCTTAGATCGAGTTCGTCCACCGGAATCATCTTCAGCGTGCCGAGACGCAGCTCGCTCGCGATAGACAGCTTGGAGATAATCGCCGCGCCAAGGTTCAGCTCCACCATCCGCTTGACCTCTTCGCTGCTCTGCAGCTCCATCACGATATTCGGTTCGATGTTGAACTTGCGGAACACCTGATCGACGAACCGGCGGCCCGCCGTATCCGGCGACAGCATGATGAACGGAATGTCGCGAAGCGATTGCACCGTTGTGTGGGGCCGTTTGGCGAGCGGATGATGAGGCGACACGACCAGCTCGAACGAGTCATAATACAGAATCGACGTCTCGAGATGCGGATTGCGCTCGAATAAATAGCCGATGCCGATATCGATCGTGCCGTTCTCCACGCTCGCCATAATCTGCGTCGAAGTCATGGAATGGATCGACGTCTTGATTAGCGGGAACTGATTCTGGAAGTACGACAGCACGCGCGGCAAGATCTGCATCGCGATCGAGGTGGTCGTCCCCAGATGAATATGGCCCTGCGGCGTCTGATTCAAGTCCGACAACCGCTGCTTCAGGTCTTCGACGATCCGCAGCATTTTCTCGGCATGCTCGAGGAAGACGATGCCGCTGTCGGTCAAGGTGACGGGCTGGTTGCGGTCGATCAGCACCGTCTTGAACTCGTCTTCCAGGCTTTTGATTTGGGCGGATACGGCGGGCTGAGTCAAGTTCAAGAGCTCGCCGGCTTTGCGGAAGCTCATCGTTTTGGATATCGTTACGAGGGTCTCCAACTGATTCATATTCACCCCGAACCCACCTCTTTACCCCAAAAAGTGACGTATCTCTTCGATGTGAATTCCGAGTACTTTTCGGGGACCCCGGGATTTTCGCCCCAAAAAGTGACGTTTCGCTTCCGAATGATCATGCTGGCTGGAAAAGCTCGATCCGCTCGCCGTCCGGCCCGTAGAAGAAACGGTAGCGGGCACCGTTCGGCAGAGTCGTCGGCTCGTCTTCCAGGAACTGCACGTCAAGTGCGGCTATACGTGCGGTCTCCGCATCGAGATCGTCTACCGTGAACGCGATGTGGTGCACACGGGCTTCGTCCGCGAGCGGATTCGGGTAATTCGCGATCAGCTCCAGCTGCGTCTCTTGGGCGCCCGGCGCGCCGAGGAACGCCAGTTCGATGACGCCGTTCGTGTGGGTCAGCTTCCCCAGCAGTTCCAGACCTACTACGGTTTCATAAAAGGCGATGGACCGCTCCATATTCGTCACCATTACGCCTACATGCTCTAGCTTTCTCACTGCCATGGGATCTCATCCTTTTCTTTACATTAAAATGGTTTGTATTGCGGGGCTAACGAAATTTTCTCTCCCATATTGTATCGCTAAGTGGTGTCAGGGGGAAGCGTTAGTTCCATTAAAGCGGGGCTTGTCGGCTTGGTTGACCATGCTATACTGGAAGAAGGACGTACAATGGATGAGAAAGGGAGGCGAACCGGTGAGCGGCAGCGAGAAGAAAATTTCGAAGAAGCCTGGTATGGTGAAGGAGCAGTCGGAGTCCTATTTGATTCCGGAACGGTATGAGATCATTAACGGGGTACGGTACGATTTTCTGTCCTCGCCGAAGGTGGTACACCAGATGATCGTCGGAAACATGTATGCCTCGTTTCACTTTTCGTGCCGGGCGGAGGGCGTAATCTTGCTAGCGCCTATGGACGTGCACTTCGACGAGACGGGGGACAATATCGCCCAACCTGACTTGATCTACATTACCAATGCGAATCGGGCCATCATCCGCGACGGCTACGTGTTCGGGACCCCGGATCTGTTAGTGGAAGTGCTCTCTGGCAGCACAGCGCGCAAGGACAAGACGGTCAAGCTCGATATGTACGCCCGCTTCGGCGTGCCGGAGTATTGGATCGTCGATCCGGTCTACCGGACGGTGGATCAGCTGGTGCTCGTGGAGGGACAATACGGGAAATTGACGGTGAAAACCGAAGACGATGTGCTGCACTCGCAGCTATATCCATGCATGTCCATCGCGCTGAAGGATGTCTTCCCTCCGGAAGACAGTGAATATATATAAATAAAGCCCCCTCGACCGTCATAGGCGCAATGCCAACAACGGTTTGAGGGGGTTATTGGCGCTCTGGGAAGCGGTCGCCGCTCTAAATGGCCTTCAGCTTCACCCAGAATCGAATGTCCTCGCCTTCGCACTCGGCCCAGATGGAGCCGCCGTGCAAGTCGATGATGCTCTTCGCGATCGCAAGCCCCAGCCCCGAGCCTCCGGTTTCCGATGTGCGCGAGGTGTCGAGGCGGTAGAACCGCTCGAACAACCGTGCAAGCTCGGATTGAGGGATCGGCGTCCCCCGGTTGCTGATGCAGACGAACGTATAGCCTTTGTCGCGGAACAGGACGACCTTGATCTGCCCCGGCTTGTAGCTGTAATTGACGGCATTGGTCAGCAAGTTGTCGAACACCCGGATCATCTTGTCCGGGTCCAGCTCGACCCAGATCCGATCGGCAGGCAGAATGCACGATAAGGTTAGTCCGCTCGCCTCGGCGCGTGTCACATGTTCCTCGACCAGCTGGCCGAGCAGCTCGTTCAGGCACACCTTCTCCGGGTTCAAGTAATCGCCGCGGTTCGACAGCTTCGTGTACTCGAACAGGTCGTCGATAAGCCCTTTCAGCTTCTCCGCCTTGGAGAAAGCGATGCTTACATACGAATCGGCCTGCTGCTCGTTCTCGTAGTTCCGGTCCTTGATCAGCCGGAGGTAGCCCATGATGAGCGTGAGCGGCGTACGCAAATCATGCGACACGTTCGTGATCAGCTCGGTCTTCGTCTTCTCGGCGAGCCGCTCTTCCTCGATCGTGCGCTGCAGCTCCGACGTCATGTCGTTGATGCGCTCCGCGAGCGTGCCCAGCTCGTCTTGGCCTTTCTTGGAGAAGCGGAAGGCAAGATTGCCCCGCGAGATTTCCATAATGCCGCCGGCGAGCTCCTCGATATACTTCATTTTGCGCTTGGTGAGGAGGAAGAACATGACGATAAAGACAACGAGCCCGACGAAGATGGGCATCGGGCCATCCTGCTTGTAGTAGCGGATCTCCGGCTCCGGCATCCCGGATACGATCAAGTAGGCCCGGGTATTGTTTTTGAGAGTAAGCGGATAAAAGGATACATATTCCTGATTGCGGTACCGGGTGTCGTTCAGCCGGTTGCCCATGGCGTTGCGGATAATGCCGTGCAGATCGACCTGACTCTCCGAGGCGTTCGACGTCTTGAACAGCACCTTGCCGTCCAAGTCCACGATCAGCGTCTTCATGCCGTTCCAACGGTCCTGCTCGATGATCCGGGCGATCGTCTGCTCATACGACTCCGGCGCATTCGGGGCATTCGGAGGGTTCGGAACGTTTGGTACGTTCGGAACGCTTGTTGCATTTCCGTTCCGCTTCGCCACGGCCGTTTCGTTCTCGAGCTGATACAAGAGCGACCGCGTCTGCCGATCGATCTGAGCGATCCCTCCGTCGTACTCGATGGAGGACGATTTGTTCACATTCGCGAAGAACGGGGCGGTGACGGCGCTGGCGATACTGGCCACTCCGAGACAGATGCCGAAGGCCAGAATGAGCTGAAGCCGGATGCTCGTCTCCAAGTGGCGGCGGACCATCGCAATGACGTCCCTCACGAAGCCGAATACGAGCGCCGGCCAATAAAAGGGATTGAAGATCGACCTATTTTTCAATTTTATACCCTACTCCCCATACGGTTTTAATGTATTTCGGCTGTCTGGGCGTGTCCTCCAGCTTTTCCCGGATTTTGCGGATGTGAACCATGACGGTATTGTCCGATTCGTAAAACGCTTCGTTCCAGACCGATTCATAGATCCGCTGAATGCTGAAGACGAGGCCGCGATTGCGGGCGAGCAGCTCGAGGATGGCGAATTCGCGCGGAGTGAGCTTCACTTCCCGTCCGTCGACATGCACCTCGTGCGTCGAAGTGTTGATCGTCAGATCGTCGATCTCGATTACGTCCTCGGGCGGAGCGGCGGCTACGTTCAAGCGTTTGTAGCGTCTTAGCTGCGATTTGACCCGGGCGATGAGCTCGAGCGGATTGAACGGCTTCGTCACATAATCGTCCGCCCCGGAGCTCAGGCCGAAAATTTTGTCCATGTCCTGGGACTTGGCGGACAGCATAATGATCGGCATGTGCTGCTCCTCGCGAATTTTGAGGCAAGCTTGAATGCCGTCCATGCGGGGCATCATGATGTCGAGGATGATGAGGTCCACGGTCTTATGCCTCAGCACCTCCAGCGCTTCCAGGCCGTTCGAGGCCAACAGGAGGGAGTAGCCTTCGTTTTTCAAATAAATCTCCAGCAGTTCCAAAATCTCTTTCTCGTCGTCCACGAGGAGTATCGTCTCGCCGGCCATGGTGGCTCCTTTCCTGGTTCGTAATCTCTATTGCCTAGTATAGGCGGAAAATCTTAATAATGCTTGAACGGCGATCTTAAAAATATCTTAATAGCATGGAGCGGCCCACGGCCCATGTCAGACGAAATAGGACGAAAATAAGCCTTTGGGCCTATATCCCTGACAGGCAATGCGCGAAGGAACCCGTATACATGACTTTCAAACTCGAGTATAATGAATAAAATGGCAAATGGCACGAGTAACATAGGGAAACTTGTCGAAAAGGGGAAGTCGCGTGAAAGCCGAATACATCAATCCTTTTTTGGAATCCGCCAGAATCGTATTGGAGCAGCTCATCCAGGTTCGGCCGACTACGGGACAGCTGGGGATCAAGGACGTCAAGTTCGTGGAGAAGTACATCTGGATCCAGATCGGGATGACCGGACAGATGCAGGGGGATATCGTATTCGGGCTTCATGAAGAGGTGGCCCTGAAGCTCGTCTCGGCGATGATGGGCGGCTATACGATCACCGAGATGGACGAATTGACGAAGAGCGCGATCTCCGAGCTCGGCAATATGATCAGCGGCAATGCGAGCACGATTTTGTACAACCAGGGCGTACGCGTCGACATCACGCCGCCGAAGCTCGTCGAATCGATCCACGCTGCCGGTTTCACGCCGAAGAAGGCGCTCACGATCCCGCTTATTATGGAACAGATCGGCGAGTTGAACATTCAAGTGCTGATTACATAGGGTACGGATGAACGCTAGAACCCCGCTCCTTTCGCTAGGAGGGGGTTCTTTGTGTTTCCCGCTCAGAAGCCTTTGGTGACCATCAAATACAGGATGGCTAGCGGCAGTAAAGTGGCGGCGATGCCGAACCCATTCCACAACCGAGTAGCCTTGCGGTAGGCTTCCGGCAATCCCCCGCTCGCGGCGGCGGGGGAGCTGTGGCGGATCATGGCGCGCTGCAGCGGAATGAGAATCGCGAGCCACACGACCCCCGTCACGGCGAACAGGATCAGCGACAACGTGAGCCAGTTGAACCCTTCGGACAGAGCGCCCTCGCGAGCCGCCATCAGAATGCCCGACACGATGATCAGGATTAGTCCGGGCAGCGTGAACACCACGTCGGCCAACATAAGATTTTTGTTCGTGCTATGGATGATGCCGACGTCGGATTGCAGATCCGCCCGAACCTTCCAGAACGCCGCGGTGACAATATTGCCGAGGAACAGAACGGCACCGATCAAATGAAGCAGCAGCAATAAGCTCATTGGATCTCCCCCTTGGAAGAATGCTGTAAAATGGCGGTCATGAAGGCGGACAAGTCCCGTGCCGTGAACGTATCGCCCGGTTCGGAAACGGTGGAACGGACTCGGAGTCCGAGCGACAGCAGGACGAACAGTTCGGACGTCTTCGCCGTATCGACCGATTCCGGGATGACGCCATGCCGCTGACCGGCCGCGATCCAATTGCGGGACAGCGTCACCGCACGGTCATAGAACCGGTGAAGCACCTCCGCAACGGCAGGGTTGTCTTCCTTCCCGATCAGGTAGACGAATACCTTGTTCGTGACGTCCTGCGGATTCTCCAGGGCAGTCAAGCTCCGCGCGATCGCCTGCATCGGACCGTCGAACGTCTTGGGCTCCCGCTTCACCTGATCGTTGAAGAGCTCATTCGTCTCCTCCAGACTCTCCTGCAGCACCCAGGCGAAAATCTCGTCTTTGTTCTTCACATAATGGAAGATGGCTCCCTTGGACAAGCCGGATTCGTTCATAATATCCTGCATCGTAATCGCATGGCAGCCTTTCTCCCGTATCAGAGATTTGGTCGCGTTCAGCAGCTGGCGGGTCGTTTGTTCGCGGCGTTCTTCGTTTTTCATCCTTCTTCACCGGCTTTCAAGATTTGTTGATTGGGTTTATTGTAGCATATCGTTTGTTAAAAACCAACCATCTGTTTGTTTTTATTTTGGGGGATGCTCGTGGGCGCATCGGAGCGTTTGTGATATGCTGGTACCAAGCAGGAATTTCGGATTAGACCGGTTCCGATTCACTTGGAGGTAGAACGAAGCATGATCGAAGGAAAAGTAATCGCGATTACGGGCGCCTCGAGCGGAATCGGAGCGGAGATCGCGGTCGAGCTGGCGCACCGCGGGGCCGTGCTCGCGTTGTTCGGGCGCAACCCCGACGGATTGAGGACGACCGCGGCGAGACTGGGAAGTGCTACGCATCGGCAGTACGTGCTGGACGTCACGTCGGACGAGCAGGTGCGGCAGGCGGTGGAGCAGGTCGTTGCCGACTTCGGCCGGATCGACGTCTGGATCAATAACGCCGGCTTCGGCCGATTCGCTCGGATGCTGGATACGCCGATCGAAGACTTCGCGAGTATGATGAACGCGAACTACATGGGTGTCGTGCGCTGCACGAAAGCCGTGCTGCCGCATATGCTCCTGGCCCGCAGCGGGCAAATCGTGAATGTCGCTTCGATCGCCGGCAAGATCGGTTCGTCGAAGGCGACGGCATACGCGGCGTCGAAGCATGCGGTGCTCGGCTTCACGAACAGCCTGCGGCAGGAGCTGGCGGGAACGGGGGTCATGATTACGGCCGTGAACCCAGGTCCGATCGATACGCCGTTCTTAGCGAAGGCCGATCCGTCGGGCCATTACGTCCGGAACATCGCCACTTACTTGCTTAAGCCGCAGCAGGTTGCACGCGCGGTTGCCGGGGCGATCGAGCGGCGCCGCTCCCATGTGGACTTGCCGTGGATCATGGGCTTCGGCGCCAAGCTGTTCGCCCTGTTCCCGGGGCTGTTCGAACGTATAGCCGGCGGGCTGTTGAACAAGAAGTAAGGGCGTATGGACAGGATACATCGGTTATGATGAAAGATTCATACAAAAGGGAGAGGGATTGGTAATGCGATTCGGATCGGTAGAAGCCGGGGGCACGAAATTCGTTTGCGGGATTGGCAATGAACGGGGGCAAGTACTGTCCCGAACGGAATTTCCTACTACTCAGCCGGAGGAGACGCTCGCGCGCGTCATTGAGTTCTTCGACGGAGAGCAGCTCGACGCGATCGGCATCGGCTCGTTCGGGCCGATCGACCCGAACCCGGCGAGCCCGACATACGGCTACGTCACGACGACGCCGAAGCCGGGATGGGCGCAGTACGACGTGCTCGGCCGGCTGAAGGAGGCGTTCGTCTGTCCCATCGGCTGGGATACGGACGTGAACGCGGCGGCGCTCGGGGAAGCGACTTGGGGCGCGGCCCAAGGCTTGAGCAGCTGTCTGTATGTGACGATCGGCACCGGCATCGGCGGCGGCGTCCTCGTCGAGGGCAAGCTGGTGCACGGGTTGGTGCACCCGGAGATGGGGCACATTCCCGTGAAACGGCACCCGAGCGATCCATTCGCCGGCAGCTGTCCGTATCATTCGGACTGCCTGGAGGGCATGTCCGCCGGCCCGGCGATCGAGAAGCGCTGGGGCCGGAAGGGCCATGAGCTGGCGACGGACGATCGCGTGTGGGAGCTGGAGGCGTACTATCTCGCGCAGGCCGTCGTACACGGCATTCTCTTCCTGTCGCCGCAGCGGATCGTATTAGGCGGCGGCGTCATGAAGCAGCGGCAGCTGTTCCCGTTAATTCACGCGCAAGTGAAAGCGATGCTGAACGGATACGTGCAGAGCGAGTGGATCACGGAGCGGATCGACGCGTACATCGTGCCGCCGGGGCTTGGGGACAACGCCGGCCTGTGCGGCGGCTTGGCGCTGGCGCAGGCGGCCTGGGAGCGTGCCCAGGCGCAAGTGCAGCGTGTGTGAACGTGTACGTATCGAGAAGGAGGAACTACGATGGACATTGTGCTTGTACAAGACTGGCTGGTCGGGAAGTTCAGGGAGATCGAGAAACGTTGGCTTGCGGCGATGGAGCAGCTGAACGAAGAGCAGCTGCACTGGCGGCCGAATGCGCAGAGCAACAGCATCGCCAATCTCGTCGTACACATCAGGGGGAACGCTGCGGAGCGGATCAGTCAAGGCATCTACGGTGAGCCGGGACGGCGGGACCGGGACGCGGAATTCGAAGAGGTGTCGCTCTCGAAGGAGGAGCTGATCCGGCTCGTGCAGGAGACGATTCGCCTCGCGGTCCAAGCCGTAGAAGAGATGACGGAGGAGAAGTTCGCCGCCGGACAGATCATCCGCGGCAAGCTGCGGACGAACTTCGATGTGCTGTCGGCCTGCGCCACACATTACTCCGAGCATCTCGGACAAGTACTGTACATTGCCAAGCAGCAGCTGGATGAGGCGTATGAGACGACGAGCATCCCGCTGAGGAAGAAGTAAGAGGCGAGCAGAAAAAAGGCATCCAGGAGCGGCTAAGCCGTTATTGGATGCCTTTCTCGTATAAGCTAATGGCGATTGCCATTGTAATGCTCCTTCTGCATCTTGTGGATCTTCTTCCACTTCGCTTTCTCGGCGGCCTGCAGGGTGCGATTTTCCTTACGGGCCAAGTAGGCGAGCTCCTTCTGGAGTTTCACGTAGTTGTCGTACCGGCTGCGCTCGAGCGACCCGTCGGCGAGACCTGCCTTCACGGCGCAGCCCGGCTCCTTCTGATGCTTGCAGTCCGGGAACCGGCATTGCTCCGCCAGCTCCTCGATGTCGTGGAACGAGGCGCTGATGCCTTCGTCCGCATCCCAGAGCTGCAGCTCCCGCATTCCCGGCGTGTCGATCAGGAGGCCGCCGGTCGGCAGTACGACGAGCTCGCGATGGGTCGTCGTATGCTTGCCCCGGTCGTCATCCTCCCGGATGCCGCCGGTCGCTTGCACGTCCCGGCCGTACAGCCGGTTGATGAGCGTCGACTTGCCCGCCCCCGAGGAGCCGAGCAGGGCGACGGTCTTGCCTTCGCCGATGTAGGGCGCGAGCGCCTCCAGCCCGGCATCGGCCAGGGCGTGAACCGCGTGGATCGGGACGCCCATCGCGACGGCTTCCGCCTCGCGGACGGCGGCTTCGACATCGTCGCACAGGTCGGCTTTCGTCAGGACAAGCACCGGATTCGCCCCGCTCTCCCAAGCGAGCGTAAGGTACCGCTCGATACGCCGCAGGTTGTAATCCTGATTGAGCGCGTTCACGAGGAAGACCGTGTCGACATTGGAGGCGACGATCTGCTCTTCCGGGACGCTGCCGGCCGCGCGCCGGGAGAACTTGCTCGTCCGGGGCAGCACGGCGTGGATCGTGGCACGGCCGTCCTCGATTCGTTCGGTCAGGGCGACCCAGTCGCCGACCGCCGGATAGTCGGCGCGTTCGAGCGCTTCGTGCCGCAGCTTGCCGGACACCTCCGCGAGGAAGTCCCCTTGCTCGGTGTAGACGCGATACATGTGCTTGTGCTCGAGCGCGATCCGGCCCGGGACGAGATTTTTCGTGCGATAAGGTTGAAAGGCGGTTTCCCAGCTCGGGGTCCAGCCTAAATGTTGTAAATTCAATTCGATGATCCTCCTGTAAAGTAGATTGTAGATGCAGGGGTATACCCGAATCTCTCTACAGGGCAGGGATCCTCATGTTCAATTCGTCATCCGAGGTCGCCTGCTGTAGAGAGAGATGGAAGTTCGGCGGCAATGGTCATGTGCATAAAACATCAATTCCTTTCGGATGCATTTGAATTCCATTCTAGTATAGACATTACCCGGCGAAGTGACACGGGAGAGAATCGTTACAGACGAAAAATCCCGCATCCGGGCGATTGGCCCGTATGCGGGATGCAGGGGGGAGGACTAGGCTTGGAGCCGGATCGCCCAATTGCCGCGGCGGAACACCGGCTCCATGGTGCCATCCGGCAGCTCGCCGTCGATGTCCAGCTCGGCGGAGCCGATCATGAAGTCGGTGTGCACGAGGCTGACGTTCGCGCCGTGCGCGAGCAGCTCTTCCTTGCTCATCTTCGTCCCGCCCTCGAGGTTGGTCGGGTAGGCGCTGCCCAGCGCCAGGTGGCAGGAGGCGTTCTCGTCGATCCCGGTATTGTAGAACGTCCGGTTCATGTTCGAGATCGGAGAGTCGTGCGGGACGAGGGCCAGCTCGCCGAGATATCGGGCGCCCTCGTCGGTGTCGAGCAGGGCAGCGATATATTCCTCGCCCTTATCGGCCTTGAATTGCGTCACCTTGCCGTTCTCGAAGGTGAGCGTCAAGCCTTCGACTAGCCGCCCGTTCAGATTGAGCGGCATCGTGCTCGTGACAGTGCCGTTCACCCCGTCGCGCTTCGGCATCGTGTACACTTCTTCGGTCGGCATGTTCGCCACGAAATAGACGCCGCTGCCGTTCTCCTTGCCGCCGCCGAGCCAGATGTAGCCTTCCGGCAGCTCTACGCTCAAGTCCGTGCCGGGCGCGCGGTAATGCAGTCGGCGATAGCCCTTCGCGTGGAGCGCCTGGCGCTTCTCCAGCAACACGCCTAAGTGCTCGCGCCAGCCTTGGACCGGATCGTCATGGTCGACGCGGTTCATCTTGAAGATCGCCTCCCACATGACGGCCATCCGCTCTTCTTCCGGCAGCTCCGGATAGACGGCGGCGGCCCATGCAGGAGTCGGCGCCTTGACGAGACACCAGCTGATCGTGCTGTTGCGGATGTAGCGCTGGAATGTCTGCCGGGCTACGGCCGCCGCTTTGTTCGAGGCGGATACCTTCCAGCCTTCGATGCCGTTCAGTAGCGCCGGATCGGGTACTTTGATATTCAACAGCGCCCCGCCGCCTTCCGCCAGCTGTTCCATCATGCGCGCATTCCACTCCGGATAGAAGTCGAAGGAATCGTCTGGCGCGTGTTCATAGCGGATGCGCGTCGTTTGCTCGTCCGTCCAGTTCACTTGGACGTACTTGGCGCCGGCCATATAGGCGCGTTTGACGACGATGCGGGTCAGCTCGGCCGTCTCCAGCTGGGATTCGATCATCAAGATTTGGCCCGGCTGCAGATTGACGCCTACGCGCAGGATCAGCTCGGCGTATTTCTCCAGATTTTGTTCCCCTTGCAGGTCGTTAGGTTTCATTCGGTTTTATGCTCCTCTAGGTTGTCTTATTGATTGTCCGGCTCGTTCGTCGTGCCGCCCGTCGCACCGGACGTCTGCGCATGCGCGCGAAGGGCTTGGTTCAAGTCGCGGATTTCCTCGAACAGGAGGCGGACCTCCCGCTTCGCTTCGGGGTGGGACTGGCCCCAATGCGCCGTGAGGGCGGGCATGCTTTTGTGAATATGATTGTAGATCGCCCACTTCCTCACCTTCTCGACCGTCTCCGTGGACGACCGGCCCGTCATCAGCTCGGCGAATTTCTCCACCAGAGCGTCGAATTCCTCGTCAAACACCGGATTCACGGTGCATCAACCGCCTTTCGCGTGATAAACTAATGACAAACTCTCACCCAAGTCTAGCGGATGGTATTGCTTGGTGTCAAAGGTGGTCTACTGTTGTGAAACGAGAAGCAAGTCCAGGGGCCCAGGCTGAGCGACAGCGTCTGCCGGAATCGTCCCCCGCTCTGGATGTCGAGCGCGAGCGGCTTCCCGATCCCGAGCCGGGCCTCCGGCTGGAGCGCGTGACCTATACGAGCGAGGGGCTGCGGGTCAAAGGCTATCTCGTCACCGGCGCGGGTGGCGAGCCGCGCCCGCCGCTCGTCTACTGCCGCGGAGGCATCCGGGGCGTGGGCATGGTGCGCGTGGCGCGCCTCGTGACGCTCGCGCGGCGCGGCTATACGGTGTTCGCCCCGTTCTACCGAGGCAACGAGGGCGGGGAGGGGCGCGAGGATTTCGGCGGCGAAGACCGCCACGATCTGTTCCACGCGCTGCGCGTCGTGCGCGGGCTGCCGGAAGCCGCGCCGCTCGCGCCGGCGCTGATCGGCTTCTCGCGCGGCGCGCTCATGGCGCTCGCCGCGGCGCGGGAGTGTGAGGGCGTCGGCCCGGTCGTCGTGTGGGGCGGGGTCAGCGACCTCCGCCTGACGTACGACGAGCGCGTCGACCTCCGCCGCATGCTGAAGCGGGTGGTCGGCCACCCGCGCAAGGACTCGAGCGCCTACGAGCGGCGCTCGCCGGTGTGCTGGGCGGCGGACATTCGCACGCCCGTGCTCATCGTGCACGGCTCGGTGGACGAGCACGTGAGCGTCACGCACGCCTACCGCTTGGCGGAGGCGCTGCAGGCCGCGGGCCGGCCTTTCACGCTTAGCGTGTACGAGGGCCGCGGCCATGTGTTTCCCCGCGAGGAGGACGAGCGGGTGCTGGACTACTTGCTCGCGTGGATCGAGTCGGCGCGGTAATAGAAAAATAAGCATTGAATCCCGGAACGAGGCGGGTTAATGTTAGGGTAACTACACCAGATAAGGAGACTCTTCATGAGAGAAGTCTTGATTGGCCCCGCCTCGTCGTTCACCAAATTTCCAGCCGAAGTCAGACTGGAGCGCGATTTTTACTTTCTTCTCGAGGACGCAGGCACTTATACTTTAATGTCTCGCGAGTGCCCCCATGCCGGCTACACTGTGGACTTGGAGGACGGCGAGCTCGTCTGCCCGCTGCACGGATGGACCTTCGAGACGCACACCGGCCGTTGCCACAATGTACCGAGCGCAGGACTCGCCACCTATGAAGTCATTTTGCGGGACGGGGCGTTGTTCGCCCGGATGGCTTAACTGTAAGCCGAAGTGTTACAGCTCAGGAGCCCTTTTCCTTACTACTTTAGTAAAACAGCGTTTTACCCGGACCGCTTGTGCTGCAATTATACAAATAACGGCGCCGCATAATGCTATTCCTCGATATCAGCCCCATCGTGGGAAAATAACGTTACGGCATCACCCTAATGCCCCTTGACCGACTCTTTTTGGGCACACGCGGATGAATAACGCTGTCGCAAACCGTTATTTTTCCAGATGATGTCGTATCAGGACGAATAGCGTTGCCCCATCACTTTATTAGGTTCACACAACCTGGTTCTCACGGATTGGGATGTCAGGTAGAGCACAGACGGTTTATACCTAAGTAGTACGCCGAAGTTTACAATTAAGAGGAGTATCCTAACTATTTTCACGCCATTTTGGCGGTTTTCGCCATTTTGTAAGGTTAACTTCTGTTATTTGTAAAGCGCACGCTACTATTAACGTAATGTAGGTTTACAATTCGGCTGGAAGCGTTCCAAACAAGCCCAAACCTGTTAAGGGACTGTGCTTAATTGTAAACATTGATTAACTAGATGGATGGCGCGTACGATCCATTTTGCCGGTTGCGCCGATTTCACAATGTACACTAGCACCAAGGACCTCTGGAGGGATTTGTTCCAGAGGTTTTTCTTAATATGACCCAGAATGGGCGAATTCCACTACAGCTCGGGCGATAGGACTACAGGTAATGGATTGATTCTAATCGAAAGGGAGTGCGAATCGAATGTTCGAGGAGAAGCCAATTCTATTCCCAAACCCGGCGGAACATCCTGAATGGACTAATCCGCAGAGCCAACCGTTTTACTCACGGCTAATGGAAGAAACCGGGGGGTACATATACCCCTGGCAATCGCAATTTGATGAACCGACCGCTGAAATGATTTTGGCGCAGCACATATGTGCGTACATATCGAACCAGTCTCGGGTACTTGATGTCGGGTGTGGTCACGGTGAATTTGCCAATCAGTTTGCCGCAAGAGCAAGGGAAGTTATCGGAATTGATCTAATAGAAGGCTTTATTGCGACGGCAAACAAAAATAGGAAAACAAACAGTCGTTTTTTAGTCGTTCATGCTGACAATAAATTGCCTTTTCCAGACGACTACTTTGATGCTGCCTATACGAAAAAAGGTCCCACAAGCTGGTATCGGGAAGCAAACAGGGTTGTAAAACCTGGGGGTCTAGTATGCGGACTTTATCATAGGGGAACGGACGGCGGACTCAGGAGTCTCTTCCCAGGATTGTATTCTCCAATGGAAAGGATTGATTTTGATCAGGCAAGTCGATCACTCCAACGAAATCTCCAATTAACCGATAGCGGATTAGACGAAATTAATATTGAATTCATCGAAGAAACGGAATATCTATTGACCCCGGAAGACGTCTTAAGGAAAAAATGCTTCGGCCAAAGTAAAAAATTAAAAGAGTATGTGTGGAGTACATGCTTAAAGGGGGTTGAACAAATCTTCTATAAACATGCTACTCCAAAAGGATTAAAAATAACAAATTATTACTATTTAGTCACGTGTAAGGCTAATCAGAAGTAAGTTGACCTATACCCTTCTTGGGTTCTATACTTAAATTAGACGATCATATAATTAGATATGTATCAAATTAACTTCTCCATATCCCTTGAGTAAAGGAGTTCGTTATGTGAGTATAAATTTCTACCTCGTGAGGCATGCGATCAAAGAAAAGTCAATTGGAGATGTCCCAATTTCCCCTCAGGGTATATGGCAAGCGCAAGCGACCGCTCAATATTTTCGCAACCTGCCAATAAAGGCTATACTTTCAAGTCCACTTAGAAGGGCAAGAGAAACCGCAAATTATATTGCATTAGAAGCTAACTTATCTTTCTCAGAGGACAGCCGATTACGGGACGGGCTAACTGGGGGGATTTGCCGGGACAAACATTCGACGATTTTGTAGCGATGTGGGAGCGATGCACAAGGGAACCTAGCTATATTCCACCCGTAGGTGATTCTGCTAAGCAGGCAGGCGAGCGCTTGAACTCCTTACTGTTAGTATTGGCTAAGGAACATCCGGCTGGAAGTAACGTTGTAATTGTTACTCATGGAGGATTAATCACAGATTTTCTGGTCCATGCATTTTCCGAGAATGAGCTGAATAGTTGGCACTCTAATTTTGTGGCCGCACAAACCGACCTGATTCCTGAGTGCTCGATTACAAAATTAATGTATGCAAATGGAGATTATCAATTAGACGTCTTTGCATCAGTAGAACATTTAAAGCTTAAGTGACTTCGCGCCGTCGCTGCGCGCGAAGCCACAGCGCAATCCCGCCGCCGGCGATCACCACGGCGAGGCCCACCCACACCACCGCGAAGCCACTGCGCCCGCCGGGCGGGTACCAGACGGGCGACAGCTGCGTCGGGTACTGCACCGCCGTGCCTTTCGCCTGCGCGAACTGCGAGAGCTGCTCCGCGACCGGTGCCCGGTCCGTCTCCCGCATGCCGGTCACGAGCTGACCGTCCAGGACGGGGAACGCGGTGACCCACTGCGGGTACGCCAGCCGCATCGCCGGCGGCAGCTCGGCCAGCAGCACGACGTACGCTTGTCCTGGCTGGAATTGGACCGAGAAATCCGGGCAGTCGCCGGCGCCGCTGCCACCGCCTTCGCGACTATCGACCGTCGCCGGCAGCATCACGGTCTTCGGCGCCTTGTCGGGACCGGCGTAGGCGGATACCTCAAGCGTCGCCTGGCGCCCGTCCGGCGACACCTTGTCCGCGACGCCCTGCACAGCGGCGACCGCCCCCTGCGATACCTCGGCGAACGACCACGGCTTCGGCGAACAAGCCAAAGCCGGCTTCCCGCCGAACCCCAAAATCGATACGATCCCGGCTAAAACCGCCAACGCCGTGACCCATTTTCTCCAATCCCTCATGAACCGTCCGCTCCCATCCCCATTCCACTATAACGTCCATTGTACCGGATTCGACCGGTGTTCCGCCACACACAATGGCGCTCATCCGCCAACTCGACAGGCTGCCCCGTGCACGATCCCTGACATTCCCTCTCGACCTAGGATCTCCCGCCAAGAAGTCAAAATTGTTGCGTTTTTGGGCAATATACCGTTAAATCCATGCCGCCTTGATCTCCTATAATGAGTAGCAGACTGATAGACTACAACCATTGTGAAGAGGTGGCAACATGGACAACACTCTTAGCCAAGCGTCAACCGTGTCGCGCCGGAAGCGGAAGAATGCGACGCAGATGAAGGAGACGATCGCGGGATTCCTGTTCGTAAGCCCGATGCTGATCGGGGTTACGATTCTGACCATATTGCCGATTGTGGCAACCATCATTCTGTCGTTCGGCGACTGGAATTTCGTGCAAGGCTTCGACGGCTTCAAGTGGGTCGGGGACAAAAACTTTTCCCGCCTGTTCGAAGACGCCACGTTCTGGAAGTCGATGCGCAACAATGCGATCTTCCTGCTCGTCGTGCCGATTTATATGATTATTTCAATGCTTCTCGCCATCTTGATCGATCGGTTCGTGTATTTCAAGGGTTTCTTCAAGGTCGCCTATTTCATGCCGTATATCTCGAGCGTGGTCGCCGTCGCCGTCGTCTGGCAGGTGCTGTTCCACCCCTCGTTCGGGCCGATCAATGAATTCTTGCAGGCCATCGGCATAGACAACCCGCCGAAATGGATCGCGGACACGGCCTGGGCGCTGCCCTCGGTCATGATGATCTCGGTCTGGACTTCCATCGGCTTCAACATGATCGTTTACATCGCCGGTCTGCAGTCCATTCCGAAAGACTTGTATGAAGCGGCCGAGATCGACGGCGCCAGCAAGTGGGTGCAATTCCGCCGCATCACGTTCCCGATGCTGTCGTCGACGTCGTTCTTCCTGCTCATTACCGGCATTATCTCGACGTTCAAAGTGTTCGACCTCATCGCAGTTTTGACTCAAGGCGGTCCGGCCGGCTCTACGTCGATGATCGTCTGGTACATGTACGAAACGGCGTTCATCAACCTGAAGATCGGCTATGCTTCTTCGATGGCGATCATTCTATTCCTCTGTATCTTCGTCATCACGATTCTGCAATGGATCGGCCAGAAAAAATGGGTAAATTACTAAGGAGGGCAGCGTCATGAAGATAAGCCTCGACATTCGCAAAGTGATCGTCACCGTCATCATGTTCGCCGGCAGCATCGTGTTCCTGCTGCCCTTCTTCTGGATGCTCTCGGCATCGTTCAAGCTAGAGGGCGAGGTATTCACCTACCCGATCCAGTGGATTCCGAAGCATTGGAACATCGTAGAGAACTACAAGGAAGTGTGGACCGGCCAGTTCCCGTTCTACAAATACTACTGGAACTCGATCAAGGTCAGCGTGATCACGACGTTTATTTCAGCGCTCGTCAGCGCGATGGCGGCTTACGGATTTTCCAAGGTGAACTTCAAGGCCGGATCGTTCCTGTTCCTGATCGTGCTAGCCACTTATATGATTCCGAGCCAAGCGATCCTGATCCCGCAATTCATCCTGTACCGCTACATCGGCTTGTTCGACAACCATATCGGCCTCATTTTGCTCAGCAGCTTCAGCGTTCTCGGGACGTTTATGCTCCGGCAATTTTTCATGGGCATTCATAATGAATTCATAGAATCGGCCAAAATCGACGGGGCGAACCACTGGACGATTTTCACCCGGATTGCGTTGCCGCTGACTCGGCCGGCGATCGCGACCTATGCGATCCTGAGATTCATCTGGACGTGGAACGACTACCAGAACCCGCTGATTTTCCTGAGAACGGACAAGCTGTACACGATTCCGCTCGCTATGCAGAAGTTCACGTCTATTAACGGTTCGTTCTACTCCTTGATCATGACGGCGGCGGTGTCGGCCATTATTCCGCTTCTCATCGTATTTATCATCGGCCAGAAGAGTGTCATTGAAGGGATCGCGACGGGTGGAGTCAAGGGATGACGATTTTAACGCACTGCGGTCAAAAAAGGAACAAAACTAGTCAAGATTGCAGCATGGCACCCGCTTATCGGGTTGATACAATGAGGATGTTCCATATTTGAAAGCGTTTTTCAATACCACCGATCATTACAAACAAACCAGCAGGGTCCAATTTAGGGAGGGGTATCGGGTGTTAAAAGGGAAATGGATGGCAGTAGCCAGCACGGCTGTCGCCGTGAGCATGCTGACCGCGGCTTGCGGCAGCAGCGGAAGCGATACGGCAAGCGATACGAATAATCCGGCAGGAGGTTCAAAAGAACCGGTTACCCTGAAGCTGTACACGTTCGGCAATGAAGTGGGCTACAACTGGACGAACACGATTCCGGCGTTCGAGAAAGCGAATCCGGGCATCAAGGTAGACGTAGTCGTCTTGAGTGAAAAGGGCGATACACAAGAATCGCTGAAAAAACTCGACTTGGCGGCGGCTTCCGGCGACGCGATGGACGTGCTGATGTTCAGCGACCCGGCTTCCTACGCGCAACGCGTCTCGCTCGGCATGGCGGCTCCGCTCGACGATTACATTAAGCAGGAAGGCTTCAAGGTCACCGACGAATACAAGGTCGACACGACCCTGAACGGCAAAGTGTACGCACTTCCGGGCAAATTCAATCCATGGTATGTGCTGCTCAACAAAAATCAGCTCGACGAAGCCGGCTTGACCGTTCCGAAGGACTGGACTTGGGACGAGTTCATGACCTACGCCAAAAAGCTGACCAAAGGCGAAGGCGCCACGAAGCGGTACGGCACTTACTTCCACGGTCCGCAAGGCGGCGGCTGGATGGAGTTCATGAAGCTCGCGATGGGCAACCAGCCGGACAACACCGAGTTCCTGAAGGCGGACGGCACGTCCAACCTGGACAGCCCGCTGTTCAAGAAAACGCTCGAAATGCGCGTGAAGATGGAGAAGGAAGACAAGTCCTCTACTCCGTATACGGATATTATCTCCCAGAAGCTCGCATACCGTGCACAGTTCTTCAACCAAAACGCCAGCATGCTCCTGATCGGCAGCTGGATGAATACGGAGCTCGGCGGTACGGACCAATTCCCGTTGAACTTCAACGTAGCGGTAGCCCCGTATCCGAAGAACGCGCCTAGCGATCCGAGCGGCTTGACGCCGGTAACGACGGACTACGTCTCGGTAGCGGCCAGCTCCAAGCATAAGGACGAAGCTTACAAGTTCGTACGCTGGTACACGACGGAAGGCCAAATCGTCCAAGGCAAGAACATTCCGTCCTGGAGCAAAGTGAAAGCCGAAGACATGAGCTCGATGATCGACAATATTCTCTCGAAGACGAAAAATCCGGAGAAGGTGGACAAGGCTTCGCTCAATTCCGTGCTGGCTATGTCCAAAGCGTCGAAGATCATTCCTCCGGCCTCTTACCAAGCGGAAGTGTTCAAGGTCGTCAATGAAGAGTATGAGCTGCTCATTCTGGGCAAGCAAGACATCGACACGTCGATCAAGAAGATGCAGGAACGGACGCAAAAAATTATCGACAGCAACAAGAAATAATCGTTTCCCCGCCGTTGGGAGAATCTAGTAGGGTGCAGGATAGAGCTGCGCCCTGCTTTTTTGCCGTTTATGCATCGATTACGCCGTGATTTGATTGGGGGAGTGAAGCCGGATGAAGCGTCTATCCTCGTTATTCTCGTTCTCCTCGTTCCGTTCCAAAATTATGCTCGCCTCTATCGTATGCATCCTGCTGCCCGTCTCCATCTCCATGATCGTGTACAATACGCTTACGCGCGAAGCGGTGAAGGAGCAGGCGATGTCGAACGCCCAGGAATCGCTGCGGCTCGTGGAGGGCTATGTGACGCGGTCGTTCCAATCGATGCTCGACGCGGCGAATTTCGTCCAGCTCGACCCGGAGATGATCCTGCTGCTGAAGGAGATTGCGAACGACCCTGCGTTCAACGAGAAGGAAAATATCGAAGACTTCGATCTGTACAACACAGTGCTGACCCGGCTGGAAAGCCAGTCCGCGGTGAATGGGGAAAAGCTGTTCATCACGATTCAACTGGCCAACGATGTGGCGATCGCCAGCTACCCTTGGTATGAATACGACCCGAAGCAGCTCGTGCAGGAGTCTTGGTCGAGCACCTGGAACGAGCAGACGGGGTATCAGTCGTACTGGCTCAACTCGGTACCGACCGTGTTCCGGACGGAGAAGGCAGTGAGCGCTCATCAAATCTCGCTCGCCCGCACGCTGCGGGATGCGTCAGGGCGCGTGTACGGCTATACGATCGTCACGATTCTCGAGAGCGAGATCAACCAGCTGTTCGAGAAGATGGCCGCCGGGCAGGAGATCATGGTGGTCGATCCCGAGGGGACAATCGTCTCGCATGCGGACAGCGGCCGGGTCGGGCAGCGATTCGAATACGCGAAGGCCGCGAACGGGGCGCCACTCGCGTCGGCCATCCTCAATATCGACAACCGCGACTACCTCGTGACGAAGCTCGATCTGCCAGTTACGAGCTGGAATCTCGTCTCGCTGCGCCCATACGCGGAGGCAGCGCACAAAATCAATTCGATCTTCAGCCGAGTGTTCGTGTTCCAGCTGCTGTTCGGGCTCGTCTTCCTGCTGCTGCTCGTCTCACTCATCCGGACGATCACGACCCCGCTCGTACGGCTCGGGCAGGTGGCGAAGAAGGTGGAGCTCGGCAACCTCGAGGTGCGGTCCAACATCCGCAGCTCGGACGAGGTCGGCCATCTGAGCCGGTCGTTCGACCAGATGCTGGAACGGATCAAGGAGATGATCCGCGAGATCTCGGTCAACCAGGCCCGCAAGCGGGAGGCGGAGATCGCCATGCTGCAGGCGCAGATCAACCCGCACTTCCTGTTTAACGTGCTGAATTCGATCCGGATGAAAATTCTCCGTAATGGCGACAAGTCGAGTGCGGAAATGCTGAGCTCCCTGTCTCGGCTGCTGCGGATGACGATCGATCCGCAGAAGGAGAACATCCTGCTCGCAGACGAGGTCGAGATCGTCATGGACTACGTGCAGCTCATGAACATGCGGCAGAAGGAGCGCGCCGAGCTCGTCGTCGATATGAGAGGACCGGGCTTCACGGAGCGGGTGCCGCGGTTCTTCCTGCAGCCGATCATCGAGAATGCGATGATCCATGGGCTGAGCCAGCGAGCCGGCACGATCCGGCTGACCGCGGAGCAGGAAGGCCCGTACTATGTCGTGCGCGTCGCTGACGACGGGGTCGGGATGGAGCCGGAGGAGCTGGCCGCCCTGAAGGCGAAGCTGGTGTCGGGCGAGCCGACCGGCAGCCAGAAGCGTCAAGGCTTCAGCGGCATTGGCATCACGAACGTCTATGAGCGGATGAAGATGCAGTTCGGACCTGAGTTCGAGATGGAGATCGAAAGCCGGCCGGGGGAAGGGACTTGCGTAACGCTGTATATTCCGATGAGCGAGGAGGCGAAGGACGATGTATGACGTGATGATGGTCGACGACGACTATCCGGTGCTCGAGCTGCTGTCCGAGGCGATCCCTTGGGATCGGCTAGGGCTTCGGCTGAGCGGTGTGTACGAGAACGGCGCCAGCGCACTCGACGGTGCGCAGGAGGCGATGCCGGATATTCTGATTACCGACATCGGGATGCCGAAGATGGACGGCCTGGAGCTGATCCGGCGGTTGAAGGCGCAGAAGCCGGAGCTGAAGGTGGTCATTCTGTCGTGCCACAGCGAATTCCACTATGCCCAGCAGGCGCTCAAGCTGAACGTACAGGACTACCTCGTGAAGGAGACGCTCGACCCTGAGGAGCTCACCGTACTGCTCGGCCAATTCGCCGGAAGCCTCGAGGAGGAGCGGCGGCAGCATCAGCAGCAGGCGCGGCTGGAGCAGCGCGTCAGCCGCAGTCTGGAGGCGGAGAAGGAGAAGTTCATCCGCAGCACGATCCACCAGCCGATCTTGGGTCCGGACCGGTGGCTGGAGGAAGCGGCGTCCGTAGGCTTGCGGCTTCGCGAAAAGTCGTGCATGACGCTGATGGCGTATATCGAGCAGTATCGGACGGTGAAGAAGCTGTTCGTTTCGGACGAGACACTGCGGTTCGCGCTCTCCAACGTTATCGGGGAGTCGGCGGCCGGACACTCCCCGGATGCCGTTCACTTCGTCTACAGCGCGAAGCAATCGTTCCTGCTTCTGCCCCATAAGGCGGGGTTGAAGGTGAACCCGTTCCAGGAAGCGGCAGAGCTCGCCCGGACGGTCCAATCTGCGCTGCGCCGCACGCTCGGCATCGGCGTCACGATCGTGCTCGGGCGGGTCGGAGAGACGCCCGAGGAGATCAAGACCGAGCTGAACCGGCTGCTCGAGTCGAAGCGGCAGCGGTTTTATTGGCCGCTCGGCACGATCGCCAAGCAAGACCACGCCCCGTTCGGCGACGAGGATCTGTTCGCGCGGTACGACGAGGTCAGCGAACAGTTCCGCAGCGTCCTGCTAGGCAAGCAAGCGGACGAGCTGGAGCCGGCCGTGCGCGGCCTGACCGCCATGCTGAGCGAGAAGCGGTACCCGCCCGAGCAAGTGCGCGACTGGATGCTTAAGCTGCTGCTCGATCTGCGGATCAAGCTGCAATCGCTGCAATATTTTCGCCCCGCGCACTCGGTCGATACGCTTCATGGCGAGATTCTCGAGATGGATACGCTGGATGAGCTGCAGGCCTGGCTGCTCGACTACTTCCGGACGGCGATGACGTCTTCGGAGGAGTGGAAGGGCCATGCGCGACGCAGCGAGGTGGTCGACGCGATGGAGTACGTCTCTCGGCACCTGGACAAGCGGATCGGGCTTGAGGAGATGGCTGAGCATCTGCATCTGAACACGAGCTACTTCAGCCGGCTGTTCAAGAAGGAGACGGGGCGTACGTTCATCGACTACGTCACGCAGATGAAGCTGAACCGGGCGAAAGAGCTGCTCGATCAGACGCCGCATTCGGTGGGCAAAATCTCGGAGATGTTGGGCTATGACAACCAGAGCTATTTCATCAAACTGTTCAAGTCCCATACCGGGGTCACGCCGGTCGAGTATCGGGGGCACAAGAGCCCTTCCAATGCGTAAAAATCAGTCAATCGAGCTCGCAAAGTAGTCAAGATAGCGGCATCCGGCCCGGCCCGAATCGATTTATGATAGGGACAACAACGCGGCGTAAAGCCTGGAAAGGGTGTTCCGAGCATGACAATGGAAATCGAGAAGCAAGCGGACAATTTCGTCGACAGCATTCATAATGCGTCATATGAGACGCCGTATCTCGCTAAGAGGATTACGAACGAGACGATGGTGTACGACAGAGGGCGGCCGAAGGAGCTGCTGAACGGCCAGTGGAACTACGGCATCGACCAATATGATACATGCCTGCGGGCCAAATGGTTCGAGGAGGCAATCAAGGACGATGAGGGCTTTTACAACCCGATCGACTTCAGCTTCGATCAATGGCCGACGATGAAGGTGCCGAGCGTCTGGAACACGCAGGACGAGAAGTACTTGCTGTACGAGGGCAGCGTCGTCTACACCCGCCGGTTCCTGTACATGAACAAGGGCGAGGAACGGGTGTTCATCAAGTTCGGCGCGGTCAATTACGATGCCAAGGTGTTCCTGAACAAGGAGTACCTCGGCTGCCATAAGGGCGGCTCAACGCCGTTCTTTATCGAGGTGACCGGCAAGCTGCAGGAATCGAACCGCCTTCTCGTCGTGGCGAACAACACTCGCAAGCGGACGCAGGTGCCATGTGACAACACGGACTGGTTCAATTACGGCGGCATCTACCGGGACGTGGAGTTAATCCGGCTGCCGGCAACGTTCATCCAGCATTTCTCGGTCGCGCTCGTACCGGGAAGCGGCTTCAGCCGGTTGCAGGTGAAAGCCCGGATTAACGGGAATGGGGCTGTTGCGGGTGCGCGTGAAACCTTTTCTCTGCGGATTGAAGAACTGGGGATCGACGCGAAGATTGAGATTCTTGACGGATATGGGGAGGCGATCTTGGAGGCTCAGCCTGAGCTGTGGAGCCCGGACAGTCCGAAGCTGTACAAGGTAGAAGCTCAATATGGCGCAGACCGTATACAGGAGCGGATCGGTTTCCGGGAGATTCGCGTGGTGGGCACGGACATTTATTTGAACGGGACCCCGATCTACCTGAAGGGGATCAGCACGCATGAAGAAAGCGTCTTGAATGGCAAGGCGATGACTGACGACGAAATTCTGGACAATTTCCGCCTGGCCAAGGAAATGAACTGCAATTATATGCGGCTCGCGCATTATCCGCATACGGAGCGCGCCGCGCAGCTGGCCGACGAGCTCGGGATCATGCTGTGGGAAGAAATTCCCGTCTACTGGGCGATCGAATTCGATAACCCGGACACGTACGCCGACGCCGAGAATCAGCTGACCGAGCTGATTCGGCGCGATATCAACCGCGCTAGCGTCATCATCTGGTCGGTCGGCAACGAGAATGCGGATACGTCGTCCCGGCTGCGGTTCATGAGCTCGCTGGCGAAGCGGGCGAAGTCGCTCGACCCGACCCGCCTCGTCTCAGCCGCCTGCATGCTAGACCATGTGAACCACATCATGGACGACCGGTTGGCGGAATACCTCGACGTCATCGGGGCGAACCAATATTACGGCTGGTATCAGACGGACTTCAACAACCTGATTCGGTTGTTCGAGAATAGCCGGCCGACGAAGCCGGTCATCATCACCGAGTTCGGCGCAGACGCCAAGGCCGGGTATCGCGGCACGGTGGACGAGAAGGGCACGGAGGATTGCCAGCTGGACATCTATCGCAAGCAAGTGAACGTTATCGCCCGCATCCCTTACGTGAAAGGGACGAGCCCCTGGATTTTGTACGACTTCCGCTGTCCGCGGCGCCTGCATTTCTCGCAGGAGTATTACAACACGAAGGGCTTGCTGAATGCGGACAAAACGTATAAAAAACCGGCGTTCTATGTGATGCAGCAGTTCTACGCCGAGGTGCGCCCATGATCAATGCCAAGCTGCCGACGATCTGGTACGGGGGCGACTACAACCCGGACCAGTGGCCGGAGGAGATCTGGCACGAGGACATGCGGCTGTTCCGGCAGGCGGGCATCAATGTCGTGACGCTGCCGGTGTTCAGCTGGGCCAAGCTGCAGCCTTCCGAAGACGTGTACACGATGGAGTGGCTCGATCGGCTGCTTGATCTCGTTCACGCTAACGGGATCTACGTCTGCCTCGCCACGTCCACCGCGGCTCAGCCGGCGTGGCTCTCGCGGAAGTATCCGGGCGTGCTGCCCGTAGACGAGGACGGACGGAAGCGGACGCACGGCTCGCGGGTGAACTTCTGCCCCAACAGCCCCGACTACCGCAGGCTCTCGCGCGGGCTGGCACGGCGGCTGGCGGAGCGGTACAAGGACCATCCTGCGCTGCTCATCTGGCATGTGGGCAACGAGTACGGTCCGCACTGCTATTGCGACACGTGCGCGGCGTCATTCCGCGTCTGGCTGCGGGAGCGTTACGGGATGATCGAGACGCTGAACGCGCGCTGGAACATGAGCTTCTGGGGCCACACGGTGTACGACTGGGAGGAGATCGTGCCTCCGACCAATCTGAATGGGGACAACCGCTGCTTCCAAAGCATGGCGCTCGACTACAAGCGGTTTATGTCCGACTCGATCCTTGCTTGCTACCAGGGCGAGTACGACGAGATTAAGGCCGTTACGCCGGATGTGCCGATCACGACGAATTTCTGGGGGTTGTTTAACGGACTTGATCTGGCCAAGTGGGCGGAGCGGATGGACGTTATCTCCTGGGACAGCTACCCGCATATGAACGAGCCGATGGGCCATGTGGCGATGCGGCACGACTACATGCGCGGACTGGCCGGCGGCCGGCCGTTCATGCTCATGGAGCAGACGCCGAGCCAGCAAAACTGGCAGCCGTACAACAGCCTAAAGCGTCCGGGCGTCATGCGGCTGTGGAGCTACCAGGCGGTGGCGCGGGGCGCCGACACAGTCCTGTTCTTCCAGCTGCGCCGGTCGTTCGGCGCCTGCGAGAAGTATCACGGCGCGGTGATCGAGCACGCGGGCCACGGGGAGACGCGCGTGTTCCGCGAATGCGCCGCGCTTGGGCAGGAGCTGCAGGCGCTAGGCGACACGCTGCTGGACAGCGAGACGCACGCCGAAGCGGCGCTTTTGTTCGACATCGACACGTGGATCGTCGTGAACATGTCGAGTGGGCCGAGTGTCGACTTGGACTACCTGAAGCAGGCGCAGTCGTATTACCGGGCGTTCTATGACCGGAATATCGCCATGGATGTGATCAGTCCGCTGAGTGATTTTTCCGGCTATCGGCTGGTCGTCGCTCCTGTTTTCTACATGCTGAAGCCTGGCGTAGCGGAGCGGGTCGAGGCATTCGTCGCCGCGGGTGGCACGTTCGTAACGACTTTCTTCAGCGGGCTCGTGGACGAAAATGACCTCGTTACGCTGGGCGGCTATCCGGGCCTGTTGCGCCGGCTGCTCGGTATCTGGGTCGAGGAGATCGACGCCCTGACGCCGGAGATGAAAAATCGGATCGTCATGCGCGAGTCGGGGCATGGCGCGCTTCAGGGAGAATATGAATGCAGCCTGCTGTGCGACCTGCTGCATCTGGAAGGGGCGGAAGCGCTGGCCGTCTACGGCGACGATTTCTATGCCGGCATGCCTGCGCTGATCGTGAACCGCTTCGGCCAGGGCCGGGCGTATTATGTGGCGACCGCCCCGGACGAAGCGTTCTTGGATGCGCTGTGCGAGAGTTTGTGCGCCGAGGTGGGCTTGCGCGCTCCGCTCGACGCCGATCGGGGCATCGAGCTGGCCGAGCGGCACAAGGCAGGGCGGACGTTCACGTTTGTTTTGAACCATAATGCAGGGCGAGCGTCGGTCCGATTGCCTTCCGGGGAGACGCGTACCGATTTGCTGAGCGGCAGGGTTTTGAAAGGTTCTGTTGAAGTAGAAGGGCATGGAGTCTTAATTCTAGCTACATGAAGGGGAATGACGATGAATATGCCATGGGAGATCGGAAGGGACGAGCTGGCGGCGCTGCTGCGCCGGGCGGCACTAGAAGCTGGGGAGCGCACCCCTGGAACGTACTTGTTCCAGGGGCGTTCTGGTGTGGACGTACGTCAGGCGATTAACGGCGATCCGGCTTATGTGGATTTGTTGGGGGAGATTCAGGCAGAGGGTGACCGGCTGCTCCGGGAGCCGATCAGCGAGCTGAGCTACGGACTGTTTCGTATTTATGAGACGGTTGGGACGCGGGTGGAATACGAGCGGCCGTATTTCGAGCGCCGAAAGCGGCTGACCGCGACCGTACTGCTCAGCTGGCTGGAGCCGGACAACCGCGTCTTACGCGAGGCGGCGGCCGAGATCATCTGGGCGATCTGCGACGAGTACACGTGGTGCCTGCCGGCGCACCTGACCGGCTCGGAGGAGACGAACGCCGACGATCGCCGGGTACGCTCGCTTTACGCGGAGGATCCGCGTGTGCAAGTGGACCTGTTCGCCGCGGAGACGGCGTTCGCGCTGAGCGAGGCGGCCGCGCTTCTCGGGCCGCTCTTGCCCCCGCTCCTGCACAAGCGGATCGTGCAGGAAGTGTTCGGGCGTGCGCTGCGCCCGTTCGTGAGCCAGCGGGCTCAGCCGTTCCACTGGGAGAGGTCGCGGATGAATTGGGCGTCGGTCTGCGCCGGCTCACTCGGAGCGGCGGCGATCTATATGCTGGATCGCGCCGAGCAGTCGGACGAGCTCGCCGACGTGCTCGTCCATGTCCTGCCGGTGCTGCGGTCGTTCCTGCTCGGCTACGAACCTGACGGGGCGTGCAAGGAAGGCTACGGCTATTGGCAGTACGGCTTCGGCTACTACGTCTACTTCGCCGATATGCTGCGCCAGCGCACGGGTGGAGCGCTGGATCTGTTCGCGCTCGACGGGATCGAGGCGATCGCCCGGTTCTCGCAGGCGTCCTTCCTGGACGGCCGGCTCGTGGCGAACTTCTCGGACGCCCATCCGGAGTATGGCGTCTATATGGGCCTCGCCCACTGTCTGCTGGGCGAGTATCCGGGCCGGTTCGCGGCGCCGGCCGCCGAACTGCGTGCTGCTCATGCGGCCGATCATTGCGGCCGCTGGGCGCCCGCGGCGCGGAACCTGATCTGGTTCCGGCCGGAGCGGGCGGTGGGCGAGCCGTGGCCGGCCGGCTCGACATATTTGCCCGACGCCCAGTGGCTCGTTTCGCGAGTCGAGGCGTCGGCAGTGGAGCGGCGGCGGCCGCAGCCGCAGCGCTTCGCGTTCGCCGCGAAGGGCGGCCACAACGATGAGCCGCACAACCAGAACGACCTCGGCCAATTCATCCTGTACGGGGCCGGGCATACGTTCCTGGCCGACCTCGGCAGCGGCCGCTACACGCGGGAGTACTTCCGCCCCGAGACGCGCTACGGTATCCTATGCAACGGCTCGCAAGGCCACTCCGTGCCGATCGTGAACGGCTGCTTCCAAGAGCCCGGTGCCGACTATCGCGCTGTGGTGCTGGAGGCGTCGCTGACGGACGAAGCCGACCGCTTCACCCTGGACTTGGCCGGCGCGTACGCTTGCCCATCCTTGCAGCGGCTCGAGCGGACGTTCACC
Organism: Paenibacillus sp. HJGM_3; assembly: GCF_045062745.1. Lineage (NCBI taxonomy): Bacteria > Bacillati > Bacillota > Bacilli > Caryophanales > Paenibacillaceae > Paenibacillus > Paenibacillus sp. HJGM_3. Next base: position 62,337 of record NZ_JBJGED010000010.1, read on the forward strand.
TGGCGCAAGTCCGAAAGGCCGGAGCTGGTGCTCGAGGACGCGTACCGCTTCTCGGTGCCGCCTGAGTCGATCGTCGAGCGGTTCATCACTTACGACGCGCCGCTAGTGGATGAAGTGGGGCAGGGAGTTGTGACGTTGCAGGGGGCTGGCGGTCAGGAAGACGTCAACTTGCACAGTTCCGACCACCCGCAGTTGCGCATTCACTTCGACCCTGCTGCCGTTCGGCCGGTGGTGACGGAGCTTGTCCATGTAGACCATCACGGCGCCGAGGTGCCGGTGTATGCGCTGGACTTCTCCGCATTAGCCCTAGGGTCGGAGTGGAGTGTGAGGTTTGCGTTCCGTTTTGCGGATTCTTGATGGGTGTCTGAGGATGCTTGCTGGGTGCGTAACGATACGGGAAGCTGAGGATTGTGCCATTTAGGCGCCTAGTAACTGTGGAAAGATGCATGGAGAATGCATCGAGGCTGCAAGTTTGATTAAGGTGCGCATAGGTAGATCACCCCGCGAACCTTGGGGCTCCCACGCGACCCTGGGATCCCTGGCCCCCTCACGCGAACCCCGACACGAAGAGGGAATTTCTCCCTCTCTTATCACACATTGGATCGGTATAGCCTCCATCAGAGGGAAAACCTCCCTCTTTTTCCCCGCATATAGCCCCACTGAGCCGTTTTTAGACAGAAAGAGAGGGAGGTTTTCCCCTACATAATCGCGTTTTGACGTAAAATGGTGCTAAGAGAGGGAGCTTTTCCCTCTCCTCTTTCGAGACGAGGTAAAACAAGTGGTTCCGCAACAAGTAAAAGGACCTCCCTTCCGAGAGCGGAGAGAAGGTCCCTTTGTGATCTATTAACGAGAGCAAAATGATCGTTTAAATATAGTGCTGGTGCTGTTCGGCTTCCGATTGCAAAACGAACTCGGTAATTTCCTTGTAGTTCTGCATCCGGCGGGAGATATTGTCGGCGAACTCCTTAATAAACTCCTGATTGTTGCGGTAATCCATCAGCAGGTGCATGCGATGTTTGTTGAGATGTAGCTCCGTCTTGATGGCAATCGCGAGAAAGTTCTTGTCCTCCAGCTTCGACAATTCCAGTATCTTGCTGTTCGTTGCAGCCTCCATGTCTGTTCCTCGCCTTCTCAAGTAACTTCCCTATCATCATGCGCTACCAGGTTACTCTTCCATGATAATACGAAAGCGCTCGGGCTACAGCACATTATTGCTTCAACGGGAAGCAAACTTTTTTTGCAACATGATGCAATCGCGAGTAACTCTATAGGCACAAAAAAAGAGAGCATATATCAAGTCTCGACCGTCACCTGATATACAATCTCTTTTTTTGTTGGTAGAATATTGGTGAGAAATTAGTACCAGTAGCCCATAACCACTGCTCCTGCTCTGGAAGGCTCGTTGATTCTTTTAATGACTGCCTTTTGCTCAGCATTCGAGAGAGAGAATAGCTTTTCATTGAGATCGCTTTCATTTGCATTTTTGGACTTCATCATCTCACGAACGACTGATTGCAAGTTCGTTGACCAACTAACTGTTGCTTGCATTATATCACCTCTCTTCCGCATAAGATAATAATTACATTTTATATCATTAAATAATAGGAGAAAAGAGGGGAAGCTGTTGTTTAGAAAAAAAATTATCAGATTAGGCCTAGTAGCCTTTGCATTGACTCAATTATGGTTCGTTTATATTATTTTTAATTTCCCGGTAAGCGGGATAAATGTCGAAAAACAGGATGGAGATCGTTGGGTAATCAGCTTTTTCGAATCCAGAAGTCTTTCGACGGAACTTGGACTAAAAGAAGGGGATCAGGTTATTGAGATTGATGATACAAGTCCAGGCGAATATTTTTCTGTTATTAAATGGCGCATGATTGAACAATTCAATACTATGGTACTTTCTAGGGAAGGGTCGCAATTTACGGTGTCCACTGATGAGCTAAAGCCGTCTTCACCGTATGATATTCTTGCTTTGACAGGGGAGATCGTTTCTTTTGTTCTTGCTGCAATCTTATACAAGAAACTACATTATTCGAAATCAGCCGTATACTTAGCGCTTGTGTTCGCGACAATCGGTGGAATCTTAATGAGTTTGGTTGCATCAATCCGAGGAGATACACTTGGAAAGCATTTAGTTACAACACTTCTTATGTTGTTGCCTATCATCTTTCTACACTTCCTAGTAGTGTTCTTAGAGGAGAAAGGAAGCATTAACCTTCCTAGAACGATCATTAAATATTTGTACTATATTATTTTAAGTGTCTTCTTAATTCAGTTTATCACTTATAGCAAATCAAATATCGTAATTCTAATCTATAGATTCAATAGTATGTTTGCCTTATTGGTTTTTGTGATCGGACTTTTTGTGAATTTGGTGCTATTATTTGGATTGTATCTCAGGTATCGGAAAGAAAAATCCTTCACATCAAGCATAATTAAGACCATTTGGATCTCACTAATTATTTCATTTTCACCGCTTGTTTGTTTTTCGTTTCTTCCTATGCTAATAGTCAATAAGACCATTGTGGATCCGTTCTATATGTGCTGGTTTGTCTTGTTTTTTCCAATGTCATTCGCATATTTGATTATGACTCGCCAAATCTATGACATCGACATAATTTTGCGCAGAGTCTTATTTACGACATTAATTGCAATCGTACCTGGCGCACTTATCGTGTTTATGACGAGTATGCTAGCCCCTAATGAATTAACGCCTATAAAGCTAATAATTGAGTTTATCCTTTTTGTATTAATCATTTCTTCCACGCTCTATCTTCTGGAATACTTAACAGTCAAGCTTGAACCGGTCATCTTCCCGCGTAAGCATCAATTGCAGAAGGCGCTACGCAAAATCTCGGGCGATCTGGGCTCGATCTCCAGTTTCCGCCAGTTGAAAGACATTTTCCTTGTGGACATTGTTACCTCAATCCAAGTGTACGGCGGTGCTATTGTGCTCAAGTACAATGATTCCTTGGAAATCATCAGTGAGGGTACGATCGAGGAAGATGTCGTTAGGCGATTGATCGAAGCAAACGAGTATGAGCTGGAAAACGAGATGTACTCCATCTTCAAGATCAACCATCACGAGGAATTCACCTCTTACTTGATCATGACGCAGAAGAAGACAAATACGCGTCTCGGTCTAGAAGAAATTCAGTGGCTCAATCTCATCGTTACATACCTTTCAGTCGGCCTGGAGAACATCCATCTCGTGCGCAAGCTCACGCAGCAGCTGCAGCAATGGGCGGCGCAACTGCCGGACGAGCACTCGGCGCAGGACTTCGTCTGGTTCCGCAAGCTGATGTTCGAGCTGCAGGAGAAGGAACGTGTCCGGATCGCGACCGATCTGCACGATACGACGATGCAAGACTTGTTCTTCCTGAAAGACCGGCTGCTGACGCTGATCGACAAATACACCTTCCGCGAGGAGGATAAGGCGCATATCCGCAGCTTGACCGATTACATCGACGTCATCAATTCCAACCTGCGCCAGAGCTGCTTCGAGTTGCACCCTTACTTGCTGAAGGAGATCGGGCTCATCCCGACGATCGAGAAGCTCGTCCGCTTCGAGCGCGCTGTGAGTCCGTTCAAGTTGGATTTCTTTACTACCCAAGTCGCGCAGATCGAGGATACGGATTTGGAGACGAAGCGCCATCTGTTCCGAATCGTCCAGGAGCTGATCAACAACGCCAAGAAGCATTCCCAAGCGAGTCATATCCGAATGGTGATGCGTACTACGAAAGGAGAGCTTCACCTGGACTACGAGGATGATGGTGTAGGCTTTGATGAGCGCCAAATCAGCTTGCCCGAGGTCGGTTCCTCCGGGATCGGGATCGCCCAGATGAAGAGCAGAGTGCTTTTCCTGAACGGCCGATTCGAGATGACGTCTGGCAAGGGGAACGGCTATAAGTTTCAAGCGATCTTTCCATTGAAAGAAGGGCGATCCGCATGAGCAAGGACATCCGAATCCTAGTGGTAGACGACCACCCCCTAATGGCCGAGGCTACGAGGTCGGTGCTCGAACAAATTGAAGGCGTCAAGGTGATCGGGCTGGTCCATGACGGAGCCGGCTGCATGAAGGCCGTGGAGAAGCACAAGCCGGACATGGTGTTCTTGGACTATCAGCTCCCCGATCTCGTCGGCTCTGACATCACGCGCCTAATCAAGCAAAAGTTCCCGTCCATCCATATCGTTATCTTCACCGGCGTGGACGTGACGGAGATGTTGAACCATCTCATCGAGCTGCAGGTCAGTGCGATCATCTCCAAAGGCACGACGCGCGCAGCGATCAAGAACATGATTGGCTGCATCCTCGAGAACCATATCGTCCTGCCCCGGGCGGCGCTGAACAAGCTGAGGCTGACACCGCCTCCGATGTACGACGATCCGATGCTGACCGAAGACGAGGTGCTGATCATGACGATGATCATCAAGGGCGCGACGCTGGAGCAGATCGGTGAGCGTATCCATATGAGCAAGCGGTCCGTCGACAACTATCAGCGCCGCATCTATGAGAAGCTGGGCGTGGAGACACGGCTGGAAGCGATCGAGAAATTTATCAAAAGCCCTTATTACGTGGAGGCCGGGGCGGGGGAAAGATAGATAGCGCATCAGGGCATATTCTACTGCAACCATTTCCACGACAAAGGAAAACATACAATTCAGGAGACTTTAGCGGTTCGAAGCCGATTTGAATCGTTTTAGTCTCCTTTTTGCTTGCAATCGAGTGCTGGGATTCACCGGTGAGCTGATCTCGTCGGGTGTTTTCATCATTTAGTTATACTTTATTGGGCGGGAGACGAATAAAATGAAGTAGATGTCGGGCCATTTATGACGTTCTAGAAAAATAAATATTGCGTAATATATACTGAATAATGTACACTATATGTGAGGTCGCGATTCAAATCATTCGATTGAGGTGGGATCCAGCATGGAGAAGACGACGATGAAATTGAATTTAGGTGTCATCTTATGCAAGCATTGTTCGGCAATCATCGATACGGTTGATTCGGATAACGTCGTTACCTACTACTCGGTCTGTCAAGATCCGTCTTGCACCGAGGCTACCAAGAAGGAGCAGCCGGATTGGGATTGACGGTGAAGCCTCTATAGAATGGTTGCTGCATAGCGGATGCTGTGCGGCTTTTTCTATTTATGCAGCCGGTTTACTTCGGCATGCCATACTGTTATAATAGGAACAAATGTTCCTATTATCGAGGTGATGTACATGGTGATTGCGGATGAAACCGTCAGCGGGAAGGAGACGATTCTGCACCGGTTGGCCGCCTACATTTCCAAGCAAATCGCGGAGTGCGAGAAGTGCAACGAGCGGGAATTCACGTTCCTGGCGGTGACCGGTCATGATTTTGCTCTGCCGCGCGTATACAATGTGCTGGAGCAGTTTTATATTCCCGACAGCTGGCGCGAGGAGATTGCCGCACATCTCCGGTGCGGCTGCTGCGGGCGATCCCTGAGGCTCGACCACCGCGTAATGATGAAGGACGGGTTGGAAAAGCAGCCGCAAAACCGCTATGATGGAGGGGAATGAACGGTCAGCGAAAGGAAGGCAAACCCATGGACCCTAAACCCAAACAATGGCTGCTCGACCTGTTGAGCACCCCTTCGCCCTCGGGGCAGGAATGGATGCTGCAGCGCAAGTGGAAGGACTACATAACCCCCTATGCTCATGAAGTGCGGACCGATCTGGCGGGCAACGTCATCGGGATCCTGAATCCGGATGCGCCCTTCAAGGTGCTTCTCGCCGGCCACTGCGACGAGATCGGCTTGATCGTCAGCCGGATCGACGACCAAGGCTTCGTCTACATCGATGCGCTGGGCGGGATCAGCCCGAAGCTGGCCGTCGGCATGAAGGTGACGATTCTGGGCTACGGCGGCACCGTCACCGGCGTCATCGGCGCGAATGCGCAGCACCATGGCGGGCTGAAGGAGAATTTCGAGTTCTCCGACATCTGCATTGACTGCGGGGCTACGAGCAAGGAGGAGCTGGCTGATCTCATCCAGGTCGGCGATCTCGCCGTGTACAAGCGCGAGCCCGAACTGCTGCGGAACGACCGGCTAAGCGGTCGGGGGCTCGATAACCGCACCGGCGCGTTCATCGTGGCGGAGACGCTGCGGCGCGCCGCCGAGCGGGGCGTGACGGTGGGCGTCTATGCTGCCAGCACCGTCAACGAGGAGACGAACATGGGCGGCGCTTATTTCGCCGCGGCCGGCCTCGCGCCGACGATCGCGCTGGCGATGGACGTGACGTTCGCGACCGATTATCCGGGCGCGACGACGAAGCACGAGGTCGTCCGCCTGGACGGAGGACCGGTGCTCGCCAAGGGCGCGCCGATCAACCGCAAGCTGAATCGGCTGCTGGAGCAGGCCGCGGCGCGTCGGAGCATCCCGCTGCAGTACGAGCTGACCCCGCGCAACACGGGCACGGATGCGGACAAGATGCGCTATACGGGCGCCGGGGTGCCGATCTCGCTCGTCTCGCTGCCGCTGCGCTACATGCATGCACCGGTGGAGACCGTGAGCCTGCGGGACATCGAGCTCGAGATCGAGCTGCTCGTCGACTTCCTCGTGCATCTGACGGGGAACGAGAACTTGAGTCCGCTGGACGACGAGCTGTAAGCATGCAAATCCAAGGCCTCAATCATTTGCTGTTCTCCGTATCGGATCTCGAGGCTTCCATACAGTTCTATGAAACGGTGCTGGGAGCGAAGCTTTTGGTGAAGGGGAGGAGCTTGGCCTACTTCGATTTGAACGGAATCTGGCTGGCCTTGAACACGGAGAAGGACATTCCGCGAACGGAAATTCACCGGTCCTATACGCATATCGCGTTCTCTGTCCTAGATGAGGAGTTCTACCGATGGGTGCAGAGGCTGGAAGAGTGCGGCGCCGCGATCCTCGAAGGCCGAGCGAGAGAGGAGCGCGACCGGCGATCCGTCTACTTCACGGATCCGGACGGCCACAAATTCGAGCTCCATACGGGCACCCTGAGGGATCGGCTCGAGTACTACAAGTCGGAGAAGACGCACATGGTGTTTTACGACGATTAAATAATAAACAAGCGGCGGTATGGATATGGGTTTTGAGCCCCAACTCCAATATCGCCGCTTCTTCTTTCTAACGCCTTAACCGCGCACCAAGGTCGGAGCCCCCAGCACCTCGTCGATCCGGATCGGCCGATTCTCCTTCACCGACCGCCATACCGCTTCGCCCGTCGAGATCGAGTACGCGCCGTCCGAAGAGCCGGACAAAATCGGATATGTCCGGTATGGATCCGGTCCGAGGAACACGTCTTCTAGCAGTACCGGGTCGCCGCCGCCATGGCCGCCTTCACGCTGCACGACGTGAATCGTTTCCTTGGAGCCGAACAACGGGATGTAGTCGATAGTCTGGATCGGCGTCGGGAACGGAATCCGTTCCGGGGCATGGTATTCTTGTGTTTCGATCCGCCCCTTCGTGCCGTTGATTGCCAACCGGTAGCCCTCGTACGGCAGGGAGAAATTGACCGAATAGCTGAGCAGCGCGCCCTGATCGTACCGCACGGTGGCCGTATACGTATCCTCGATGTCGATCTTCGAATCGTAGATACACATATCTGGACTGTAGTTCGTGTACGGCTTCACCTTGCTGACGTTGTCCATGATGCCGATATGGTCGTCCTTCACCTGCAGGTCCCGGCTGCGGCTATGCCAGCGGGAATAGTACGTACAGTCTCGCTTCACATCGCATGTTTGGCAGTGCCGGCCGTCTTCCTTCTTCGGATTCAGCTCGCCCTCCGCCCCGTAATAATTCAACGCGCCATAGGCGAAAGCTTCGACCGGCTTCTGACCGGTCCACCAGTTGACCAGGTCGAAATGGTGCGAGCTCTTGTGAATCGACAGCCCGCCGGAATACTGGCGCATGCGGTTCCATCGCTGGAAATAGCTCGATCCATGGAATGTGTCGATGTACCAATTCAAGTCGATGGACGTGATGCGGCCGATCCGTCCTTCCAGGATCAATTCCTTGATTCGGGTATGGACAGGCGTGTACCGGTAGTTGAATGTGACCGTCACTTTGCCTTTGCTGTTCGCTTCCGCGTCGAGGATCGCCCGGCAATCCGCGCCAGTCGTGGCCATCGGCTTCTCGCAGACGGCGTCCAGGTCGTGCTCCAGAGCCTGAATAATATAGCGAGCGTGCGTATCGTCGCGGCTCGCAACCAGAATGACGTCCGGGCGTGTCTCGGCGACCATGCGGTCGAAGTCGTCCGGGGCGTAGCCTGGGATGTGTCCATGATCCGGGTGTTTCTGACGGAACACCTCGAACCGGGCGGGATCGACGTCCAGCAGCGCGACCAGCTCGGCCTGCTCGGAGAAGGTCGTCAGCATCGGCTTCAGGAACATGTGGATCGCCCGGTTGCTCACTCCGCACACGGCGTATCGTTTTCTCATCGGGGCACCTCGCAATTGGAAGATTTGCCTCTATCGTATTCCATAAAAGTGTCAGGATTCTACTGCATTCTTGCTACTTTCCGAAAAAGTTTGCATATCTTGCTCTGAATCCTCTAAGATGTGGTGAAGGGGATAGTAAATAGGGGGCGGGAACGGATGAAGCGGGTGACGGAGGAGGATTTTATCATCGAGCGCGTCAAGCGAACGAAGCCCTCCACGATGGCGAAGTATCACTATCATGAGGACTATGAAATCTACTATTTGCTCGGTGGAGAACGTACGTATTATATCGAAAATCGAAGCTATGATTTGAAGAAGGGCTGTCTGCTGTTCATCAGCAAAAACGACATCCACAAAACCGTAGACAGAGCTGGACCGGAGCATGAGCGGATGCTGGTGTACGTAAAGGACAGCTACGTGGAAGCATGCGGCGGGGCGGATCAGTATGCGTTTCTTATGACGCCGTTTCACGGAACGACCAAAATGCTGGAGCTTCCGATGGCGGAGCAGAGCTATGTGGAGCAGCTGCTGTTCCAGCTGGAGCAGGAGTACGCCGAAGCGGACCGGCCCGGTCGAGATGCGAGCATCGGGGCGTTGCTGGTGCAGCTGCTGGTCTTCGCCGCGCGGAGAATGGCGGAGCAGCCGGCGAGGCCGAGCCCGGGCGGGGCGGGAGACGCCAAATTCGCCGAGATTATCGCCTATTGCAATGAGCAATACGACAAACCTTTGCGGTTGGACACGATCGCGAGCCGTTTTTATATCAGCCCCTATCATTTCGCGCGTTTGTTCAAGAAGAAGACCGGCTTCACCTTCACGGAATACTTGAATACGGTCCGGATTCGGGAGGCGCAGCGGCTCATTCGGGAGACGCGTCACAAAATCATTCAGGTCGCCGGGCTCGTCGGCTTCGCGAACGTGTCTCACTTCAACCGGAAATTCAAAGAGGTAACCGGCATGTCCCCGTTGGAATACCGGAAGATGGTGAAGCGGCCGGCCGCCTTGGTGGATTGAAGCTAGATAAATGGTGGAGGCTGGTGCGAGCGGAGGTTTATGGGGATTATCTCGACGGCATCGCCCAGAATGGCGTAGACGACCATAAGATAGAGGCCTGAGGCGATAGCCCCTAAGCCCAGGAAATACATATATTGGATCAAAGTCATGGGGTTCATGCAGAATTGAACCTCCGTCATCAAAATTCTAGCAAAGTTCCTTGGTTGAACCTTGCTATGTATAAAGCGGATGAGGTAACATAAGAATAGAGAGTAAGAACCGAGTCGCCACTCGGTTCCCGCACAACACTTGGATGGGCAACCTCCAAAATAATGCCTCATGAAAATAACCCGTGTCCCTGGCGCTAACCTAGGCGGGTTATTTTCGTTTCAGGTAAGTAAGCAAAGCGAGGAGAAACATTCCTAGCATGATTACTTCCGATGTCGAAAACGACATAGGCCTCACCTCCTTCCGGAGGCAGCCTATCCCACCCAAGCTCAGTTGTACAAGTCATATTTTACCACAGGTCACTTTGTAGGTGACTTTTTTGTTTGCCGTGGCAGTGGAATGGACTTAGAAAAGGTAGAAAATGTTGTGGCGCGATGCCTGCCAGTTTGCGGTTATACTAGACTTAAGGTACTAGACTAAAGCAAGTATAAAAGTAGAGGAGAACGAACTTATGACCAAGCCTGAATACACCCGCTCGGAGGGACTCGAACACGCCGAGGCGATGGGCCTCGACCCACACCGGCTGCATCGGGCGTTCGCCTGCCTGGACCGCGACATCGAGGCCGGCATCACGCCTGGCGGGATCGCCGTGATCGGGCGCCGTGGCCGCACGATCACGTACATGGCCGGGAGCGCGGGGACGAGCGACCGGCCGCCGGTGCCCGTACAGCCGGACACGCTGTACGATTGCGCTTCGCTGACGAAGGTCGTCGTCACGCTGCCGCTCGTCCTGCAGCTGCTCGAGCAAGGCCGGCTGCGGCTGGACGATCCGGTGGCGGCGACCTTCCCCGCCTTCGCCGAGGCGGAGCCGCAGAAGGCGGCGGTGACGATCCGCCACCTGCTCACCCATACGGCCGGACTGCGGCCGTATATGAACCTGCACGCGCACGGCTGGACGCGCGACGAGATCGTCGCGCGCGTCCTCGCCGAGCCGCTCCAGCACGAGCCCGGCGCCCAAGTCGTCTACAGCGACTTGGGCTACATCGTGCTCGGCGAGCTGGCCGCGCGCGCGCACGGCCTGCCGCTGGCGGAAGCCGCCCAGCGGCACATCCTGCAGCCGCTCGGCATGCGCGCGAGCGGCTACCGCCCGCTGCCGCCTGCAGGCGCCCCAGCGCCGGCGGCTGCGCCAAGCCTGATCGCGCCCACCGAGTGGGACGCGGCGGCGCAAGCGTTCCGCATCGGCGCGGTGCACGATGAGAACGCCTACGCCATGGGCGGTGTAAGCGGCCATGCGGGGCTGTTCGCCACGGCGGACGACCTATCGCGCTACGCCGCGATGTGGCTGGGCGCGGGCGCCGCGCCGGACGGCACGCGCGTGCTGGCGCCCGCCACAGTGCGGGCCGCCGTGCGCAGCCACACGGGCGCGCTCAGCCCCGGCCATCGCGGCCTCGGCTGGGTGCTGGCGGGCGATCCGTTCGACGCCTCCGGCGACCTGCTCTCCCGTGCCGCCTACGGACACACCGGCTTCACCGGCACGAGCCTGTATGTTGATCCGGAGCTCGAGCTCACCATCGTGCTGCTGACGAACCGGGTCCATTATGGACGCGAGAAATCCGTCGCGAGTCTGCGCGCCCGCTTCCACAACGCGGTCGCGGGAAGCTTGATCTAGACTGGAATTATGGCGGAATTTCCGCCGGATTTACAGACCATTTTGAGACATTTTACGCCCGGATTTATGGACCCTTTATAGACTTGTCTCTAATTTCACCCATCCTTTAAGATAGAGACAGGAACACGAAAATTTCACGTTTTGAAGGGAGCACTTATGAAAACGATTAGTGAACTGGAAGCCAAATTGGCGGAGCCCTCAGAGGCGCTCGTCCGGGACATTGCCGCAATTGATGGGGATATCATGCTGCTGGGCATCGGCGGAAAGATGGGCCCGAGCCTTGCTCGTCTCGCTCAGAACGCGCTGAAGCAAGCCGGCGTTAGCAAGAAGATTTACGGCGCGTCCCGCTTCTCCGACAAAGAGCTGAAAGCCGAATTGGAAGCGGACGGGATCGAGACGATCGCAGTGGACCTGCTGAACGACAACCAGCTCCAGCAGCTCCCTGACGTGAAGAACGTGATTTATATGGCCGGCAACAAGTTCGGCACGACGGGCAACGAGCATTTCACATGGGCGATGAATTCGTACCTGCCCGGCCGCGTAGCCGAGAAATATCGCAATTCGCGCATCGTCGTTTTCTCTACTGGTAATGTTTACCCGCTGACCCCGGTTTATTCGGGCGGGGCGACGGAGAGCACGCCTCCGGGGGCGAACGGCGAGTACGGCATGTCTTGCCTCGGCCGGGAGCGCGTGTTCGAAAGCTTTTCCCACAAATATCAAATCCCGATGGCCATCTATCGGTTGAATTATGCGATTGACCTGCGGTACGGGGTCTTGCTCGAGATGGCGAGATCCGTCAAGAGCGGCCAGCCGATCGACGTCACGATGGGGCATGCGAATGTCGTGTGGCAAGGCGACGCCAACGAGTGGGCGATCCGCTGCTTGAATGTGTGCAGCACGCCTCCGGCGGTATTCAATATGTCCGGTCCGGAGACGGTCTCGCTTCGTTGGGTGGCCCAAGAGTTCGCGAAGCGTTTCGGCGTGGAAGCGAATATCGTCGGCCAGGAAGCCGACACCGCGCTGCTCAGCAACTGCTCGAAGGCACACAAAACGTTCGGTTATCCTCGCGTCAGCCTGCTTCAGATGATCGACTGGATCGCCGAGTGGGTGCTCATCGACGGCAAGACTTGGAACAAGCCGACTCACTTCCAGGAAAGAGAGGGGAAATATTAAGCCATGGCACGCAAACCTTTGAGCTCCGAGCAAGTGAAGGCGCTGCACGACGGGCTCGTCATTCCGGCCCAGCCGCTCGCCCTGACCGAAGACCGCAAGCTGGATGAGCGTCACCAACGGGCGCTGACCCGCTACTATATCGCCGCCGGCGCCGGCGGTGTCGCAGTAGGGGTGCACTCGACGCAGTTCGAGATCCGCGAGCCTCAATTCAATCTGTATGAGCCGGTGCTGAAGCTCGCCGCCGAAGAGGTGGATCGGGCGAACCTGGATCGTCCTTTTCTGAAAATCGCCGGGATTTGCGGGCCGACCGAGCAAGCGCTCAAGGAAGCGGCCACCGCCGTGCGCCTCGGCTATGATGCCGGTCTCGTCAGCATGGGCGGGCTGAAGGAATGGACGGAAGAGCAGCACCTGGAGCGCATCCGCGCCGTTGCCGAAGTGATCAACGTCGTCGGCTTCTACCTGCAGCCTTCGGTAGGCGGCCGGATCTTCAGCTTCAACTTCTGGCGCCAGCTCGCCGAGATCGAGGGCGTGGTCGCGATCAAGATCGCGCCGTTCAACCGCTACCAGACGATCGACGTCGTCCGTGCGGTATGCTACTCGAGCCGTCGCGAAGAGATCGCTTTGTATACGGGCAATGACGACAATATCGTCAATGACCTGCTCACGACTTACCGGTTCCAAGTGGACGGCAAGACCGTGGAGAAGAAGATCGTAGGCGGTCTGCTCGGCCACTGGTGCGTCTGGACGAAGAAGGCGGTCGAGCTGCTGGAAGAAGTGAAGCAAGTCCGGAATGACGCTACGCTGTCTGCCGAGTGGCTGACCCGCAACATCGAAGTGACCGAGACGAATGCGGCGTTCTTCGATCCGGCCCATAATTTCGCGGGCTGCATCCCGGGCATTCACGAGGTGCTGCGCCGTCAAGGGCTCATGCTGGGCACTTGGTGCCTCAATCCGCACGAGGTGCTGTCGCCGGGACAATCCGAGGAGATCGACCGGATGTACGCCGATTATCCTCACCTGAACGACGACGATTTCGTAAAAGCGAACTTGAGCGAATGGCTGAAGTAGAGGCCTGAGCGGTAGCAGACGGACAGTGAACGATTCATGCTGTCCGTTTATCGCGTCCAGTGCCGGGCTCCAGCCGCACTAGCTGCCGCTAGATTAATCCAATCGGGAATGATTGGCATACTATACAATGTGAGAGCAAGAGAAGACGAGGGGATCACGGATGCGTTTCAAAGATGTGTTTTCGATTATCGGCCCGGCTATGGTCGGTCCTTCCAGCTCGCATACGGCGGGCGCCGTCCGCATCGGCCGGGTGGCCCGGCACGTACTGGGCGAGCTGCCGGAGGAAGCGCAAATCCTGTTGTACGGTTCGTTCGCCGATACGTATCAAGGCCATGGGACGGACCTGGCGATCGTAGGCGGGCTGCTCGATTTCGACACAGACGATCCGCGTATTCCGAACTCGATCGGCATTGCCGAGTCGCTCGGCGTCTCCATCGAGTTCCGTCCAGGCAAAGGCCAGTTTCCCCACCCGAATACGGCGAAGCTTATCGTACGGGCCGGAGAGCGGGAAGCCGCCGTCGTCGGCGCCTCGATCGGAGGAGGCAATATCGAGGTGCTGGGCGTCAACGATTTTGACGTGAAATTCACCGCGATGTACCCGACGCTCGTGATCTTCCACGAGGACCGTCCGGGCATGATCGCAGAATTTACGAGGCTGCTGAGCCGGGACAGCGTCAATATCGGACATATGTCCGTCGACCGCAAAGGCCGCAGCGGTGAAGCGGTTACGGTAATCGATGTGGACGGGACGATCACCGGCCAGCTGATCGCCGAGATCGAGCAGCTGCCGACCGTCCGCGAAGTGAGGAAAGTCGATCTCACGGAAGGGAGCACGCCATGAGGTTTCGTACACTGAAGCAGCTGGTGCAGCTATGCGAGCAGGAAGGCAAGTCGATTGGCCAGATGATGCTGGCGGAACAAGCCCGGGAGTCGGGCCGGTCGGAGGCGCAGGAATTCGCCAAGATGGCGGATTATTACCAGATTATGAAGGAAGCGGTCCGCAAAGGGCTGACTGAGGATACGACCTCGCGCAGCGGGCTGACCGGCCGGGACGCTCAGCGGGTTATGAGCTACATGGAAGCGAATGAGGCCGCTGTAGGCGAAGTGGCGTGTGAAGCGATGGCGAACGCGCTGGCGGTGTCGGAGGTCAACGCCTCGATGGGCCGCGTCATCGCCACCCCGACCGCCGGCTCATGCGGCATCATCCCCGGCGTGTTCGTCAGCAGCCAGAAGCGGTTCGGCTGGGACGACGACAAGCTCGTGATGGGGCTGTTCGCGGCCGGCGCGATCGGCTATGTCATTGCCAACAATTCGTTCGTGTCCGGCGCGGAAGGCGGCTGCCAGGCGGAGGTCGGTTCGGCGATCGGCATGGCGGCCGGCGCGATGGTCGAGCTGCGCGGCGGAACGCCGGGACAGGCGGCGCATGCCGTCGGCCTGGCGCTGAAGAACACGCTCGGCCTCATTTGCGACCCGGTCGGCGGGCTCGTCGAGATTCCTTGCATCGTCCGCAACGGCTTCGGCGCGGTGAACGCCCTGGCGGCGGCGGATATGGCGCTCGCAGGCGTCCGCAGCGTGATCCCTTCCGACGAGGTGATCCAGGTGATGCTCGAGGTCGGCAGCGCGATGCCGGAATCCCACCGGGAGACGGCGAAGGGCGGCTTGGCGCAAACTCCGACCGGCAAGGAAATTATGAATCAGCTGTATCGCAAAGGCAAAAGTAAATCGGCGAGCGGGCAGGAACCGACGCCATCGGCTTAGAATGATAATTAGCAAGAACACGAAGGTAGGTGAGACGTATGTCTGCAGCAAGTTCCAGTTCTTCCGCCGTATTCGAAGGCTTGTTGGACGCGGGCCGGCAATTGGAGTCAGAATTGGTCGCCTTTCGCCGCGATCTGCACCGTAATCCGGAGCTTAGCCTTCAGGAATCCGAGACCGCAGCCAAGGTGGCGGCGGAGCTCCGGGCGCTCGGCTACGAGGTGCGCACCGGCATGGGCGCGCATGGGATGATCGCCGACCTGATCGGCCCTGTCGCCGGACCTACCGTCGCGCTGAGGGCCGATATGGATGCGCTGCCGATCCAAGAGGAGACGGGCTTGCCGTTCGCCTCGGAGAAGGCCGGCGTGATGCACGCCTGCGGGCATGACGCGCACACGACGATGCTGCTCGGTGCGGCGCGTCTGCTCGCGGAGCAGAAGGACAAGCTCCGCGGCCGCGTGCGTTTCATCTTTCAGTCTGCCGAGGAGATCAATGCCGGCGCACGGCTGATGGTGGAGGCCGGCGTGCTGGACGGCGTGGACGAGATCTACGGCCTGCATAACCTCCCTACGCTCGCCGCCGGCAAGGTCGCCACCCGCTTCGGCTCGCTGATGGGCTCGGTCGATCGGATCGACATCGCGCTGGAAGGCAAGGGCGGTCACGGCGCCATCCCGGACCAGACGATCGACCCGGTCGTCGCGGGCTCCGCGATCGTCATGGGCCTGCAGACGGCGGTGAGCCGGGAGATCTCCCCGTTCTCGCCGGTCGTCGTCACGATCGGCAAGCTGCACGCCGGGGATGCGTACAACGTCATCCCGCATCGGGCGGAGCTGACGGGCACGATCCGGACGTTCCACCCGGATGTCCAACGCACGATGCAAGAGCGAATCGAGCGGCTGGCCGGTTCCATCGCTGAGGCGTACCGTTGCAAGGCGAAGGTCACGTATACCGAGATGTCTCCGGTGCTGGTCAGCACCGATGCGTGCGTCGCGCATGTGGAGCAGGTGACGGATGCCCTGATCGGCCGGGACAACCGGGTGGAGGCGGCTCCGACGCTCGCCGGCGAAGACTTCGCAATCTACCTGCAGCAAGTGCCGGGCTGCTTCTTCTGGCTCGGCTCGGGTCCGCAGGAGGGCGCGGAGCAAGCGTTCGGGCTGCACCATCCGAAGTTCACGCTGCATGAGGAATGCTTGCCGCTCGGCGCCTCCCTGCTCGCTGCCGTGGCGCTGAAGCGGTTGAGCGCCGGTTAAGCGAGGGACGCTCAGCGAGCTTGCGCCGAGCAAGCCTGCGTACGGGCGGCGAGATGGCGATCACACTCACTCTTGGAGGCGGACCATGCCGGATTCGAACAACTCAGAAACGAAAGGGATCGCGATAGGCATTATCGGTCCCGAAGAGCTTGTGGAAAAAATGAATCATTGTCTCAAGGGATTCCCTTCGTTCGATCCGGTCTCCAGGGTGTACCGGCAGGAGGAGGAAGCGCCCGAGCTGGCTCGCGAGCTGATGGATCAGGAGCAAGTCGAGGTGCTGCTCTTCTCCGGCCCGGTGCCGTACCGGCTGGCCGTGGAGAAGGTCAATTTCCGCATCCCGGCTCACTACGTGCCGCTCACCGGCTCAGGGCTCTATCGGGCGTTGTTCCGCATGGAGAAGCGGCATGGTCTACAGAACATGTCGGTCGACACGATCTCCCGGCAAGTCGTAGAGCGCGCTTATCGGGAACTGGGAGAGACCCCGGGCATGCTGGAATATTCGAACGGGGCGGAATTCGTGAGCTGGCAAAGTCTGCTCGCCTTCCACGAGGAGCTGTTTCGCAGCGGCAAGACCCAAGCGGTGCTGACCGGTGTAGGCTCAATCGCCGCCGCCTTGACGGAGCTGGGTATCCCGAACGAGTGGATGCAGCCGACCGAGCAGGACATCATCGTCTCGCTGGAGCGCTCGCTTCTGTCGACCGAGACACGCCGCAGCAAGGAATCGCAGATCGTCGTCGGCTTCATCCATGTGGACGATTTCGAGCGCGTCGCGAACAAGCGCTCTTCCGAGCACGAGGTGCAGCGGCTGAAGCTGGACATTCATCGGATGCTGCTCGGTTATGTGGAGTCGCTGGACGGGCATCTCACCCACCTGGGCGGGAACGAGTATTTGTTCATTACGACGCGCGGCATCTTCGAGCGTGAGACGTACGGCTACAAGTCGATCCCGCTCGCCCGTATCGTCGAGAAGTATTACGGCCTGAGCCTCAGCATCGGCATCGGCTTCGGCCGGTCGGCCAACGAGGCGGGGACGCATGCGCGGCTCGCGCTGCGCAATTCGAAGGAGACGGGCGGCGACATCTGCTTCATCGTCCGCGAGGACAAGAGTGTGATCGGGCCGCTGGAGATGACCCATCCGCACGAGTACGACCTGTCGCTCATCGACGCGACGCTGCTGAAGCGGGCCGAGGAGGCGGGGCTTACGTCCGGCTACATGAGCAAGCTCGTCGCCCATGTTACGCGCTTCGGCAAGATCGACTATACGGCGCAGGACTTGGCGTCCGTACTGGGCGTGACGGTGCGGAGCACGCACCGGTTCCTGCTCGCCTGGCTCGACAGCGGGCTGATCGAGATTATCGGGGAAGAGAAGGGCAAGTCCAAGGGCAGGCCGAAGCAAATTTACCGCCTGTCATTCCTGAACGAACTGGTACGATAAAACGTTTCGAAACGCGGAGGAGGAGTTTAAAATGTCGAACACGATCAAAATCGGGATTATCGGGCTGGATACTTCCCATGTCACGGCGTT
Source organism: Paenibacillus sp. HJGM_3 (assembly GCF_045062745.1). Lineage (NCBI taxonomy): Bacteria > Bacillati > Bacillota > Bacilli > Caryophanales > Paenibacillaceae > Paenibacillus > Paenibacillus sp. HJGM_3. Next base: position 80,382 of record NZ_JBJGED010000010.1, read on the forward strand.
TACCCAGCTGCTGAACGATGCCAGTCATCAGTACCATGTGCCTGGAGGGAAAGTGGTCGTCGCTTATCCCGGAGGCTCGCCGGACTTCGAACTGAGCATCTCGCGGGTGGAAGGATTCACGAACACGCTGCGCGACACTTACGGCGCGCAAATCGTCGATTCTGTGGAAGCGGTTGCGGAATTGTCCGACGCTATTTTGCTGGAATCCGTAGACGGTCGCGTGCATCTGGAGCAGTTCGCCAAGATCGCTCCGTTCGGCAAGCCGGTGTACATCGACAAGCCGCTCGCGATTACGTCCGAAGACGCGCGTCAGATCGCGGCACTCGCCGCTAAGCACAACGTCCCGGTCATGAGCACGTCGGCGCTCCGCTATGCGGAAGGGCTGCTGGAGGTGCTCGCGGATACGGAGAATGGCGGCATCCTCGGCGTGGATACGTTCGGGCCGATGGCGATCCAGCCTACGCAGCGCGGCTTTTTCTGGTACGGTATCCATTCCGTGGAGATGCTGTATGCGGCCTTCGGCAAAGGCTGCGAGAGCGTCACGGTGACCACGAACGACGACCACGATATTATCGTCGGCCGCTGGGCGGACGGACGGCTCGGGACGGTTCGCGGCAACCGCAGAGGCAACAACAAGTTCGGAGCGATGGTGCACCGCGAGAAGGCCACGCAATACGTCGACGTATACTCCAATCCGAAGCCGTACTACGCGAGCTTGCTCGAGCGCATCATGGTGCTGTTCGGCGAGCGGAAGGCGGCGATCGACTTCTCCGAGACGCTGGAGCTCGTGCGCTTCATCGAAGCGGCGAACGAGAGCCGGGAGACCGGCGCTACCGTGAAGCTGTAGGGAGCGTAGGGGACCCTGATGAAACACATCTCGCTAGCCATGCAGCGCGAGCATTTGCACGATATTCCTGAAGCGGCTTTGCCGGAAGGCTACCGGATAAGTCTGTACCAGCCTGGCGACGAGCACTTCTGGGCCGATATCGAGACGCGGGCGGGCGAGTTCCGTGAACGGGAAGCCGCCCTGGAGCATTTCCAGCGCGAGTATGGCCCGCACATAGACGAAGTGAAGCAGCGCTGTCTGTTCCTGTTCGACCCCGAGGGCAACGCCATAGGGACTGCTACGGCGTGGCGCGGCGATACGTTCGGCGAGCCCCAGGGCCGTATTCACTGGGTCGGCATCGTACCCGAGGCGCAGGGCAGGAAGCTCGCGAAGCCGCTTCTCTCGGCCGCCTTGCGCGTGCTGGCGGAGCTGGGGCACACGAGCGCCTACCTGACGACCCAGACGACGAGCTGGCGGGCAGTGAATCTGTATTTGAACTACGGCTTCGTGCCGCATCGGAACAGTCCTTCCTGTGACGAAGGCTGGACGCTCATCGAGCAGCAGCTAGGCCGAAACGACTAAAACTCGGTCAACGCACCAAGGACCTCTGAGGGGATCGCCCTTCAGAGGTCTTTCTTTTTGTTCGTGCGGCTTACCCCGTAAATTCCTGGACCCATTCCCCGTTGTAAAAGGCAATGCCGATCTTCGTGTAGCTGGTATTGAGAATGTTGGCCCGGTGCCCGGGGCTGTTCATCCAATCATTCATGACTTGCTGAGGGCTTGTCTGCCCTTTGGCGATATTCTCCCCAGCGGAACGGAACGATATTCCGAACTTCTTCATCATATCAAACGGCGACCCGTACGTCGGGGAATTGTGGTCGAAATAATTGTTGTTGTACATGTCTTCGGCCTTCGCCTTGGCTACACGGCTGAGGGCGGCGTCCATGGCGAGTGCGCCCATGCCGGCCTTCGCACGCTCGGAGTTGACCAATTGCAGCACCTGCTGCTCAAAGTCACCCGTCGAGGTTCGATCGGACGCAGGCGGACTGGCCGTAGGAGCCGGCGTCGCAACCGGTGTAGTCGGCGTAGTCGGTCTCGCTGGTGTAGTGGGCGCCGTCCCGCCTGGATAATTCCCGCCGATCGGGGTGGTGAATCCTGGATACGGAACGCCCGGGATCGCCGGGTAGCCCGGTACCCCCGGAGCGGTCGGCACGTTCGTGCCCGGAGCCGGAGCTATTGGCGTCGTGCCAGGTGTCCCTGGAGCCGTCGGCATGTTCGGCGATGCCCCACCTCCGGGGATCAAGCCCTGCAATGGATTCCCTGTGCCCGGCATCCAAGGCATGGCGCCCGTCGTGTCCAGCTTCTTGATGGTTCCGGTATCCGAAAGAGCGATCGAGGATGCCCGAGGCTTGTCATCGATATGCGGAGCCGGAGTCGACAGGATGTGCGGGCCCGGACTCGACATGACGTGCGGACTTGGGCTCGGACCGGGGACCGCCCGTTTTGCGGGCTTGTTGTAATTGAGCATCACCATCGTACCGATAACGAAGGCGGCTGCGATTGCGAAAAATCTTTTCATGTTCTCCCCCTCTGGGTTCATGTGGAATGGGAATCGAAAGCATAAGGTGCACAAGAAGTAGCTTTCCCATCCAGCTCTGCCCCCATGAGTGGTCGCAAATGACAAGTTTGAACTTGACTGACAGCCGTTGTCATGGGACCTCTGCTATGCTGATTGTATCCCCGCGTAGGGAACCAAACTGTATCGGAGGAATGAACCTATGTCCCATTACGCGATCCAAATGTACGATTTCAATTGCTGGGCCACTCAGACGTTGATCAACCGCTTGAAGGAGCTTTCGGACTCCGTGTACCGGCAGCCGCTTACCAGCGTATTCCCATCCGTATCCCATGCGCTTGCCCACATTTATATGGTGGAATGGACCTGGTTCCGGATTATTGAGGGACAAACGATGCAAGAAGCGATGGCTGCGGCAAGAGCTATGCAGGCGGAATTGGAGTCTATGTCATTGGAAGAGCTGGAGGAGAAGTTCCACCGCCTGTTCCAAGTCTTCAAAGCGCGGCTTGAGGAGCTGCCTGATCTGGAGGCGACTGTCACCCTGGATAATCCGTATACCAGAATACGTGAAACGAAGCTCGCGGAGATGGTGCTGCAGGTGGTCAATCATTCGACGTATCATCGCGGGAATATTACCGCCATGCTGCGCCAGATGGAGCTGCCTTCCGTCATGACGGAATATGCGCTCTATTGGTACTCGGCTTAATGGCCGTCCCGGCGCCAGTCTGGTATAATACGAGGAGGTAAGCTCCCCAGGGAGCCTGGCAGGAAGGATTGAACCGCACTTGAGAACGTTCAAAAAAGTCTACATCGAAATTACAAGCGTATGCAACTTGGCTTGCACCTTCTGTCCGCCTACGGAGCGGAAGGCCACCTTCATCAAGCCGGACGATTTCGCGCATGTCCTGGATGAGATCAAGCCGCATACGAACCATATTTATTTGCATGTGAAAGGGGAGCCGCTGCTTCATCCGCGGATTGACGAGCTGCTCGACATCAGCCACGACAAAGGGTTCAAAGTCAACATCACGACGAACGGAACCCTTATCCACAAAGCCGGGCCCAAAATTCTCGGCAAGCCCGCTTTGCGGCAAATGAATTTCTCGCTGCACAGCTTCGACGGCCATATCGGTTCGGAAAATCGGGAAGGGTACCTGGCGAATATTTTCGCTTTCGTTCGGGAGGCTTCGGTGTATAACGTGCTTTTCTCCTTCCGGTTGTGGAACTTGGCTCCGAATAATGCCACGAACGCCGAAAAACAGCGCAATCGGGAGACGCTCGCGCTGCTGGAGAAGGAATTCGGTCTCGATTATCGGATCGAGGAGAAGGTGCTGCCGGGTCATGGGGTTAAAATCGCGGAACATGTGTACTTGAACCAAGACATCGAGTTCCAATGGCCCAGCCTGCAGGCGCCGGAGGACGACGGCAAGGGCTTCTGTCACGCTCTGCGCAGCCATGCGGCCGTTCTCTCGGACGGAACCGTCGTTCCCTGCTGCCTCGATGGGGAAGGTGTCATCAAGCTCGGCAACGTGCACGAGACCCCGTTCTCGGTCATCGTAGAGGGCGAACGTGCGACCCGGCTCGTCGAAGGCTTCTCGCGGCGCGAGGCGGTGGAGGAGATGTGCCGGCGGTGCGGGTACCGCCAGCGGTTCGGGGCTTGAGCGTTACCTCGCTTCCCGCCAAAAGACCCGGAGTTGCTTGTAGTTTCACTCTTATAGCCACTATCCCTTCTGCTCAGGATCGTCTGAGCGCCTGCCGAGTGGCAATCGTTTAGGCAGTAACGTCGTTCTGAGCGAAAGGGATAATGGAATAAAGGAGCGAATCCTGAATCACTTAGGACCTTCATAAAAAAAAGGCGTAAATCCATTTAATGGGAATACGCCTTTTTTTTGTGCGAATATGGAATTAATCTTCAATCGTCGACAGGTCGCCGGTCGGCAGGCCGAGCTCCCAGGCCTTCAGCACGCGGCGCATGATCTTGCCGCTGCGCGTCTTCGGCAGCTTATCCTTGAACTCGATCTCGCGCGGCGAGGCATGGGCGGACAGCCCTTCCTTGACGAACTTCGCGATGTCGGCCTTCAACTCGTCGGACGGCTGGAACCCTTCGCGCAGCGAGATGAACGCCTTGATCACTTCTCCGCGCAGCGGGTCCGGCTTGCCGATGACGCCGGCTTCGGCGACGGCCGGATGCTCGACGAGCTTGCTCTCGACCTCGAACGGCCCTACGCGCTCGCCGGACGTGTTGATTACGTCGTCGACGCGGCCCTGGAACCAGAAGTAGCCGTCCTCGTCCATGTAGGCCGAGTCGCCGGACACGTACCAGCCGGTCAAGCGGAAGTACTCCGCGTACTTCGAAGGGTTGTTCCAGATCTTGCGCATCATCGACGGCCATGGCGTCTTGATCGCCAGGTTGCCCATCCGGTACGGCGGCAGCACGTTGCCTTCGTCGTCGACGATGGCGGCTTCCACGCCCGGGATCGGACGGCCCATGGAGCCCGGCTTGATCGCCATCGCCGGGTAGTTGCAGATGAGCTGGCCGCCGGTCTCGGTCATCCACCATGTATCGTGGATACGTTGGTTGTACACCTTCATCCCCCAGCGGACGACTTCCGGATTGAGCGGCTCGCCGACGCTGAGCACGTGGCGCACCTTGGACAAGTCATACTGCTTCACGACGTCGTCGCCCGCGCCCATCAGCATGCGGAATGCGGTCGGCGCGCTGTACCAGACCGTGACGCCATAACGCTGCAGCGTGTTGTACCAGTCCTGCGGGCTGAAGCGTCCGCCGCGGATGACGTTCGTCGCACCGTTCAGCCATGGGGCGAAGATTCCGTACGACGTCCCCGTGACCCAGCCCGGGTCGGCCGTACACCAGTACACGTCGTCCTCCTGCAGGTCCAGGACGATACGGCCGGTGTAATAGTGCTGGATCATGGCGTTCTGGGCGTGGAACACGCCCTTCGGCTTGCCGGTGGAACCGGAGGTGTAATGCAGGATGAGGCCGTCCTCGCGGTCCAGCCACTCGATGTCGAGCTGGTCGGAAGCGCCGGCCATCTCTTTATGGTAGTCCACTTGGCCCGCGACGGACGTGTCGATATCCGAGCCGACGAGGATCACATGCTTCAAGTGCGGGAGCTGGCTCACCGGGACGCGCGACAATTGCGAAGGCGTCGTGATGATCGCGACCGCTTCGCTGTCCTCCAGACGGTCGCGGACGGCGGTTTCCATGAACGCTTCGAACAAGGGGCCTACGATCGCGCCTACCTTGAGCGAGCCGAGCAGAGCGAAGTACAGCTCCGGCGTACGCGGCATGAAGATGAATATCCGGTCGCCCTTGCCTACGCCGATCTTGCGCAGCACGTTGCCGAACTTGTTCGAATTCGCTTTCATATCGGCGAACGTATACTTCTCGTCGCGGGACGCGTCGCTGTAGTAGAGCGCCACCTTGTTCGCCCGGCTCGATTCGGCGTGACGGTCGATCGCCTCATAAGCCATGTTCACCTTGCCCGTCGTGTACCAGCTGAACTGCTTTTCCACTTCGGTCCAATCAAAGGAAGCGCGCGCGTCCTCGTAGTTTTTTAAATTCGGATTGGCAGCGCTTGCCGGGATGATATCGTTTTGTTGTTCCAACATGAATAAAGCCCTCCCTACATTAGTCTATACTCCGGTTTGTCTCCACTTGTCTTTATCCTGTTATTAAGCAACCCCATTATTGTAACATAGGATGATAGCGTTTTGAATTTCTATAACATGTCCATTATTCTATTTGAGCGATACGATCACAATTGTGATTGAAAGGATCAATCCTTTTTCATATACTGAAGAGAGCAGGATTGCAAGCGCAGGATGGAGGAACGGAAGATGGGCGCACAATTGCCGTCCAAAGGCGATCAACGCCGGGAGCAAATCGTGGCGATGCTGAAGCAGAACGGGAGAGTGACGGTCCAGGAGCTGGTGGACAAGCTGCATTGCTCGGAAGCGACGGCGCGGCGCGATCTGGACGTGCTGGAGAAGACGGAATCGATCATTCGCACGATCGGCGGAGCGATCTACGACGGGCACCATCCGGCTCGGGAGGTGTCGTTCCAGGAGAAGACGACGATCTCGTGGCTCGAAAAGGAACGTATCGCCCTGAAGGCGGCTTCGCTCATCGTGGAAGGCGATGTGATCGGTCTCTCCGGCGGAACGACGACGTACCATATTGCGCGGGCGATCAAGAACCGCAAAGGGATAACGGTCGTGACGAACGCGATCAACATCGCGATGGAGCTGGCGGACAGCGACGATATCCAGGTGGTGGTGGCGGGCGGCGTGCTGCGCCATAAGAGCTTCGAGCTGTGCGGGCCTCTTGCCGAGCAAGTGATCTCGAGCTTGAATATCGGCAAAATGTTCCTTGGCATTGACGGAGTCGCGGCCGGGAAAGGGATGACCACGTATTCCGAGTCGGAAGCTCAAATCGCTAAAATGCTGATCAAGCGCGCGGACCAGACATTCGCGGTATTCGATCGGACGAAGGTCGGCCGGGTTTCGCTCTTCTCGATTGCGCCTCTGTCAGCCGCTCACGCCTGTATCACGGATGCGCCGCTCCATGCGGAATTTCAACAAGAGCTGGATCGTCTCCACATTCGCGTCCATGTAGCGGACTGAAGCTTCATTACTTATACAACCATTGTCATGGAGAGGGGCCGGAAAATGAGTTATGTCGTCGGGGTCGATATCGGCGGGACGAATATTGTATGCGGGCTGCTGAATGAAGAGCTGGAGCTGCTTCGCAAGGTCAAGAAGCCTACGGGAGCCGCGAATGGCTCCGATTACGTGTTATCGCATATTACCGCGATGATCGATGAGCTGCTCCAGGCGGAGGGCGCAGGTCGCGAGCAATTGACCGCCGTCGGAATGGGCAATCCCGGTATCGTGGATCCGGTGCGGGGCGTGGCGATCTTCGCGGGGAACTTGAAGTGGCATAACGTGCCGGTCACCGAACACCTAAGCGGGCTTCTGGGCGGCATTCCGGTATACATCGACAACGATGTGAAGATGTACATCTACGGCGAAGCGGTACGCGGTGCGGGGCGAGGCTATGCCCACGTCATGGGCATCACGCTCGGCACCGGCATCGCGGCGGCGATGATCAACAATGGCCGCCAATATTATGGAGGCGGCTTCCAGGCCGGCGAGATCGGCCATATCGTGATGGAGGGCGAGAGCGCCCCTTGCGGCTGCGGGCTGCACGGCTGCCTGGAGACGATCGCGTCGGCGACGGGCATGGCACGGATCGCCCGCGAACATCTCGAGGCCGACCGGGCCAGCCTGCTCGGCGAGTGGTTCCCCGACGCCGAGCAGCGGGCGGCCCTCACGGCCGCCGATATCTCCCGCGCGTATGACGCGGGGGACGAGTTGGCCGTCGAAGTGATGAACTTCGTCGGCTACATGCTGGCGAAGGGGCTCAGCTACGCGATTCCGCTGTGGAGCCCCGATGTGATCGTTATTGGCGGAGGGGCCGCCAATGCCGGCGAGCGCTTGCTCGCGCCGCTGCGCCGCGGGCTGCACGGGATCGTCCATCCGATGTATCTGGATCGGATGGACATCCGTCTGGCGGAGATGAACGACGACGCCGGCGTCATCGGCAGTGCGGCATTCGCACAGGCGCGGGCGAACGGCCAGCTCGTGCTGGCGTAAGGCGCTTGTGCCGGGGCTCGATGGGGTATTGGGTGGCGGAGTAGAGTAGAACAGTTCTGCTCCGCTCCGCTTTTGCTTTGCTGCCGACTGCATTTCAGCCTCGCTTTCGCGACCTATAACACGATATTTCCGACTTATCCCGCTATCGGCCCCGCTTTCCGGCCCGTAACATTTCCGACTTATTCCCGCTTATTGGAGCTCCCAAAGTAACTTTTTTAAACTACAGCTCTGCCTCACGACTTTGCCGCACTCCAAAGTAACTTTTTTACTCTACAACTCTGCCGCTTGACTTTTGCCGCGCTCCAAAGTAACTTTTTTACTCTAGAGCTCTGCCGATTGACTCTATTGGCCCTTCTTCCCGACCCGTAACTCGATATTTAACGGATTTCGCCCGTTTGTAAGGCAAACCTACGTTAATAGAAACAGTGCACTTAACTATTAACGAAGGTTAGGTTAACAATACAACTCATTTCGGCACAAACAGGTCAAAACTTGGTAGGCGACTAGGCTTATTTGTAAGTTTTGCCTTACAAGATGGGAGGCAAGAAGGCAATCCGCTGTTCGGACTCATCAGGATGCCAACGCCCGCTGCAGCAACTAGGGGTAGCCAAATCCCACGCACACCAATTATAATACAAGTATGATACCATTATACTTTTTAATAGGAGCGTGCAGCTATGACCACCTTACAAAAACTTGCGATTGACGGCGGGACTCCCGTACGGACGAAACCATTCCCGGAGTGGCCGATTCATAATGAAGTGGAGGAGCAGTTGATTCTGGAGGTCGTACGTTCGGGCAAATGGGGCGGCACCGGCCGGATTATGCTGCCTCGGATCGAAGAGCAGTTCGCGGCGGCCCATGACGCCAAGTACGCCGTATCCATCGTCAACGGGACCGTTGCGATTACAATTGCCCTTCAAGCGGCTGGGGTCCAACCCGGCGACGAAGTGATCATGCCGCCCTATACGTTCATCGCGACCGCAAGCTCGGCGCTGCTCTTCGGTGCCATTCCCGTGTTCGTCGACGTCGAGGCCGATACGCTGCTCCTCGATCCCGACAAAGTCGAAGCGGCGATCACGCCGAAGACCAAAGCGATTATTGCCGTCCATATCGGCGGAGCCCCGGCGAACTTGACCCGCTTGAAAGCGATAGCGGCTAAGCATAACCTGCGCCTCATCGAGGATTCCGCTCAAGCAGTCGGCGCCCAATGGAACGGGACGGGCGTAGGCGCGCAAGGCGATTTCGGCACATTCAGCTTCCAATCAAGCAAAAATATCAACTCCGGCGAGGGCGGGATGATCCTCACGAACGACGAGCGGTTGGCCGATATGGCTTGGTCGCTCACGAACGTAGGTCGGATCCGCAATGGCGGCTGGTATCAGCACGAGCACATCGGCTGGAATCTGCGCATGACCGAGTTCCAGGCGGCGATTCTCATCGGCCAGATGACGCGGCTGGTAGAGCAGATGGCGGCGCGTGAAAGGAACGGCAAACGGTTGACCGAGCTGCTCAGCCAGATCGAGGGCATTCAGGTGCTGCGCCGAGATCCCGGCATTACCCGTCATGCGTATCATTTGTACATGTTCAAATTGGATCCCGTCTGGGCGGACCGTATCGATAAGAATGAGGTTATTCAAAGGCTGGTGGCAGAAGGCATTCCGGCGGCGCCCGGCTACGTCTCTCTCAATACGAACAAAGCGGTGCTGAGCGAAACGAAGAAATGGACCGGCGAAGATCGCTTCTATAGCTGCCCGATCAGCGAACGGGCGTGCGAGAAGGAGGTGCTGTGGCTCCATCAGAACATGCTGCTGGGGGATGCAACTGACATCGACGATATTGCGGAAGCCGTCAGCAAAGTGATGCGTTCCTATCGCTAACCGCATTTGTAATATTCTGGAGGCTATCTATTTTACAAAACCGCTCTGTGTAAGGTAAGATAGAGGGTAATAAACATGTATTGGAGCGGACTATTTTGTTAAAAAGAAGGAATTTGTTCCAGGAGCGGTACGACAGCTTTTTGAAGGAGCTTAAGAACGAGATCTTGAGCGGCAGCCTGAAACCGGGCGAGTTCATCTTGCCGGAGAATACGCTTAGCGAGAAGTACAAGATCAGTCGCGTGTCCGTGCGGAAGGTGCTCGCGCAGCTGGTGGAGGAAGGGCTGATCGAGAAAATCGCCGGCAAAGGCAACCGGGTCAAGCCTCCTGAGGAAGAGATTCCCCGGCAGACGATCACGCTCACTTGGTTCTCGGGCTCGTACGAGACCGACATCGTGCGGATGATTATAGATCGATATGAGAAGGCTCACCCGTATGTGAGAGTGGAGCTCGTGATCCTGCCTGCGGAGCAGTATGTGCACCACGTGACGCAAATGATGGAGGAGGGCAAAGGGCCCGATCTGTTGTTTGTGTCCGACGCACATATGCGCGACTTCGTCTATCTGGACAAGCTGCATCTGATCGAGCCGTACACGCCTAAGACGCTCGACCCGCTCCAAGACAGTTATCCGATCCTGTTCGACACGTTCACGCCGGAGGACCAGTTGTTGGCGGTTCCCGTTCATTTCTCGCCCGTGGTTATATGCTACAACAAGGAAGCGCTAGAACGAGCCGGGGTATCGGAACAAGACGTGAATACGATGGGCTCTTGGGACGATCTGCTGCGGATTGCCAAGCAATGTACGGAGGAAGCACGGGAAGACGGCGTGATGGAGCAGTATGGCTTTTGCTTCTCTTCCTCGACGAACCGGTGGCCGGCGTTTATTATGCAGAATGGCGGACGCTTCGTATCGGAGGGGGGCAGGAAGGGCGAGTTCGCCGATCCCCGCAATTGGGAGACGCTGCAGTTCTGCCTCGACTTGATGTACAAGCATCATGTGTCTCCGATCTATTCCCATGGCAGCAGCTTCCTGGCCGAGACGTTGTTCAAGAAAGGCCGCGTGGCGATGATTATGTCCACGTATTATTTCATGAACGAATTCCGGGGCTCGGATTCGCATGTGCTCTGGGACGTTGCCCCGCTGCCGGGTCGTACCGAGCAGGGAACGCTGCTCGTCTGCGGCGCGCTTGCGATCAACAAACATGGGGACAAGACGAAAGTCGCGGAGAGCTTCGTGGAGTTCATGATCGGCTCCGAGGCGCAGTCGCTGCTGAAGCGGCATGGCTGTACGATCCCCGTCCGGCGTACGATCGCGGAGAATGACGGGCTGCTCGATCCGGTGATTCATCCGGCGAACTACAATGCGTTCAAGGCGATGATCCCGTTCACGCAGTCGCTCCAAGGGCTCGGGATAACCGCTGAGCAGCTGTACGTGCTGAATACGGAGCTGCATGAGCTCTGGGCGAACATGGAGACGCCGGAGTCGGCGTGCAAGCGGGTGAACGTGCTGCTCGAGCAGGCATATGTGCAATCGAAGGCAGCCGCGAAACCGACCGGGCAACAGACGTCGGTGAATGGATAATCAAATAGACAGTGTTCGCTTCTAGGCTGTGTTACGGTGCAAAACCGTGGCACAGCCTTTTTGGTATCGGTGTCGATACGTGTCGATATTTGTCAGGTTTGTAAGAAATTTTTCAGTTTCGCTTGTTATACTCATAGGAGATTAGGTCTTTATTACTGCTTCTAGTGGAGGATGATGAGTGTTGCGTAGGAATTATTACGTTTTTTTCAAAAAGGTGGCCTTGCTTTTCTTGTTGGCGGCCGTAGGAATGGGGGGCGTGATTGGGTTGAGCCCGGGGCTCGTGCAGGCGGCCCCAGATGCTACTTTGGCTTCGCTCTCGTTTAAGGATGCGAATGGAGGCAACCTAGATCTAGCGAACAGCCAAACCTTTTATCCCGGCGTTATCAGTTATGATCTACTGTATTACGATGACACGCCGTTTATACGGCTGAATGCAGCTGCGACGTATGCGTCGTATTCGGTGAGAGTCAAATTCGATGACCAAGTGGTGGCAACGGCGACATCCGCGGCGGATAATGTAAGGGTGGATATTCCGCCCTACAGTCACCATAAGCTCATCAAAGTTGAAGTATTGAACAGCTCTAACACGGTACTCAATACATACAGCATTAAGCTCTGGCTCTCGATGAGGGGGGCGGGAACGGAAGCAAATCCTTACCAAATCGTGACGGCGGATCAACTATCGCGCATAAACGGGACAACGGATGTCGGGGTTTTCCAATACAATGGTTTCGCTTGGTTCAAGCTCATGAACGACATCGATATGACGGGGTATTTGAACTCTTCCATCGGAAACGACAATAATCAAGGTTGGAAGCCGTTCAATTTTTACGGGAAATTTGACGGGAACAATAAGACGATACGGGGACTGTGGATCAATCGTTCCTTAGTCCCAAGCAGACCGTCAGATAACACTTACAACGGATTGTTCGGTATAGTGGGTGGCGCCACGATCAAGAATCTGAATATTGAGCTGGCGCCGAGAGGGATCACAGGCATTTCGTATGTCGGGGGGCTGGCGGGATCGACCGACGGTGGTACGATCACCAATATCTCCGTAACAGGCAATGTGTATCTGGATGCATCAAATTCGTCTACTCCACAGGTTGGAGGAGTCATTGGCGTCAGCAATGGAACTGCTTTAAACAAATTAACTTTTATTGGGAACGTGCAAGGGAAGCAGAACACAGGAGGATTAATCGGAAGTCTTACGATGTCTAGTGAATCGCTGACAAATAGTAATGCGGAAGGTAACGTAGCCGGGACTAACGACGTAGGTGGAGCGATTGGCGTGCTGAACTCCGGAACGGTTATGAATGTTTGCGCTGCGGTCAATGTGACTGGATCGATCAATATAGGTGGATTGATAGGTCATGTGAATAATAGCAATAACTTGTCCAAAGTGTGCGCGACAGGATCGGTTACCTACACATCAAGTCCGACTACTGCAGTCGGAGGACTGGCGGGTTACGTCAATTCGGCCACGATCTCAGAAGCCTATTCGACCGGTTCCGTGAACGGAATCAGCCAAGTGGGAGGCTTGTTAGGGTATTTGGTCTCCGGTTCTCTAACCGACAGCTACTCGACGGGGAGTGTGACTGGTTTCGCCTCGACCACTATCGGCGGACTGATCGGGCAGGTTCCTTCCAGTAGTCCTCCTGTGATCATAAGAAATACTTTTGCTGCCGGTGCCGTGTCCGGAACTTCAAATGGCGGTTTAAGCGGAAGTGCATTGTTCGCGGAGTGGATAAACTCCTATTGGGATACTGAGACGACTGGTCAGAATGATAGCACAGGAATAGGTGGAATTTATTTCGGCTTTAAGACTGCTAAGATGAAGGAGCAAGTCACCTACACAGATTGGGACTTCACCACGGTATGGGTGATGCACCCGAACAGCTATCCAAAGCTACGCTGGGCGATTCCGAACACACCGCCTTCGAACCCTTCACTCCTCGGCAGCACAGTGGTGGAAAATCAGCCGACAGGTACTAAGGTAGGCACATTAAACGCGGTCGATCCGGACGACAATGAAACGTTCACCTATACCTTGGTGAGCGGTTCTGGGGACGAAGACAATGGGAAGTTCACCATCGACGGGGCGCTGCTGAAGACGGCCGAAGCTTTTGATTTCGAGACGAAGGCATCATACTCCGTTCGGATCCAAGTAGCCGATTCAAAGGGAGCCACGGCGGCTCAAGCGTTAACAATAACGGTAACGGATGTGAATGAAGCCCCAACCGCCTTGATTTTGACTGGAGACACGGTGAGTGAGAACGCGGCGGTCGGTACGGTAGTAGGAACGCTTTCCGGGACGGATCCGGATGCGGGCGCGATGCTGACTTACCAGCTGGTGCCCGGTACGGGAGATACTCATAACGCCAGCTTCTCGTTGAACGGCAACGCCCTTGTCACCAACGGAATATTCAACTATGAAGTGAAAAACGAGTACAACATCCGCGCGAGCGTAAGCGATTCGGTGTATGCCAAAGAACAAACGTTCACCATCTTTGTTAGGGATTTGCTGGAGTCGCCGAACGAACTGATGCTGTCCCAGTCCAAAGTGCCGGAGAATTCGCCAAACGGCACGATCGTGGGCACATTCGACTCGTCCGTCCCGAATGCGAACAGCACGAACATCTACACACTAGATCCGGGCGTGGGAGATGCCGATAACGGCAGCTTCACAATCAGCGGCAATCAGCTGTTAACGAATTGGCCATTCGATTACGAGAGCAAAGACGTATACAGCATCCGGGTGACCGTCGCGGATTCCGTCTACAGAGCGGTATATTCGTATTCAAAATCGTTCACGATCACGGTCCTGAATTTAAACGAACCGACAACCAATCTCTTGCTTTCTAAGGACACTATCGCTGAGAACCTTCCAGCCGGCACCGCGGTAGGCACGCTGAGCGCGGTAGATCCAGATCAGGGTGAGACGTATCAATATCAGCTCGTCGCCGGAGACGGCAGCGAGGACAATGGCAGCTTCACAATTGACGGGGCAGTTCTACGTACCGGTGGCGCATTCGACTTCGAAGCTAAGGGTGAATACCGAATTCGAATCGCCGTTACGGATGCGGTGTATGAGGCCAACCGTTACGAGAAGTCGTTTGTAATCCGTGTATCCGACGTGAACGAGCAGGTTGAACCTGACAACACCCCGGATCCGGCAACCCCACAAAGTCCGCCGACAGCTCCGCCTGCACAGAAGCCGGAAGTAGAGGTGATCGTGAACGGCGACCGGGAGAACCAATTGGCTCAGGCAGCCGTGGACAGCAAGGATGGTCAAACGACGATTACGGTGTCGCTCCTCCCGGATAAGCTCGCGGATCGCTTAGCTCAAGAGGGAGAACGCTCGGTGATCACGATCCCGGTTACGACAGGTGCCGATAAGGTCGTAGGCGAGCTGAACGGCCAGACGGTCAAACTGATGGAGGGCAAGCAAGCCACACTCGTCATTGAGACTGGAGCAGCCAGCTACGTGCTGCCGGCTGCGCAGATCAGCATCGATACCGTATCCGCGAAGCTGGGTCGGGAAGTGTCGCTGTCCGATATCACGGTCCAGGTACAAATCGCAACGGGGGGCCAGGCCCAGACGGAACAACTGCAGTTGACTGCAAACCAGCAATCGTTCGTCGCGGTTACAGATCCGCTGAATTTCACCATTCAGGCGTCGTATAACGGACAGACGGTGGACATCGACAAGTTCCAATCTTATGTCGAGAGGGAAATCGCGCTTCCTGAAGGGGTGGACCCGAACAAAATCACGACCGGCATTATCCTGCAACCGGACGGTACGGTCACACATGTGCCTACCTTCATCTCCGCCAGAGACGGACGTTATTATGCGAGAATCAACAGCTTGACGAACAGCGCTTACTCGGTCATCTGGAATCCGCAATCGTTCCCTGATGCGGCAGGTCACTGGGCACAAGCACAAATCAACAATATGGCCTCGCGGAAAATCGTCAATGGAACCGACGCGGTTCACTTTGATCCGGATCGCTCCATTACGCGGGCCGAATTGGCTTCGATTCTCGTTCGGGCTCTCGGGCTGGCCGAGAACGGGGGAACCGCATCCTTCTCGGATGTGAAGAAGACCGACTGGTATTACGGAGCGGTAGCCCAAGCTCGCGAATACGGCATCGTGCAAGGCTACGAGGACGGAACTTTCCGTCCGGAGCAGATGGTGACCCGCGAGCAGGCGATGACGATGCTGAACAAGGCAATGAGTCTCGCCGGGCTCACGGCTGATGTCGCCGATCCGGACCGCAGCCTGCAGGCATTCGCGGATCGCGATCAAGTATCCGCATGGGCAAAGCCAAGTGTCGCCGCCGCGGTTCAGGCCGGATTAGTGAGCGGACGGACGTCGGGGCTCGCTCCGAAGGAGACGATTACCCGTGCGGAGACGGCAATGCTCGTGTACCAGCTGTTAGTAAAGGCAAAGTTAATTAACGAACTTAGATAAATCGAGCCATCACCAAAAGCGCCCCCAGATCTGTGATCTGCGGGGCGCTTTTTGCCTTACCGCAACCCGCGGCTTACTTAGGCGGCTTGCGCACTTTGATATACTGCGGATACACGATCTCCCCGGTATCCAGCTTGTGAATCTCGTCCGGCGTCCAGCCGGCGATTTTGTTGTTGCCCTTGATGCCGGTAAGCCGGATCTGATACTTGCTCTCCAGGTACGCATGCAGCGGCTTCATATCGTCTTCCTTCAGCTCGCGCAGCTTCTTCTTGCCCTGAATTTGCCCGAGGATGACGCCGATCGACTCCGCCGCGAGGCCCGTGTTCGGCTGGATGCGCGCGCTGCCGTAGGCGATGGCGGACGAGCCGACGTTCTTGCCGGCCAGGATCACGTTGTCGTAATTCCGCAGCAGGAAGCTGCGCAGCGGCATGCCGTACTTGTCCGGGCGGCCCATCTCGATGCCCCACTTGTTGGCGCTCGTACCCTGCAAGTCAAGCGGATAGCCGGCGATGCTGACATTGTCCCAGAACATGCTGGCCCCGAGCATGTCGGACGGCTTCAGCACATAGTCGGTCTCATAATGGTTGTACTCGCGTATGTACAGGTAGTCCGGGAACCCGTTCAGCTCCGCATGCTCCCAGCCGACGATGCTCTTGCGGAAATGATCGCGAATGAGCGGAAGCTCCTTCTTCCCGAGCTCCAGCCCTTCGGCCACCGATTTTGGATCGGCCGGGTCAATCGTGTAGACGAGCAGGGCGTTGATCAGCACCTCGCCATCTCGCTGGTTCACTGCATTCAGGCCGCGCAGGAAGAGACGCGGATTCGTAGCCTTATAAGCGTTCGTCATGCCGACCAGGCCGATGGCGAAGCTGTCGTTCACATACCCGCCGCCGTACTTCTTGCTCCGCTCCTCCGCCGTCAAGGCGTTGAAGCTGCTCGAGAACCGGGCCCAATCGACGCCCTTGAACTTCATCATGATGCCGGCGCTCATAAATTCGATGTTGTGCTGGCCGTAGAACGCCTCGAGGCCGGGCATCCGGGTCACATTGAGCTTCCCCGCCAGCGTGCCGTTGTCCGTATTCTCCACCCAATATTGCGCTTCGATCGTTTTCGTCGTCTTGTCCTTCGTCTGATAGGACACGGACTGCACGGCTTGCGACGTCAACTTGCCGATGCCGGCGTTCACCTTCGTCAGCGTGACGCCCGACTCGACCGGGATGCCATGCACGAGGGTGTCGAAGTAGCGGACGTATTCCGATTTTTTGCGAATCTTCGCGCTCTTGAAGCCATCGAATAGCTGCTTGATCCGGCCTTGCACCAGCGATTTGCCTTGATCGTCCTTCGTCTCGTCCAGGAACAGCATCTCCGCCTCGAGCAGCTGGCCACCGACCGCCTCGCGCGGATCGAGCACGACGACTTTCAAGCCTTCATCCGCCGCAGCCCTCGCCAAATACATGCCTTCCATCTCCGTCCCTACTATGACGACATCCGCCCGGTCGGTCGAGGGGGTCGGAGCGACGTTCGGGGTGTTCCCAGGTGTCGCTGAGGTTGGGGGCGGTGTCGATACGGTCCCGTTCGGGTCTGACGTGTGCGAGGGTGTAACGGTCGCCGACGGGTTCAGCTGAGGGGAATCGGTTGCCGCCGGTGTCGCATTCGGGCTCACGGTTGCGTGGGTATTAGGACCCAATTGTGTATGGGACCGCGAGTCGGCATCTTCCTCCGCCTTCGATGTCCAGAAGAAAACGGTTCCGCCAACAGCCGCGACAACCGCGAATATAATCAGCCAAACCACCGGTTTGGGGGCTTTGGGTCGTCTAGTTCGCATAACCGGGTCGCTCCTTCGTATTCTAGTTCGTATGTGCTATTCTAGTCTATCATGTTGCGTCCACCCCCTCAATTGTTTTTGAAGGGCCGAAACCATTTAGCGTTACCAGGGAACACTTCGCGAAGGTCATCTGGACAAGGAAGAGCAGGCTTGATCATTTTACAAATTTCTCAAACAAAGAGAGGGAGAGGTTTATGAAAAAAGTATTCAAGCAATTGACAGTAACCGGATTGACTTTGGCAATGGTAGTAGGCGGTTCGACGGCAGCATTCGCGGACAACAACAAAGGCAAAGGCAACGATAAAGACGATCGCGGCCGCGTCGAACAAAAAGACAACACTTGGAAAAACAGCTGGAAAGACAACGAGGGCGTCAAATTCGTCAACAACGGTACGGTCAACATCGTGGTGAACTTCAACGACATCCAAGGCGCCGACGTAGAGTGGGCCATCAAGAACATTACAAGCCTTTCGTTCAAAAAGGTTTTCGAAGGGTATGAAGACGGTTCCTTCAAGCCGAGAAACACGATCTCCCGCGTAGAAGCGATCACAGCGGCCGTTCGCCTGCTGGGCTTGGAGGATCAAGCGAAATCGCAAGCCGAGATGAGCACGAAGCTGAACTTCAAGGATGCGGACCAAATCCCATCTTGGGCAGTAGGGTACGTCGCGGTGGCATTGGAGAACGACCTGTTCGGCGAAACCGAGAACATGGTCCAACCGAACAAGGCAGCCGATCGCCTGTGGGCCACTACGCTGCTCGTGAAAGCGCTGAAGCTGGACGCTGAAGCGAAAGCAAAGATGAACACGCAGCTGCAGTTCAAGGACGCGAAGGAAATCCCGGCCGGTTCCGTAGGTTATGTAGCGGTAGCCGTGGAGAAAGGCTTGATCGACGGCTTCGAGAACAACACGTTCCGTCCGAACACGCCGGTAACCCGTGCGCAAATGGCAGCCCTGGTCGACCGTGCGGACTCTCAAATGCCGGATAAGGATTCGATCAAAGGTAAAGTGACTACGGTAGTGGGCACGAACATCTCCGTACAGAAGGCAGACGGATCGACGCAATCGATCACGCTGGATCCGAATGCATTCGTCTTCGCGGGTGGCGCACGAGTACCGCTCTCGGAAATTACGGTTGGTGACGAAGTGGTCGTAAAGGTATTCACCGTGAACAACGTAACCTACGCTTATTTCGTGGATATCACGAAGTCCGGCACGCCGGTACAGGATTTGAACGTACAAGGGACGCTCGTCTCCTGGGCGAACAACAACAACTACAAGCTTGCTTTGCTTACGGTTGACGTACCTAGCACCGTGACAGGCTCTACATACGAACGGCGCACGTATGCGGTTGCCGATACGTATGAGTTGAAGCCGACCGGAGCCCAACTGCTTCAGGGTCAAACGCTGTTGCTGAAAGGCGTCGGCAGCATCGTCAACTATATTGAAGTAAAATAAGAACAAAACCATTAGACATCCAGAAGAGACATAAGAAGGTTAGAGCAATCCATAGAGAAAGCCTCGTCCCCTCATCGGGTTCGAGGCTTTCTTCATTATATGATGCGTTCGTCCCGCGAAATTCATTCCTTCACGGTAATCGTAATCGGCGACCATTCCCCGATAACGGTTTGCCCGTGTACGGAGACGCTGCCTTCCGGAGTCAAATCCTTCTCCGTCATAATGCCGAGCGCCACCGTGAATTGGTTGAACTTCACAGGAATCCCGCGTTCCCGCCGCACTTCCTGCCCGTTCACATAGAAGACGAGCTCGTCCTGCCCACGGTTGTAATTGATTTTGTACGTGTTGAACTCGCGAGCGGCGAACTCTTGGCTTTCCCGGAAAATACAGAAATATTTCGTCTTCTCCGTATCCGGCACGGTAACGCCCGGGAACGGGAGCACGGCGTACACGGTGGCGTACGTATCGTTGCCGACGAAGAAGTCAATCGCGGCTCCCGTCGTAAAATCGAGTAGGTTGAGCGATACGTAACCGTCATACAGATCATTCGGCGCGGTGCCTGTACTGCGGGCGCGAATGCTCAGCTCGAAGCTGATCTCCCCGGATTCCGGCAGCTTCACGGGCTCGGCCGAATAGTACATGTGCTTGGCATTATCGAGAATCTGCACCTGATCGTGACTGCGGCTGAGCGGCGCCCGTACGTACAGAATGCCGTTCCGGACGATGACGACCGCGTTCGGTTCGCGGTATTGCCAGAACGACCCGTCTTGCAGCGGGAAGCCTCCGATTTTCCATACGGCCCCTTCATCCAGAATGGTATGAAAGTCACCCAAGGTGACGGTATGGGTGGCGGGTTGTTTTGGTTGGGCCATCTTCAATTACCTCCTTCAGGAACTTTTTCTTAAATCAAACCGTCTATTAACAACGAAAGGATCATGATGCTGCCGCACCGAACCGTCGCTTTCAGCGAAGCGCCCATCAGCGGCAAATACGCCGGCGACGGATTCGTAGCCTGAAGCGAGCGATAGACGCCGGCGAACGGGACGATTGTAACGAGGCCGATCAGCGCATAATAAGGAAGCGCTTGGAACACAACGGCCGCGATCAGAGCCAAGTAAGCGAGCGCCAGCAGGAGCTTGGAGAATTGAAGAGCCCGGCGTTCGCCCCAGACGACGACAAGTGTTTTCTTGCCGGAAGCCTTGTCCGACTGCCAATGCAGAAAATGATGATTGAACAAAATGAGCGTCGTCAAGAGCCCGATCGGCAGCGAGGCTAGCAGCGATCGAACGTCCAGCTCGGACGTCTGTACGAAGAAGCTGCCCATCACAGGCAGCACGCCGAAGGCGATCAGGATGGCGAGCTCGCTGTAGCCTTTGCCTCGGTAGCCGAACCGGATCGGAGGCGCTACATAGAAGTAAGCGATCAGCGCGCCGAGCCCGGCGAACACGAGCACTTCGGGCCCGCTCAGGATCGTGAGCAGCACGCCCATCACCGCCGCCAAGGCGAACAAGCCCCATGTGATCGATGCAAAAGTCCGAACCGACATCGTACCGGTGGCGAGAAAGCCGGAATTGGTGGAGATCGTCGCCGCCGTTTCCCGGGCCGCGATGTCCACGCCGCTGCGGTAATCCCACAAATCGTTGATCATATTGGAAAATAAATGAGCGGCCCCCGCGCCAATTAGCGTGATGAGGAAGAGGGACCAATGAAACTCGCCCGTCCAAGCATAGGCGCCTACGGAACCGATCATCACGGGAACGATCATTACGGGAATGACTTGAAACCGGGAAGCCCGTTTAAACACGCTTAGTTTTCCCATCGTATCGAACTTCCTTTCATAGACATTACTTTGTGTTCAGGACACGGTTTATTCCTGCCCATTATATGCCCGTCCCGGATACTTGTAAATGTAAAAATGATTCTAATCCAGCCTCGGATTGGTTGCCGTAGAGGAATGTGCCCGCCTGTTGCAGAACTAGTAGAAAGGAAGCGAATCACTCTGTGGGGGTTAGGCATGAAGAAGCAGCTATGGCGCGTTCCGGCAGTCGTCTGGGCGATTTTGCTGGGCGCATTACTTGTAAGAATGCTCGTGGCCGTACTCATCGTCGGTCATCCGACCGATATGACGACGTTCCGGGCTTGGGCGGACTATGCCGCCACGAACGGGCTGGCCAAGTTTTATTCCGGGGAAATATTCGCCGATTATCCGCCCGGCTACATCTATGTGCTGTATGTACTGGGGAAAATCAAGCATCTGTTCGAACTGGATTTCCATAGCCGAACGTTCCTGCTGTTGGTCAAAATGCCGGCGCTCCTCGCCGACCTGATCGCAGCCTGGCTTATATACATAACGGCCGCCAAGCGTGTCGGCGCAGGGGCGGCGATCGCCCTGACGACGATTTATGCGTTCAATCCGGCCATTCTCGTCAACTCAGCGGCTTGGGGGCAAGTGGACTCGATTTTCACCCTCTTCATCGTCGCGTTCGTGCTGCTGGCTATGCGGGGGAAGCTGCCTCTAGCGTCGATCGTCTTCGTCATGGCGGTGCTGATCAAGCCGCAAGGGCTTATTTTCACGCCGGTGCTCTTGTTCGCCCTATATCGGAGCTTCAGTTGGAGATCTTTGGCCTGGAGCGTTACCTACGGGCTGGCCGCTTTCCTGGTCATGATCCTGCCTTTCGGGACGAGCAAGGGGCTGTTCTGGATCGTGCACTTGTATACCAGCACGCTCGGCTCCTACCCATACGCTTCGCTCAATGCGTTCAACCTGTTCGCCCTGCTGGGAGGCAACTGGCAGCCGGTAACGAACCGGTTCCTGCTCAGCTATGAGACTTGGGGCACCGTCTTCATCGTGCTCACTGTAGCGTACAGCGTGTACATCTATATACGCGGCCGGAAGCAGCCGGCGATTCTGCTCGTCATCAGCCTGGTCATCATCGTGCTCGTGTTCGTCCTCACAGCGAAGATGCATGAACGCTATATGTATCCGGCGCTGCTGCTCGCGGTACTGGCGTATCTTCATACGAAGGACCGACGGCTGCTCTACACGTACATCGGGCTGAGCTTGACGCAATTCGTCAACGTCGCCTACGTGCTCTCGTTCAACGTACAGGAGCAATATCACCTGTACCGGTTCGACAAGGTGCTGCTGCTGACATCGGCGGCGAATGTGATTTTGGCCGGGTATTTGGTGTTTATTGCCCGGGGAATAGGGAAGGTACCTGAAGTGAAACCCGTTCAACAGCATGGCTTGGTTAGCCTGTATGCAGAGAAACAACCGTTGCAGCGCAAAGATTGGATCCTCATCGCCGTGATAACGCTGTTGTATGCGATTATCGCGTTTTATCGGCTGGGGGACACCTCGGCCCCGGAAACGTATTGGAAGCCGACGCCCGGCGATAGTGTGGTCCTGGATCTGGGCCAGACCGAGACGATTCAGAAAATCAACGTCTATTCCGGCATCGGAGGCGGCCGATACAAGCTGGAAACGTCGCGTGACGGTCAGCAATGGGAACCGGTGACCGTCCCGGATACGATGTATGGGAGTGTGTTCACCTGGAACTCGGTTATCGAGCCGCATACGGGACGTTATGTGCGGGTGACGGCGGAGAGCTCGGACGTGCGGATGCTGGAGCTGGGGGTGTTCGCGAATGACAGCGAAAAGCCTGCCTCGTTGAAGCTAATGACAGTTTCCTCGACGCTGCCCGTTTCGTCGGAGGTGTCGCGAGAGGACTTCGGCTCGTTCCGCAGCGTCACCCGTATGGATGCCGCCGGAGGGCCGGAGCGGCTGATCGATGAACAACACCTGGTTCCGTTCCGCCCTACATATATGAACAGCATGTATTTCGACGAGATTTATCACGGCCGCACCGCCTACGAGCATCTGCATCTGATGGAGCCCTACGAGACGACGCATCCCCCAATGGGCAAGGACATCATGATGTTCGGCCTCATGGGCTTCGGGATGACCCCATTCGGGTGGCGGGTCGTCGGTACGCTCGTCGGGGTGCTCATGGTGCCGCTTATGTACATATTCGCTTTCCGGCTGTTCCGGAGTACGATGTATGCGACTTGGGCGACCCTGCTGCTCGTCTTGGACTTCATGCATTTCGTGCAGACTAGGATCGGAACCGTCGACATGTATACCGTATTGTTCGTCATCCTGATGTACTACTTTATGCACCGGTTCAGCCAGGTCGATATGGCGGAGAACAAGCTGTCGAAAGCGATCGTCCCCTTGTTCCTGTCGGGTTTGTTCTTCGGGTTCGGGATTGCGTGCAAATGGAACGCCGTCTATGGCGGACTTGGGCTCGCCGCTTTGCTCGCCTATTACTTGTATATCCGTTTCATGGAATACCGGTATGCCAAGCAGCAACTCGGGCAGCCGGAGGCAACCGACGAATCGGAATCGATCGGGCGCTGGGAACGAGTCGTCCGGCTGTATCCGCGCCATACGATCGTCACCGTCGTGTGTGCCGGCCTCTTTTTCACCGTCGTTCCCTTGATCGTCTATGTGGCGTCTTACATCCCGTTCCTTATGATTCCGGGACCCGGGCATGGGTTGATGGACGTCGTCCGGTTCCAGAAATTCATGTACGACTACCACAGCAAGCTGGTGGCGACGCATCCGTTCTCATCCCCTTGGTGGGCATGGATGCCGATGGTGAAGCCGGTCTGGTACTTCTCGGGCTCGCAGCTCGCGCAGGGCAAAGTGTCGAGCATCGTCGCCATGGGTAATCCGGCTCTCTGGTGGGCCGGCATCGGCGCTTTCGTTTATGCGGTTTACATGCTATTCCGCCACCGGGCCATGGTGATGCTTGTCCCGGTCGTGGCGTTCGTGTCCCTCTACTTGCCGTGGGTGCTCGTGCCTCGGCTCACGTTCCTGTACCACTTTTTCCCGATGATGCCGTTCCTCATCCTGTTCGTCGTGTATGCGATGAAGTCGTTGACCGAACGTACGCGGCTCGGGCGGCAGGTGAGCATCGGTTACCTCGTACTGGCGGGCGTGCTGTTTGCAATGTTCTATCCGGTGCTGTCGGGCATGGTGGCGGACAAATGGTACGTGGACCATGTGCTTCGCTGGTTCCCGAGCTGGATTTTCTAGTTGGTCGAATTGGGGCTTTCCTTTGTCGGGAGAGCTCCTTTTTTTAATCCGGGGTCCCCGCAAAGTAATAGGAATAAACTCCGAAGGCCTACGTCACTTGTTATATGTCGCTTTTACGAAACTGTCTTGATATTACGAGTAACCGGAAAAAGGCGCAAACACCTGCAATAGTGGCACTAGGCGCACGGGATGGTGTCCGGTAATATAAAAGCACGCTGGGAGAAAGGAGGGCTGCGTGGGCTTTCACAACTCAGATCTGCTTACGATGGTTTCCAATCATGTAATCAGGAGGAGTGAATGATGATGAAACGCCAAGCTTATCCACTCATGGCAGCGGTCATGCTCGTCGTGCTCGCTATGATCGGGTTCGCCCCGACTGCCTCGGCCGCCGTCTACTTCACCGGCAATTTCGAATCCGGGGACATGAGCGGCTGGATCACCCGTCAAGTCGACTACCAGGCCGGCACGTGCGGCGGCACGAATTGCGACGGACCGGATTACTGGGGCAACGTGGTCCCCTCGGCCGCTTATCCGACCGCACCTGTTCGCGCGGGGAGCAAGTCGATGCGGTTCGAGCTGTTCAAGACGGATCCGCTGAACGTAGTGGGCAGCAAGCGGACCGAGCTGGTACACGCGACCGAAGAGCCGCTTGGTACGGAGCGGTGGTATGCGTTCAGTATTTTCCTTCCGGGGACGGGGGACGGGGGCGGCACCTGTTCGGACGCCGGGGAGAACTATTGCCCCGACACACAGCGCGAGATTCTGGCCCAATGGCACCATATGGGGGGCGGGTCGCCTCCGCTCGCGCTCATGACCGAAGGGAATACGTGGAAGGTGGATGTGCGCAATGACGCCACTCAGGCGAACGGGTTTATACAGGATGTAGGGACGATCGATAAGGGCGTGTGGACGGATTGGATTTTCCACGTGCGCTGGGCGTCCTCTTCCGGCGGGAACCCGCTGCTCGAAGTATACAAACGAATTCCGTCCGAGAGCGTCAGCTACACGAACGTGATGACTTATACGCAGCCCAACAACTATTCAAATGAAACGGCCCAGTTCAAGATGGGCATCTACAAATGGATCTGGGCGACGAATCCGAGCGCGTCCACGGTCAACCATCGCGTCGTGTACCATGACGAGGTGAAGTTCAGCAATACGCCGGGCGCCACGATCTCCACGATCGTGAACGAGATTGCCCCGCCGGCGAGCGTGGCTTCCTCGGGCGCGGCGCTGCCTTACAATGAGACGTTCGAAGACGGCACGGCGACGGATTGGGCTGCTGTGGACGGCACCTGGTCGATCGTTACGGACGGTTCGGTCAAAGCTTACCGCGCCCCGTCGACGGATGCGATCGCACGCTCGATCGTAGGCGGCAGCAGCTGGACGGACTACAAGGCCGAGGCGACGGTGAAAATCAACTCGTGGGCGTCTTCCGGCGACCGTTCCGTAGGCTTGCTGGCCAGGTACCAGAATGCGAGCAACTATTACATTCTGAATTACAATGCGACGGCCGGCGAGTATCGGATCACGAAGCAAGTGAACGGGACGTTCACACGGCTGGCGACCAAGACGGGCGTCACGCTTTCGACGGGATCGTGGCATACGTTCCGGGCGGATGCGGTCGGCTCCGCCTTGAATTTGTACGTGGACGGGACGCTTCAACTGACGGCGACGGATTCGAGCTTGACCAACGGTGCATCCGGCTTGATTCAGACGTATGAGGATATCCGCTACGATACGTTCGACGCGAGACCGCTGCTGCTCAGTGAAACGTTCGAAGACAGCACCGCGAACGGGTGGACCGTCGTTGACGGGACATGGAGCTTCGTGACCGACGGCTCGATCGCCTACCGGACACCCGCTACGGATGCGATGGCCCGTGCCGTAGGCGGCAGCAGCTCTTGGAGCAATTACTCGGCGGAGGCGAAAGTCAAAGTGGCCTCGTGGGGAACGGGGGACAAGTCGGTCGGCTTGCTCGCGAGGTATCAGAATACGAGCAATTATTACATCCTGAATTACAACGCCACGGCCGGCGAGCTTCGCATTACGAAGCAGGTCGCCGGTACGTTCACGCGGCTCGCCACGAAGACCGGCTATACGCTGTCGACCGGCGTCTGGCACACGTTCAAGGCGCAGCTGAACGGCTCGAGCCTGCAGTTGTACGTAGACGGGACGCTAGAGTTGTCCGCCACGGACAGTGCCCTTACGACCGGCAAGGCCGGGGTCATTCAGACATACGGCGATGTGCGCTGGGACGATTATACCGTAACGAATCCGTAAGGTAAGAAAAATATATCCTAGAGAGAAAGGTTGGGGTTGCCGATGCACTATCGAGTAGGGCTGGATCTGGGCGGCACGAATATCGTAGGCGGCCTGGTGAATGAACACGACGAGGTCGTAGGGCTTGAGAAGGTGCCGACGGAGGCAGCTCGGGGCAGCGAGTCGGTCCTACGCCGAATGGCGGAGCTCGTCGAAGGGCTGATCGAGACGCACCGCATCCCGCGGGCGGCGATCGAGGCGGTGGGGGCCGGCATCCCGGGGCTGGTGAACCCGCTCGAGGGCGTCTGCATCGGGGCTGCCAACCTGCAATGGCGTGATGTCCCGGCCGCCGCCCGCTTGTCGGAGCTGCTAGGGCTGCCGGTGTTCATCGACAACGACGTGCGCGCCTATGTGCTGGGCGAGGCGCTGTTCGGGGCCGGACGCGGGCACCGGGTCGTGCTCGGCGTGACGCTCGGCACCGGGATCGCTTCGGCGCTTATTATGGAGGGGCGCCCGTATTACGGCGCCCGGATGATCGCCGGCGAGCTCGGCCACATCTACATGGAGGGCGAGCTCGGCGTGTGCGGCTGCGGCCGGACCGGCTGCCTGGAGACGGTCGCGTCGGCCACCGGCCTGACGCGGCAGGCGCGCGAGCAGCTCGCTGCTGGCCGTCCGAGCCTGCTGGCGGCGCTCGCGCTGACGCCGGAAGCGATCACGGCGGCGCATATCACGGAGGCGTACGACCGGGGCGACGCGGTGGCGGTGGAGCTCATGCGCCACACCGGGCGCTTGCTCGGGCGGGCGCTGTCGTACGCCGTCACGCTCTACAACCCCGACGTCATCGTCGTCGGGGGCGGAGTGGCGCAGGCGGGCGAGCGGCTGCTCGCACCCGCCCGCGAGGAGCTGGCCCTCCGTGCACTGGGCATGTACACGGAGGGGCTGGCGCTGAAGGCGACCGAGCTCGGCGACCGCGCCGGGGTGCTCGGCGCCGCCGCGCACGCGGCGCGGATGCGGCGGGATGCCGCGGGCGCCGGGGGCTGAGAGGCGGCGGCAACGCACAAAACGCGCCTACCACGATCGTGGTAGGCGCGTTTTGGTTAGGGTGCGCGTGTGCGCCGTCTAATCTTCTTTGAACACGGGCAAGATGCTTAATTCGTAACGGAACGGCTTCATCGGAAACCGATAGGGCTCCATCAGCTCGGGCCCGCATGAATTCGAGCCCACCCCGCTCATCGCGTAATCGAGGATGACGATCGTCTCCTCGCGGCGGACGAGCTCGAAGTCGTGGGCGGCCTTGGTGAGGTCACCCGGTGTATAGTGGGAGGCGTTGAACGAGAACGGGGCGTTCGACGCGAAGCGAAGACCCATGCCCTGCTCATTGGAGACGAGGGCCCACTCGGTTCCGTAGCGGGAGCCGTTCTCCTGGGGCCGGATATAAGGCTCGAACAAGGCGTCCACCGTGGACGAATAGCGTCCTCGCCTTACGCTGTGCCGCTTGTCGATGTAGCTCTCGTGCGGGCCGTACCCGGCATACTCGACGGCTTCGTTGCCTGGCGGCATCGTCACCTGCAGGCCGAAGCGCGGCCAATAGACCAGTTCCTCGCGCGGCTGCACGTCCGTCGCGAAGGTGATCGCGCCGCTTCCGTCGATGGTCCAGACGGCGGTGCCGCGCAGCAGCGGGTAGCGGCTGCAGCCGGACATCGAGTAGGACATCGTCACTTCGACTCGGGAAGGGGACGTTTGCCGCCAGTCGCAGCCGTACACCTTCATCTCGGCGCGATCGTACCCGGCTTCCATCCATTTGCGCTTCACATACATGTCGTTGTCGGTCGGCGCCCGCCAGATCTGCAGCTGCATCGGCGCAGCCAGCATCCGAACCCCGTGCTTGGCGAGCTGCGTGAACATCCCGGCCTGCAAGTCGAAGGCATAGGCAAAGTCAAAGCCTTCCAAGAGCAGCGACCCCCCGTGAGCTTGAACGCGTATTGCATGATGCGAGATATTCTCGGCGTCAGATTGCGGCTCCTCTACAGCCACGGCTGGCAAGACGAACTGCGCGAAGCTCAGCTCATAGCCGGGCTCGGCCCATTTCGTCTCACGGTTCAACCGGAGCGACAACGTGAGCTCGCGCGAACCGGCTGAAGTCCCGGACGCATCGACGTTCAGGGTCAACTCGGCTTTGGTCTGGGGAGCTGCATCCAGCGCCGCTACCGAGCCTTGATCGATCAGCTCTCCCTCTTCCTCGAGCTTCCAGTACAAGGAGAGATGCGACAAATCGCTGAAATCGTACAGATTCCGCACTATGAATCGCCCTGACGCCGCATCCGCCGCGTCGATCCTCACCGGAGCGATGATCTGCTTCAGTTCCAAGAGGCCGGTGTGGGGCTTCCGGTCGGGTGTCACCAGCCCGTCTATGCAGAAGTTGCCGTCGTTCGGATAATCGCCGAAGTCTCCTCCGTAAGCATAGTACGCGCGGCCGTCCGCCGTTCGGGCGGCGATGCCGTGGTCGCACCATTCCCACACGCAGCCTCCCATCAGCTTCGGATACCGATAGATCGCATCCCAATAGTCGGCCAGATCGCCGGGGCCGTTGCCCATCGCATGGCTGTATTCGCACAGGAACAATGGCTTCGTCTGTGTGTCGTCCGCCGCGTATTGGATGATCTCGCCGACCGAGGCGTACATCCGGCTCTCCACATCGAGGCAGTCCACGTTCGGGTTGCCGCGGTAACGCGGAGCGGCTCCCTCATAGTGCACGGGGCGAGACGGATCGCGGCGGCGCGTCCACTCCGCCATAGCGATATGATTGTCCCCGTACCCGGATTCATTGCCCATCGACCACAGGATCACGCAAGGGTGGTTTTTGTCCCGCTCCACCATCCGCACGGCTCGCTCCACGAAAGCTTCCCGCCACGCCGGATCGTTAGACAGCCGGTGGAAAGCATCCCCTTCCCAATTGCCCGCCTTGCCGATGCCATGGCATTCCAGATCCGCTTCGTCGATCACATAGAAGCCGTACTCGTCGCACAGCTCGAGGAAGCGCGGATCGTTCGGATAATGGGAGGTCCGGATCGTGTTGATGTTATGCCGTTTCATCAGCTTCAGATCCTGGACCATATGGGCGATTGGAATGGTCTGGCCGAGCGACGGATGAGAATCGTGCCGGTTCACGCCCTTGAGCTTCACGGCGCGGCCGTTGACGCGGAATACGCCGTCCGTAATCTCCACGATTCGGAAGCCGACGGCGAAGGAGAGGACTTCCGTCCCCGAACATACGTACAGCCGGTACAAGACGGGCTGCTCCGCATTCCACAGCGTCGGGCGATCGACAGTCAGACGGACGGCTCCGTCCCCGTCGGCTTGGATCACTCCGGCTGCGACCTTAGCTCCTTTGGCATCGTACAGCTCCGTTCTGACTTCCTGGGAGCCATTCAGCCGGAGGGCGATCGTCAATTCCGCCTGCGACAGATCGGAGGTAAGCTGCTGCTTCACTTCCACGTCGCGGACATGCACCGGATCGCGGGCCAGCATGTAGACGTCGCGGAAAATGCCGGAGTATCTCCATAAATCCTGGTCCTCCAGGTAAGTGCCGTCGCACCATTTCAACACCATGACGGCCATCCGGTTGCGGCCCTCTCTCAGATAGGGAGTCAAGTCAAACTCCGCCGGCACGCGGCTGCCTTGACTGTAGCCCACAAACGTTCCATTGACCCACAGATAGAAGCAGGCATTGACCCCTTCGAACACGACGTATTTGGTTTTGCCGGCCCAATCGGCCCTCACTTGAAACTCGCGAATGTACAAGCCGGCCGGATTCCGGTCGGGGACATAAGGAGGGTCGCAGGGGAACGGATAGTTGATATTCGTGTAATGGAGCTGATCGTAGCCGTTCGTCTGCCAGCAGGACGGGACGAGCAGCTCTTCCCAAGACGCGTGATCGTAGTCCGAGTCGTAGAACGGTTCGGTCACTTGGCGAACGCTCTCGCGGTAAGCGAATTTCCAGGCCCCATTCAATGTTTGATAATAGGGCGATGTACCCCGTTTGGCGTTCTTGGCTTCCGCGATACTGCCATATGGAATGTAGTGGGCGCGTGCCGGTTCCCGGTTGACCTCGAGTACGTTAAGATTTTCCCAATAAGCGGCGATGGGGTTCAATGCGAATCTCTCCTTCAACTTGAAGTTGGGTCCAATCCCTTCTGATTATAGTTGTGGTATACTGGACTCGCCTATGGCTCAAAAGAGACATTCATCCGCACAAAAAGGACATCCTGAAGGAGAGAGGAGACTACGAGCGTGCTTGCCCTAAGAACGAATTTGATCACCGCCGAGGACAACGGAATCCCGATCAGCCTTTATACTGTAGGAACCGAGCATCAACAGCCCATGTCCCGGCTTGCCGGGTTCTCCGCGCGACAGCTGTTCTTCACCCTGTCCGGTACCGGGACATTCCGTCCGATCGGCCAAGACGATTGGGACATTCTACGACCGGGGACCATGCTGTACATTCCCGATCATTTCCCCCATGAGTACAGGCCGAACCCGGGGCAGCCCTGGCATGTCGGGTACGCCACGTTCCTCGAAAAGCAACCCGGCTTCAGTCCAATGATGGGCTACGACCGGGCGCCCTTCCAAGTGATGCTGAAGGAGATGGATCGGATCGCCGACCTGTTGCGCGAGCTATGGCTGCACTCCGGACCGGACTACGACGTGTGGGCCTGCAGCGAGAGGCTGTTCGCCTTGCTGGTCGAGATCCGCAAGCAAGCCGCCAAGCCGGACCGCGCTGCAAATTCTACCCGGGATGTAACGCCAAGACGGTATCGGGACCAGGTGGTGGACCGGGCGACTCAATTTATGTACGACCACATGCATTTGCGATTTTCGCTGAAGGAGCTGGCCTCCTACGTCGGGTATTCGCCCAAGCAGGTCATCCGGCTGTTCAAGGAGGTGCATGGCACGACTCCCTTGCAGGATTTGCAGCGGATTCGGCTGCAGACGGCTGCGGAATTGCTGAGGCAGCAGGGCGGGCTGACCGTGGCGCAAGTGGCCGGGTATGTAGGGATGGAGCCGATCTATTTCGCGCGCCTTTTTCGCCGAGCGTATGGAGTCGTTCCCTCCAAGTTTGCGGGAGAGCCGATGAAAGGCTCCCTATAGCTGCAAAATGAATAAACAAACCAACTGAATGCCGAGCAAAAAGCACGAGAAGGTTAAACTCGGATACAAGACCGCTTTAAAGGTGGGGCGGCTGTCCATCAAGAACACTTTTAAGCACAACAAAAAGATCAGGCCGATCAACAGCAGAGTGATAAGAACAGGCCATAAAATCTCAGGCGTAGACGAGGCGGCGACCCTAGCGAGTCCAACCGTTATTCCCGCGACACCGAGCACCGCTGCCGCCAGGAGCATGAGCGCATAAACCGGCTTAACCCGCCGCTTGTTCCCTCTTATGATCCAAAGCTCCTTGTGCTTCCCTGAAAGCCACACGAGCCATTGTACGAACAAAATTAACACGATAATCGGATAAAGGATATTCATGCCGATTTCCTTTCTTTTTATACGATATGGTTGCGCGAATGGACGACATCGCTCATCCATGATGGACCACCCCCTTCGTGATTGGATCGATTCACGCGCAGCAAAAAGAAGCCCGGAGCAGAGAAACTCTACTCTCGGGCTTCTTGCATAACGTTCGAGTCGGTTGCTGCAAGGCGCGATCAAGGTTCTCTCTCAATCACGTTTACGAGGTTAGCTGACGGATTCGGACTTGAGAGTGTCCTACCATTCACAGTGAAGCTTGTGAAAGGATTCACCCCATGAAACCATCCTCACGGATGATCTCGGTTGGTTCCCCCGTTTCCCTGTTCGGGAATTCAACGGAATATGAAGTTGTTGAACACATCATACGTGGTTCCGCTAACAAAGTAAACCCGAGTGGCAGAGAGTTAAGGCGGGTTTTGGACTTTATTGACGAGGGTAACGGAAACAGCAGAAGGTTTCGTCTCTTATTGCGGCATTGCAACGTTTATCATCCATTATCGTAACCTTGCTGTGTCATGATTTACAGAATGTGGAATAACGTTAAGTCGGGCGGCTGTAACGGCGGCGCAGATAGGCATACACCGTCAGCAGTACGATCAGCTCCGACAGCGGAATCGCGAGCCAAATCCCGGTCGTCCCGATCCAGTAAGGCAGGGTGAATAAAATCGCCACCATCAGCAGCATTTCACGGGCCACCGTAATCCATGTAGCCATCTTCACCTGATCGGTCGCTTGGAAATAGGTCATCATGACGAAGTTGACGCCCATGAACAAGTAGCCGATGAAAAAGAGCCGGATGCCGGTAACCGCCAAATCCCGTACTTCCGCGGGGAACGATCCGAACAGGGAGACGATGCCGCCCGCGAACGTAAGACCGATGAGCAGCACGGCGAGTCCGGTGCCGAACGCGGTCCGCACGGCGATGCGGATCGTCGACCGCTGCCGGTCCACCAGCTGAGCCCCGCGATAATAGCTGACGAGCGGCTGAACGGCCGATCCCATCCCGATGAACAGCATGAGCATCACGCTGTGGACATAGTTCAGAATCGAGAAGGCGGAGACGCCGACCGTACCCGCCCAGCGCACCATCGCCATGTTGTAGCCCGCCGTGAAGACGGCGATCCCGACCTCGGCGATAAAGCTGGGGAAGCCGATCGTGAACGTCAGCTTCGCCAGCCTCCACGAGGGGCGGGGGAGGGCGAAGCGCAAGGTGCTGTTCGCGCGCCCGAAATGAAGGAACAGGACGCCCGCCCCGACAGCCGCCCCGATCACGAGAGCGAGCGCCGAGCCGCCCACGCCGAAATCGAGCACGAACAAGAAGATATAGTTCAGGACAATATTGATGCCGGCGGTTACGATCAATGAAGCCATGGACAAGTTCGGATTGCCGTCGTTGCGGACGAAGATGCTGAACGCATTCTGTACGGTGATGGCGAAGCCGCCGATCAGCATCACGTGCATATACTCCATGACATACGGCATGGTGTCGTCGTTGGCGCCGAGGAAGACAGCCACCGGCTGGCGGAAGGCATAGGTGATCGCGGCTAGCAGCAAGGTCAGGCTGAAGATGAGCGTCAGGGAGTGCGTGAAGACGGCCCGTGCCTCTCGAATCTCCCTCGCGCCCAAGTGTCTGGAATAGAGGGCCGCGCCCCCTATGCCGATCCAAAGCGAGATGGCGATGTAGATCGAGAACACCGGAACCGCGACGTTGACGCCGGCCAGCGCCACCTCGCCCAGCCGTTGTCCGACGAAGATTCCGTCTACCACTACGTTCACGGACATCATGAACATGCCGATCAAGGACGGGATTAGGTAGCGGACGAACACTTTGCCCACGGAATCGGTTTCGAGGGATAGTAGTTTATTGTTGTCGTTGATATTGTTGTTGGTCGCTTGCATGGTGCACCTCTAGATGATATAGACTTAACCGCGATAACGGCTGGGGGTTCAGCTCACCACCGATTCGCCGGGATGAAGCAGCCCTTGCCACAGCAAGGTAAAGGTCGTAGTCGACGCTTGAATGAAATAATCGGCGTTGCCGAAAATAAGCTTGGCGGACAACCCTTCATAAATGGTGTGCACCGCCAAGGCGCATTCCTTGGGATCGACGCGAAGGGTCGAATCTCCCCGTGAAGCGAGCTCCAGCAGATGGAGCAGATGGTGGGAGTAGAGCTCGTACATCGTCAGGAACAGCTCCTGCAGCTGCTCGGGCGGCATGAAGGCCATGAGGAACATGAGCTTTACGTTCTGATTGTCCGAATAGCGGTCTCGCATCTCGATCACGAATCGATCGAGCAGCTTCCGTAGCGGCACGCCCCTATGCTCGTCGAAGAACAGGGTCAGGAAGGCGATTTCCTGCTTGGTCGCTTCCTCGTGAATCTCGATGACGAGCTCTTTTTTGCTCGCGAAGTGAGCGTACATCGACTGCTTTTTGATGCCGACCTCGTCGGCGATTTCCGCCAGCTTCGTCCCTTCGAATCCGTACTGCAGCAAATGGCTGACCGCGACTTTCTTGATCTCATCTCTTCGGTTCATCCCGCGCGCCCCCCTTCGGAAGTCTTTATTTTACCTGACTACGGTCAGGTTAGTATGTAGGGTATGATAACACGGATGTTTGCCTGAAATCAACAAAAAAACTGACTATCGTCAGTTAATTAAGTGCAAGCGTATGAATTCCATGAGGTCAGCTGCGAGACCCATCCCTCGAATGTCTGCTCACCCACGTTAGCATATGATTACTTGTCTGTACTCCCACCTTAACTCGTGCTCCCACATGTGTCGGATGACCAATCTGCGCGCTATTCTGAGCCACACCGAGGCAGAGGGAAAACCTCCCCCTCTTTGAGCGCGATCGCTCGCCTAGGGCGATGGGAGAGGGAAAAGCTCCCTCTTTTTTGGGCGGTTTCTTCCGGAATGGGGCAGTTTCGGACAAAAGTGAGGGAGGTTTTCCCTCTCATGACGCGAAATCGGGCATTTCCGGGCAAAAAAGAGGGAGAAAATCCCTCTCCATGGGACCTCCCCCCTCGATCTTCATGTCCGCGGCATATGCTCGCTGTCCAGCCCTCCAAACACACCTACAACTCCTCCTGCTTCATCTTCCGGAAGTCGGTCGGGGTGATGCCCATGAACTTCTTGAACATGCGGTAGAACGAGTTCATGTTCAAGTAGCCGACCTGTTCGGCGATGTCCTGGATGCGCAGGTCCGTCTGGCGGAGAATCTCCGCCGCCTTCTTGATCCGAATCTCATTCAGCGTATCGATGAAGTTGTTGCCCGTCTTCTCCTTGTAGTAGGTCGACAAGTACCCGGGCGTGATGTTCAGCTTGCCGGCCACGATATCGAGCGTGACATCCTTCGTATAGTGGGTCTCCATATACTCGAGCGCGAAGTGGATGATCGGATCGCGCTCCTCGCGCTTGGAGCGGATGAGCCCGCACACCGTGGCGAGCCGCGCCCCCAGGGCGGCGGACAGCTCGTCGACGGTATGCAGCTGCACCGCCGCCGAACGCGCAGACCCCGACCGACCCCCGTCGCCCAGCTCCTCGCCGGGCAGCTTCAACACGGCCGCCACCTTCTCCAGCTTCTGCAGCGTCTCCTCGCCGAACCGGCGGAACCGCTCGGCATCCGCGTTCTTGCGGCTCAAGTAGGCGAGCATGCGCTTCAGCGTGTGCACCGCTTCGGGCTCATTGCCGGCCTGCACCTGCACGTCGAACTCCTGCTCGAGTCCGGATGGGAGGACAATGCGCACCTCGTCCGCCGGCGCTTCAAGCATCACGTACGTCTCGTCGTTGAACGGCCGGCGGCGAATGCGCGCAAGCGTCTCTTCATAAGCCGTCGTGAAATCGGCGTCGCTCTGATAGACGGGACTGACGGCGATCGTGAGGAAGAAGTAGCTTTTGTCGATGTCCATCACGTTCTTTACCTGCGCAAGCGCTTCCGTCAATCGAGCGTCGACGCCATCCGTATACACCAAAGTAAGAATCTGGTTGTTCTCGATCTGGAACGTATGCGACCCTTCCAGCCGGCTTCCCATCATGTACTGCAGGAACTCGCGGATGAAGTAGATCGAGCGGTGCTCTTCTTCCTTCAATTCCTCGTAGAACCGCAGCTTGAACGACAGCTGGAACAGCACGAACAAATACGTCCGGTCCTCGCCGCCCGCATCCATCCTTTCCCCCTCCGAGGATTGGAACGGTCCCGGGATCCGCTTCAGCTTGTTAATGAACGCATAGTAGAGCAGATGGTTGTTCTTCAGCTCCAAATCATGGTGAGCCGCCTCGGTCGACTGCAGCATACGCCCGACATTCTCGCGGATCATCTCGAATTCGTTGCCATTGTCGGTAATCGGCGTTTTGGCGTTCATTTGGCGGATCGTATCAACGATTTTTTTGACCGGATTGTTGAACCGCACCGTGAACAGCACCGAGATGACCACACTAAGCAACACCGCCAGGGCGAGCAAGCCCAAGAGCGTGAAGTTCAGGCGTACGATTTGCGAGGAAATGCTTTTGTCCGGCACGACATTGACGTACGTAAGCCCGCTGTCCGGGCTGCGGGTGTAGAAGTAGTAGCGGTGGTCCAGCAAAATGTAACTCCGGTCCTCCGGAAGCGCCGGAATCTGCGCCAAGTCGTCGCCGTGCGTGAACAGCGGGTTCCCATGGGCATCCAGAATGAACAGCGAGTCGTTAATCGACTGGTGGTACGCGTTGAAAAACTTCTCCGTATCGAGAAAACCGAGGAAGACGAAGTTCGGATACAGATTGCTTTGGACCACAAAAGGCAGCACTAGCCCCGTCTTGGGCGTGGAGATCGAATACGTCGTCTCCGTGAACGTCGAGGCCGGATACAGCTGGAACCCTTGCACGCTCTCGAACTGCTGTTTCCAGAACGTAGAAGGATAGCGCGTATTGTGATAGTACTGCGAGAACATAAGGGAGGCGTCGGCCCCCATCGTTTTCTCCAGGACGAAGCCGCGCTTCGATGTATAGACGAACAAGTTGTCCAGATACAGGAGCGGATTGGACACCGTATTCTGAAGCTCGTTAATGACTTGCTTGGCCAATATGTAGTCGATCTCCGTAGCCTGCTCCAGCGCCTGCAGCTTCCCGTTCATGAAGAATCCGGAGACCACGTTGCGGATGAGCTGCAGATGCTGCTCCATATGCTTTGTCGTCGTGTTCAGGTTCGATTCGTTGTACTTGATGATCTCATTGCGGATGTTCGTCCGGAAGAAGGCGAAGGAGAAGAAGTTGAACGAGACGAGGAGCACGATGACGGCCATAAAACCAAGCAACAGCTTGATAAAAATCGATTTGGTGCGAAGCCTCAGCTGCAGAAGCCGGTTCATCATGGGCAGCCTCAGCCCTCCTCTGTCCGAAATGAGAATCCAGGTCCCGGTCCGGGCATGTGTCGGTTCATCGAATCTCTCCCATATTTACGAATGGCCCCGATATAGGAGAGAAACCGGTAGTTTCGCCACTAAACAGCCGGAAGTAATTCCTATAATATAGGATTGCTTTGGAAAAGCATAGTGCTAAAAAGTAGAAGGAGATGAGGCTATTTATGGTTCGGAAGTCCGGAAAAAGGGGTTGGCTCGTGTTCCTGTCCCTCTGGGTGTTCCTCTCCTCTTTCGGAGGGGCTCCCATGACCGCAGGGGCGGCTGGGACCGCCGCGCCGGAGCAGGTGCAGACGCTCGGCGCCGGCACGCCGCCGGTACCGCCGGCTGCGCATCCGCGGCTCTTCGTGCGCACGGCGGCCGACATCGCCGAGCTGAAGGCGAAGACGACGGCGGCGATCATGCAGCCGGCATGGAATGCGGTGATGTCGAGCAGCGCGCTCAGCGCGGCGAATCTCGACGTCATCAAGGCGAAGGCGCTCCGGTACTTGTTCGGAGACGGAGCGGCCTACGGCCAGCAAGCGATCCAGCTGTTCGACAGCTACGTGAAGAGCTTCAATAATGCCGGAGCCCGGGAAATCGGGCACATGCTCGTGGCCGGCGCCATCGTCTACGACTGGTGCTACCCGCTGCTGAGCGAGACGAACAAGACGGAGTGGAACGCCTTGTTCCGGACGCACGCGGAGAAGATGGAGATCGGCTACCCGCCGGACCTGCAGGGAGCCATCAGCGGGCACGGCGCGGAGGATCAAGTGCTGCGCGACCAGCTGAGCTGGGCCGTCGCCGTCTACAATGAGCACCCGGAAGTATACAACACGGTGGCGGGCACGATCTTCAGCCGCTATATCCCGGCGCGCGACTGGTATTATGCCGCCGGCAAGCATCAGCGGGGCGACTCCTACGGACCGTATACGATGACGAGCGACTTCGTCTCGGCGCTGATTTTCAAGAAGATGAGCGGCATCGACATCTACGATGCGAGCCAGCGCAATATGATGGACTATTACCTCTGGGGGCGAAGACCGGACGGCAGCCTGCTGCGGGACGGGGATTCCACGGAGGATGACCAGCACCCGTACGGGCAATATTGGCGGGCGCCCCTGCCCTGGATGACGGCGGCCGGGTTGTACAAGGACGGCTATCTGCAGGGAGAATTCCTGCGCAACTACAGCGGGGCGAACGGCACCGGCACGAACGACGGCGGGAAGCTGGATCCCGTGCTGGAGCTGGTCTATGCGGATCCGACCGTGCAGCCGAAGTCGGTGAGCGATTTGCCGCTGACGAAGTATTTTGGCTCCCCTCAAGGGGCGATGATCGCACGGACAGGGTGGACCGAAGGGATGAATCTGCAGTCCAAGGATGTCGTGGCGGACATCCGCATGAACGAATACTACTTCGCCGGCCACGAGCATCTCGATGCAGGTGCGTTCCAGATTTATTACAAGGGCGCGCTGGCCATCGACTCGGGCAACTACGGCCTCTACGAGACGCCTCACCATATGAACTACAGCCGGCGGACGATCGCGCACAATGCGCTGCTCGTCTACGACCCGAACGAGAAGTTCGAGTGGCATGACAAGACGCCGGGGACGTACACCGATCCGTTCGATGGCGGAGCGACGAAGCCGCTCGGCAACGACGGCGGCCAGTTCTGGCCGAATCAGGCGTACGAGCCGTACGACCTGAACGACATCCTGAATCCCGCTAAGGGCTACAAGCGAAGCGAGGTCGTCGCCCAACAGATCGGGCCGGATGCGATCGAACCGGACTTCAGCTACATCAAAGGCTACTTGACGGATAACTACAAGGCGACCAAAGTAAGCGATTACAACCGGTCGTTCATGTTCCTGAACTTGAAGGACGACGTTCACCCGGCGGCGATTATCGTCCACGACAAGGTGACGTCGACCGACCCGAGCTTCAAGAAAACATGGCTCCTGCACAGCATGGAGCAGCCTGTGGTTAGCGGCAACACGACTACGATCGAGCGCACGACCGACGGCTACAACGGCAAGCTGGTCAACACGACGCTGCTGCCTTCCGCGCCGGTCATTACGCCGGTGGGAGGACAGGGACACGAGTTCCAAGATTACCAAGGGACGAACTGGCCGGAGACGGACAAGGCGACGAGCTCGAGCGAGCTCGGAGCGTGGCGCATCGAAGTGTCGCCTTCCCAGCCGGCTCTGACCGACACGTTCCTGAACGTAATGCAGGTGTCCGACCGCGGCGTCACGCCGCTCGCAACGGAGCGGGTCGAGTCCGCGGAGCTCGAAGGCGTGAAGATCGCCGACCGCGTCGTGCTGTTCAGTAAGAGCGGCGAGAAGCGGAGCGGCGCGATGACGTTCAGCGTCGCGGGCAGCGGCAGCGAGCGCTTGCAGTTCGCGATCGCCGATCTCGCCGCAGGCGGCTGGACGATCTCCGGCGCGGCCAGCACGACGGCCAGCGTCAGCGCCGAGGGCGGTGTCCTCAGCTTCACCGGCGGCGCCGGCACGTACACGATCGCGCCGGCCGGAACGCCGCCGCAGCCCGGCAGCGACATTACCGCGTTCCATGTGAACGGGCATGCTGGCGCATCCGTCATCGACACGACGTACAAGTCGGTGTCGTTCCAAGTGCCGTACGGCGGCAGCCTGACCGGCCTGACGCCGGACATCCGCGTGTCGGCGGGAGCGACGATCGCCCCGCCATCGGGTACGCCGCGCGACTTCGGCGTTCCGGCGGCCTACACCGTGACGAGCGCCGCCGGCCAGACGGCGACGTGGACCGTGAGCGGCACGGTCAATCCGCCGAGTGCCGCGAAGTCCATCTTGTCGCTGACCGTGCCGGGCCAAGTCGGCAGCACGGTCATCGAAGAAGCCGCGCGTACGGCGACGTTCCGCCTGCCGTACGGCACGAACGTGCAGGCGCTCGCGCCGGTCATCGCGGTGTCGCCGCTTGCGACCTTGGCGCCGGCCTCCGGCACGGTGCGCAATTTCACGCAGCCGGTCACCTATACGGTGACGGCACAGGACGGGTCGCAACAGACGTATACGGTGCTGGCGGTGCTGGATCCGCCTAGCGGGGCGAAGGCGATCACCGGCTTCACCGTGCCGGGGCAGCTCGGCCCGTCCGTGATCGACGCGGCGCAGCGCACGGTCAAGTTCACGCTGCCGGAGAGCTCGGACGCGACGGCGCTGACGCCGACCGTAACCGTGTCGCCCGGCGCGACGGTGCAGCCTGCCTCCGGCACGGCCGTCAACTTCACGCAGCCGGTCGTGTACACGGTGCGCGGCCAGGACGGCTCGACCGCGGACTGGACCGTCACGCTCGAGCGGTCGGCGGCGTGGCCGTCGACGATCGCGTTCCAGCCGTTCCCTCTCGGCACAGGGAACACGGGCAAGGTCGTCGCCGAGTTCGACATGACGCCGCTCAAGCCGCTCGACCCGAACGGGGTGAACTCGCTGATCGGTTATGCCGACAGCTCGGCGGTCATCGACGGCTATCCGAAAATTCCGATCTCGATCTATTTCAATCCCGAGTCTAGTATTTTCCAAGTGCGTAATGGAAATGCCTGGTCGAATTCGGCGGCGATCCCGATCGTTGTGAACAAGAAGTATCACTTCCGCCTGAAGGTGGATTTCACGGCCGGCACCTACAGCGTCTGGGTCACGCCGCAGGGCGAAGCCGAGAAGCTGCTGTTCGCCGACGCGGCGTTCCGGATCGGCGCGACGCCGATCGACGACTTGGGCCAGCTGTTCCTGAAGAGTCTGGGCGAGGACCGCTCGTTCATCGTCGAGAACCATTCCGTGACGAAGGACGTCTGGAAGTCGAACATGGATTTCGGCCGTTCGGCGTACAGCCTCGGGCAAGCTTATACGGGCAAGGTGAAGACCGAGTTCGACCTGACGATGACGGCGGACATCAACAATACGGTCAATGCGATTCTCGGTTACCAATCGTTCACAGCCGACGACGCCACGATGGCTTATCCGAAAATCCCGCTGTCGCTCTACTTCGATCCGGGCTCGACTCCGCCGCGGTTCCTGACGAAGAACGGGAACAACACG
This sequence comes from Paenibacillus sp. HJGM_3, assembly GCF_045062745.1. Taxonomy (NCBI): domain Bacteria; kingdom Bacillati; phylum Bacillota; class Bacilli; order Caryophanales; family Paenibacillaceae; genus Paenibacillus; species Paenibacillus sp. HJGM_3. The sequence goes on from NZ_JBJGED010000010.1 coordinate 122,010, forward strand.
AACGCGGAGAATGTCGTGCCGATCGTGAAGAACAAGAAGTACCATTTTGAATTCGAGATCGATCTGCCGGCCAAAACATACAGCGTGTGGGTAACCCCGGAGGGCGGTACTAGAACGAAGCTGCTCACGAACGGCGTCTTCCGGACGAACTCTGACCCGATCACAAACATCGGGAAAGTGTACCTGAAATCACTGGGCAGCGACGACGTCTACTACGTGGAAAACCATACGGTTACGCCGCTCACGACAACACCGCCGGCCGAGCCGCTCAAGCTGGCACAAGTGACGACGGTGGGCACGTCCAAGGTAGAGGATGTGTCCGCAACATCGGCGAACACCTATGTGCTGGGCTTCGACGGACCGGTGGCCTCGGTTTCTCCGGGGGCGTTCAAGGTGCAGAGGTATGGCGGCAGCTGGGCCGACTATACGACCATCCGTGCCGCGGAAGTGATAAGCGGCACTCCGACCAAGGTGAAGCTGACGACGGCTCTGCCGCTCACGACCGATACGTACAATTATCGGCTCGTGCTTCTGAACCCGTCGCTCGTCAAGGGAACGGCGGATCAGCCGCTCTCGCTCAGTGCAGGAGCCATCTTGAATACGAACTTCGACCGCGTCCCGCCGGTCGTAGCGAGCACCGCTGCGCAGCAAGCGAATGGCAGTGCAGTACCGAACACACTGGACGTGACATTCTCGGAGCGCATCATCGCCTTCGACAAATCCGACTTCGTGCTGAAGGACGGCAGCGGGGCCGTCATCCCGGCGGACACCTATATCGTCGAGCGTTCGAAGCCCGACACGCTGAGCTTCATCCTCGATGCGGCCCAGCCTGGGCAGCTTGCTGTTAGCGTGAGCTGGCCGAGTGCGCAGTACGTGCAGGACGCGGGCGGCAACAAGCTCGTCCCATCGACGGAGACGCGCACGGTGAAGATCCCGGTCATACAGCGCCCGGCAGCCGACGGGAACGCGCTCAGCCGGATCTGGGCGGTGAACGACGGCGAGACCGTGAAGCGCGACGATCTGAACAACCCGAACCGCGACGGCAACTCCGTCTGGGACGGCAAGAAGATCCGGCTGTTCGGCGGCCGCAACGAAGTGCTGGCGTTCCAAGTGATCGTCGAAGCCGGTACGAAGGGCATCGACAACTTATCCCTGTCGCTCCCGGAGCTCTCGGGTCAGGGGAACGCCAAGTCCGGCCGGATCGCCTACAAGGCTCCGACGATCGACCCGACGGACTATGTCGACCGGCCGATCCAAATTTTCAGCGAGAACTACATGAACGTAACCGAACCGACGCAGGCGGGATGGATCGTGCCTTCCTCCGGACCGGGCTCTCTGCCGGGCGCACTCGGCTGGTTGCCGGTACAGCTCGTGCCGGAGAATGCGAAGCCGGGCAAGGGGGGCTTCCCGCTCCAGGTGGCTCCGCAGCAAAACCAGGCGCTGTGGATTGACATCTATACGGCCAAGGATCTCCCGATCGGGAAATATGAGGGCACCGTAGCCGTAACCGTTGACGGTGCGGTCCATACCATTCCGATCGAACTGGACTTGATGGACTTCACGCTGCCGGACGAGAACAGCATGGACGCCATGATCTTTTATGAAGGCGTGCAGACGGATGTGTTCCATGGCAAGAACATGGATGCGCAGTACAACCGCCTCGCTCACCGCAATCGGGTGGAGTTCGTGAAGGCGTACGACCCGGCTGCGGCAACGGCCGAGATCGGCCGTCTGAACGGCTCGGACTTCACGGCCGCCCAAGGCTACGACGGACCCGGCGCCGGGGTCGGCAACCATGTCGTCCCGCGCACGTTCTACGGGCCGGGCACCTTGTTCGACACGCCGGCTTCGGCCGCCGCGACGTCGAACGAGTGGATGATGTTCCTGCGCGATACGTTCGGCGCGGACGCCAAGAAGACGTTCGCCTACATGCCGGATGAGCCGTCCGATCCGCTGACGTTCTCCTATATCCGGAGCATCGCCGGCCATATCAAGGCGACCTCCGGAATCGGCAAGGAATTGCCGGTATTTGTCACCTCGGGCTATAATGCGGAGCTCGATCAAGGCAATCTGATCGATATCTGGGATGGGACGCCGAGCCATTACGATCCGAAGCAAGCGCTCCTCGAGCGGGCGCACGGAGATGACATGTGGATCTACAACGGCAGCCGCCCGTATTCCGGAGCGCCGGTGTACGAAGCGCCGGCGACCGATCCTCGCGCCACGATCTGGGGCGCATACAAGATGGACATCGACACGTACTTCTACTGGTCGGCCGCCAACTGGCGGCACAACTCGCAGATGTGGCGCGGCTTGGACCGCCACCAGAACGTCTGGCTGGAGCCGATCACGTATTACAACCGCGAGCCTTCAACAGGCAACGGCGACGGCGTACTAGTGTACCCGGGCGAGAACATTCGCTTCCCTGCCGAAGATCGCGGCATCGAGGGGCCGATCTCCTCGATTCGTCTCGCCAATATGCGCCGCGGGCTGCAGGACCATCTGTACATGACGATGCTGACGCAGCGCGGGCAGGAGGATGTCGTGAAGGAGGCGCTGGCCGACGTAGTGCCGGGCATCCTGAACAAGACGAATGCACTCGGCTTCACGGAGACGGGCGACTCCTTCGAGGAGGCACGCCTGAAGCTGGCGAAGGCGCTGGAGAAGGCACCGGACGTCCGCGTACCGGTCATCTCCGTCAGCGGGGCGATCACGACGCTCTTGCCGCGGGAGAGTGTCACAACCGAGCAGCTCGCCTTCACGGCGACCGCCACGGACGCGGACGGCAACATCATCCAGCCGGTCGTGAAGCTGAACGGCAAGGTGCAGGCTTCGCAAGATGACGTGCCGGGCTCCTACACCGTGCAGCTGGAGGAAGGCGACAATACGATTACGATCGATGCAGTCGCCGGCAAGCTGAAGGCGAACACGAAGACATATACCGTTCGCTACGTCAGCAAAACCGACCGGCTCCATACGATCCGCGGCCAGGACGGCGTGACCGTCGTGCTGGAGCAGAGGGATACGCTCGATCCGGAGTACGCCGGAGCGGTCAGCTATCAGCTGTATAAGAACGATCGCGCCGTGTCCGAACGCATTCCGCTCGGGAAGAAGACTGATGCATCGGGCAACAACTGGGACGTTCGGTTGTACGATGCCTCAGGTACGCAGGTGACGGTGAAGGCGGTCTCCTCCGAGAAACCGGAGCGAGCCATGACGTCCAAGGCGCTGTTCCTGGAGTCGAATCATTGGCTCGGAGATGGCTACGCGAACCAAGTGGTCGCCGACTTCGAAGTCACACCGCTTGCGAACAACATCGACGGAGTCATAGGTTATTCCGATACATCGACAGTCGTAGACGGCTTCGGGAAGATCAACCTGCTCGTCCGCCTGAACAGCGACGGCACGTTCGACGCCCGCGACGGAGCGGTGTACGCCAAGGATCAAGCGATCACCTACGTGAAAGACGCCAAGTACCGCATTCGGATCGAAGCCGACCTGGCTGCGAAGAAGTACGATGTGTGGATCACGGGGCCGGACGGCGTGAAGAAGCAGCTTGCCGCCGGGTATGCCTTCCGGACCGGGGCAGTGCCGATCGACGATCTCGGGCAGTTGACCGTGATCAGTACCTTGATGGTCGACTCGTTCAAGCTGGAGAAGCACGTGATCCAAGCGGTCCCCGCCGGCAGCGCAGACAGGCAACAGCTGGAAAGCGCGATCGAACTGGAGCGGGCGATTGAGGAACAATAATTGATATTTATGGAGATCCGGGTTCCGCCTGGGTCTCCTTCTTTTACGGATTTATCCCACTATTACGGATTACCTGCAATACGCTTAGAAAATCAGCAAAACCGCCACTTTCCGCCGGCTCCCGGCCCGTCTATGATCGAACTGTAACCGAAACGATCAAACATGATCCATGAAGATCAACAAGGGGAGGATTCCATGAAAGCGTTAAAAATGGTGAGCACGGTAATGGCGGTCAGCTTGCTGACGGTCGCCTGCTCGAGCAAGGAGGAAGCGTCTCCATCCGCGACGCCGTCCGCCAGCTCCGGCACAAGTACGAGCACGGCGAAGCCGACGAAGGAGAAGCTGAATCTGAAATGGTTCATCGGTTCGAACGGCATCGCGAACTCAACCTTGCCGTCGGCGGACAAAGATTTCGTCAAAAAGGCGATCGAAGAGAAGTTCAATGTCAGCTTAACGCTAGACTACATGGTCTTCGGGTCGGACTACACGAACAAGATGAACCTGATCCTCTCCGGCGGGGATGTGCCGGATATGTTCATCGCCCAGGGTACCGACAGCCAGAAATATGCGGTGGACGGCCTGCTCGCCGATTTGACTCCGTACGTCTCGCCTCAGACGATGCCGAACTACTACAAGTGGGTGACGCAGGAGGAGATCAACAACTACCAGCTGAAGGGGATCAAGTTCAGCCGGGCTCCGATGCCGTTCCAGCGCAATACGTATGCTTCCTTCTACATCCGGAAGGATTGGCTCGACAAGCTGGGGCTTAAGCTGCCGAAGACGTACGACGAGCTCATGAACGCGATGCGCGACTTCACGAACAAGGACCCGGACGGCAACGGCAAGAAAGATACGTACGGCATCAGCGCCGCTTCCGGCGGCAACCGGATTCCGTTCGACTTCCCGCAATGGATTCAGAACGGACTGATCGCGGACTTCCGCATCGACGGCGACACGTTTATGGACAATCAGACCGATCCGAAGCTGCAGAACGTCATCCAAGGCATCGTCGATATGATGAAGGAAGGCATCGTCGACCCGGACTGGTACGTGAACAAGTCCCCGATGCATCTCGACAAGGCGGCGCAAGGCAAGATCGGCGTCATGTGGTCGGGCGACATGAGCTTCGCCTTCGATTCGGTTCCGACGAGCGTGCAGTCCAAGACGAAGCAGCTGGATCCGAAAGCGGACTGGCAGCCGATCTTCCCGTTCGATTCACCATACGGATGGAAGGCCGGAACGCCCGGCGGACAAAATCCGTTCGTCTTTGCGAAGTCGGTGGCGGATAAAAATCCGGAGAAAGTGAAGCGTTCCATAGAGATCCTCGATTGGCTGACGAGCGAAGAAGGCTACCTCATGACGCACTATGGTCTGGAAGGCAAGCACTATAAGCGCGAAGGCAACAAAATCACGATCGATCCCGATGCCATCGACAAGGATATTGTGAAGAACGGCGATTGGCTCAACATCTACCGCTTTTTCACCGCTTTCGACGAGCCTTCCGTCCTGAAGCTCGAAGTGATCGACCCCCGTCTGTCCGACCGCGACCGCGCGATCATGAAGTTCGTCGAAGCGATTCCGAAGTCCAAGGGCGAACCGGTTACACTCGCCCCTCCGGAAGGTACGAACATCGGGGACTTCCGCAAAGAGATGGCCCGCCTGGAAATCAAAGCAATCTTCGAGGATAAGACCGGCGCGAACTGGCCGAAGTACCGCGAGGAGCTCATGACCAAATATAACGGCAACAAAATTTTCCAAGGGTACGTCGATCAGATCAACGCCGTGCTGCCGGCCGACAAAAAGCTGAAGCCTTGGAAGTAAGATTTGGGATCATCTGCGAATCCGTATTGGGGCGGCCCGCCTCGGTACGGGTTCGTCGTTTCCAGGTTGCCGCTTCTAGGCAGCGGACCGCACTTGTGAGACAATAGGGGCAGGCTCTGCAGGGACAGGGCGGGCCGCTATTAACCGACTTGATTGGGGTGGAAAGTGATGCGTTCAGTTAAGGTCCTTCGGCTGCTTCTGGCGGCGGTTTTGACATGCGGAACGGCGGCCTGCACGGCCGATTCGTCCAACCCCTCGACCACGAAGGATCGCGATTCGTCCGACAAACCTGGCGAGTCGCCGAACGGCAATATGGTGATTTCTTATCTGGACGGTACATATGCGAGTCCGGCACCCCCGCCGAACGGTCCGGGCGTGCAAATGATCAACGAGAAGTTTCATGTGGCATTCAAAACCGAATTCGTGCCGATTGCGGAATATTTCCAAAAGCTGCCGGCCCGCATGGCGAGCGGGGATATCCCGGACGTGATCGGGATGGAGAGCGCAGATTCGAATTATTACAAATGGGCGAAGCAAGGGGCGTTTCTGCCGCTAGATGCTTATATCGACAAATATCCGACGCTGAAGATGGTGCCCGAGTACGTGTGGGACGCCATGAAGGTGGACGGTCATATTTATGGCATTCCCCGGTATTTCCCGGTGAAGTACGGCAAAAGTCCGATGATTCGAAAAGACTGGCTCGACAAGCTCGGGCTGAAGGTGCCGACGAACTTCGAAGAGCTGAAGCAAGTGGCGATCGCGTTCACCCGGAATGATCCGGACGGCAACGGAGTGGATGACACGTACGGCCTGATGCTCGCGATGGGCATTCAGTACGATTTTGACTTCGGGGTGTATTGGAACCCGGCCGCCTGGTACCACACGAACAAAAACGGCCAAATCATTCCAGGCGTCATCGCCGACTCGAGCAAAGAGCGCATCGGGATGCTGGCGGATTTGTACAAAGCGGGAGCGATTCCGAAGGATTGGGCCGTTACGAAGATCAGCGACGTGAAGAAGGCGTTCTATGCCGGCAAGTTCGGGATTTTCTACGAGCAGCCCTACGACAAATGGCCGACCGATTTCCGCACGCTGAAGTCGATCAACCCTCAGGCGGAGCTCGTGCCAATCCCGCCCTTCAAGGCGCCGGACGGGTCGCAGGGGTTCAACGGGTTGGCGGGCTATTTTCAGATTCTGACGCTTAACTCCAAGCTGCAGGGAGATCCGGCCAAGGTGACAAAATTCCTCGAGATGAACGAGTACTTCCGCAAGTTCATTCCGCTCGATCAGCGGACTCCGAACAACCCGGATTACGATTGGCTGAACGGCAAGCAGGGGATCGGCTACAAGATCGTGAACGGCAGTCAGGAGAATACAGACTTCGGCGCCGGGCTGCAGCCGCGCTTCTACCTGGAGTCCCGATTCTGGGCGCCGAGCGACGAAGCGAACGAAGTGTCCAAGGTAGCGGTCGATCCTCTGCAGCGGTCGCTATTCAGCGCGATGGAGTCGTTGTACAGCAATTACAAGGCTTATATCAATCCGATCAACCGGATCAAATCCGAGAAGTATATGGAGCGTTGGGCCGAGCTGGAGCAGTTCGTACGCGACGAGCAGTCGAGAATGATCATCGGGCAATCCAGCGTGGCGGACTGGGATCAAATGATGCAGAAGTTTATGGACAGGGGCGGTAAAGAAGTCCTAGAGGACGTGAACCGGCTGTTCAAGGAGAAGGGGATTAAGGGCGAGTGGAAATAGGGGTTCGAAACTGTCGATTCTATGGGGAGTGACGGCCGCTGTGAGTGAAAAAGGACCCCATGCTTTCCCCACAAAGTGAAGCAATGCTCTGTAGGTAATTCCGAGTACTTTGCGGAGGCCCATGGTTTTCAAACATCTTGTTTGAACCTCCTTGTTGGATAAAGGATTCCGCGGGGGGAGATTCAAGCCAAAACTCGCCGTGGTCCTCTTTTTCACTCCGCTCCAGGATTCCAATACAAAACGACAGTCTCATTTCGGGATGTAGTAGGAAAGAAAGGGAGGCCTCAGATGAAAGGGATCTTGTTAAAAAACGGTACGTTTTACACGGAGCAAGGGGTGTTGGCAGACGGGTACATGTGCGTCTCCGAGCAGGGGACAATCGCCGAGATCGGGACCGGTGACCCGCCGGAAGCGGCCGGAACCGACGTCGTCGATTGCCGAGGACAGCTCGTGCTGCCCGGCTTTATCGATGTGCATGTTCATGGGGGCGGCGGCTTCGACGTCTTGAGCGCCACGTTCGAAGGGCTGGACGGGATGAGCCGGTTCCATGCGCGGCAAGGGACGACCGCCTTCCTCGCGACGACGTCGACGACGAGTCTGGAGCGGATCGAGGCGGCCTTGCGGAACGCGGCGGCCGCCGTCGGCCGGACGACCGGGGCGGAGCTGGCCGGCATCCATCTGGAGGGGCCGTACTTGCACGAGCTGCGCCGGGGCGCGCAGAGCAAGGAGCACATCCGGCTGCCGGACATCGCCGAGCTGGAGCGGCTTCAGGCCGCAGCGGAAGGCCACATCCGGCTTGTCACGATGGCGCCGGAGGTGGAGGGCGGCTTCGCGGCGGCGCGCTGGCTCGCACAGGAGCAGGGCGTGACCGTGTCCATGGGCCACTCCAACGCTACGTTCGTCGAGGCGCAGGAGGCGATCCGCCATGGCGTGAACCACACGACGCATCATTTCAACGGGATGAGTCCGTTCCATCACCGTGACCCCGGTCTGGCGGGGGCCGGGCTGATGCTCCCGGCGCTCACGACGGAGCTGATCTGCGACGGTATACACGTTCACCCGGCGGCGGTCAAGCTGCTGTTCGACGTGAAGGGGCCGCAGGGCGTCTGCCTGATCACCGACGCGATCTCCGTGGCAGGGCTGCCGAACGGCCGCTATGGCGGTGTCGTAGTGCGGGACGGCGAGATTATGCTGGCCGACGGATCGAGCCTGGCGGGCAGCGCTTTGACGATGCTGCAGGCGCTGAAGAACGCGATGCGATTCACCGGCTATTCGCTGGAGCAGCTGCTGCCCTCCCTCACCGCCGTCCCCGCGCGGCAAGTGCGGCTCGCCGAGCGGAAGGGCTCGCTCGCAGTCGGCAAGGACGCGGACTTCCTGCTGCTCACCCCGGAGGAGCTGGAGCTGCAGGCGACCTACGTGCGCGGCCAGGCCGTGTATCGGGCGGTATAGGAGAGAGGTTGTTGGATCGTTTTACGCGAAACCCGTACGGCTTAACAGGTGTTTCTTCTTTTACGCAATGTCCCCGTATCGTCATAAAATTCACATAGCGATATACTATTCCCAGAACGTGAGGCTGTCGACTGGGGTTCCAGCCTCCTTATAGCCACTATCCCCTCGGCTCAGGAAAAGGGACCGAAGCCGTTTTTGATTCGAATTAACAAGAGACATGCACAATGGAACACCTTGCGGGCAAACGGCGTAACGATAACAGACTAAGGTATCCATCGGCTCAGAAAATGGGATCGAGGGAGATTAGATTCGAAAATCAATAATCAAGACACGCACAATAGGACACCGAATGAGCAAACGGCTCGCAGATAACAGCAAACAACTAATAAAATCCTTCGACTCAGGAATGGGATTGAGGGAGATTTGATTCGAATAACAATAATCAAGACATGCACAATGGGCCACCGAATGAGCAAACGGCCTGCAGATAACAGAAAACAAAACTAACTCTAATCAATTCCTTCGGCTCAGGAAATGGGATCGAAGTTTTTTTTGTTTCGAATAACAAGAGACATGAACATTGAAAAGCAAGCGGTAAACGGCCAAGAGATAAAACAAACAAACAAACAAACAAGCAAGCAAGCCAACTAACTACTGGACTGACTCCTACTTCTATGATTTAAGCAGCCGCGGCAGTTAAATCGGCATAGCAAATCTTTTTGGAAGTAGCACAGAGGGTGAGTAACGCATGAAATGGAGGCTGGTCGAGACGAGATCGAGAATGAGAATGAGAATGAGAATGAGATTGAGATTGAGATTGAGATTGAGATTGAGATTGGTTGAAACGATAGCTGAATTCGTTCAAGTAGGCTTGAAGATGCTTGCGTCCAAGACTGTGGAAAGTGGTGTTAATCCATTGGTGGGCAGCACGCGCGACTCCAAGGAGGACTCGGATGCGGTTTTGGGCGAATTGGTTTTTGATAAAAATAATGTCATGGGATTCAGGATCGATATGCCGATTTTTGAAACATTGAATGCCGGAGCGAAGCACCTTCTTAAATGGATTCATATGTTCGCGGACGTTGAGCAACATGAGCTTGATTGCTCCGGGTTGGCCTTGATCATCCATCGAGGAGCCAATCAGAAACGGATGCTCTTGAGGGTGCCGAAAAACAGAGGGATTATGGGGACGCCCGTAGCAGGCGGGATTAACTCGAACAACACCGGACAACAGGCGGTCATTCTCAGACGCGCTGATAGCATCACGGATTTTATGCAACATCAGCCAAGCCGTTTTATAAGTAACTCCAATGAGCTCACTCAACGCAACTGCAGTGGTGCCGCGCTCGGAACGTGAGAGCAACCAAATGGCAAGGAACCACTTGCGGAGATCGGTACGACTGCCTTCCATCACGGTATCCGAGAGCAAGGAAGCCTGATAGCAGCATTGACGGCACTCATATAGAGGCAGCCTGCGCGAAGTCATCAAATACGCATGTCCATGACCGCATCTAGGACAGACATACCCATCGGGCCACTTGGATTGAAACAACTGTTCCAAGCAGGCCTGCTCCGTAGGATAGGATCGATCAAACTCTTCAAGTATCGAAGTCGGGATCATCAGCGCACACCTTCTATCAGAACGTATGTTTGTATTTTGATTATACCAAACATTTGTTCGTGTGTCCATAGTTGGGATTGAAAAGGCCCGACTTTTTAGTATATTTCTGCCCCTGAGTCAAGGGGATAGTGGCCATAAGGAGGTCCAAAAGTACTTTCCAGTGAGGGGAGAGACCGTCGCGGGAGTTGTAGAGCAGAAAAATTACCTTGGAGTGAGGGGAGAGACGGTCCACGGAGTTGTAGAGTAGAAAAGTTACCTTGGAGTGTCGGGAAAGTCGGTTGCAGGAGCTGTAGAGTAGAAAAGTTACCTTGGAGTGGGCAGAGAGACGGTTTCGGATGCTGTAGAGTAGATAAATTACTTTGGAGTGAGGGAAAGTCGGTCGCGGAACGCTGTAGAGTAGAAAAATTACTTTGGAGCGAGGGAAAAGTCGGTTGCAGGAACTGTAGAATAGAAAAGTTACCTTGGAGTGGGTAGAGAGACGGTTTCGGATGCTGTAGAGTAGAAAAATTACTTTGGAGTGGGTAGAGAGACGGTTTCGGATGTTATAGAGTAGAAAAATTACCTAGGAGTGTGGGAAAGTCGATCGCGGACGCTATCGAGTAGACAAGTTACGTTGGAGTGAGGGGAAATTGGGTTTCGGATGCTAGAGTAGAAAAATTACTTTGGAGTGAGGGAAAAGTCGGTTGCGGGCGTTGTAGAGTAGAAAAGTTAACTTGGAGTAAAACTTCCCCCACCCAAAACAAAAACCCGGCTGTGGGCCGGGTTTTATCAGCAAGTGCACATTTGAGTTACGCGCGGTTTTGCAAGTCAAGCACGCCTTGGTGGATCAGGTTGAACAGCTCCTCAAGATGCTCGACCTCAATGCACGAGAAGGCGACGCGCAGATCGGTGGCGCCGAGCGCGATCGTGCCGATGCCGTACTCGTTCAAGAGGTGGACGCGCAGCGCCTCGGCGTCGACGGTGGACAGCTTCAGGCACATGAAGTAGCCGGAATTGAACGGATAGTACGTCCAAGCGCCGTCGAACTTGCCGCTGTCGAGCAGTTCCTTCACTTTGTTCGCGCGGGCTTTCATGATATCGAACTTCTCTTGCTTCTGCGCCTCGAAGTCCGGCGATTGCAGCGCACGCAGCACGAACGTCTGCGACGGATGCGGGCCGCTCGAGATCGTGGCGCGGATGATGCCGGTCGTCTTCTGCTCGAGCGCGTTCAGCAGCGCTTCGCTCTCCGAAGCGTACGTGATGAAACCGACCCGAAAGCCCCAGACGTATTCTTCCTTCGTCGCGCCGTCCACCTTCACCGGCAAAATCCGCGGATGCAGATTCGCCAATTGGCCGAAGAGCGATTCCGTCACCGAGTCCTCGAAGAACAAGCTGAAGTACGCATCGTCCGTAACCGCTACGACGTTGATCCCGGCTTCGGCGCCGGCGAGCAGGGCGGCTACAATCTCCCGGCCCTCAGCCGCGGTCGGCGTATAGCCGGTCGGGTTGTTCGGGAAGTTCAGAATGACGATCGCCTTCGACTTGCCTGCCCGGTGCTGGGCGAGAATGGCTTCCTTCAGCCCTTCCGCGTTGAAGCGGTCATTGGCGTTGTACAGCGGGTAATTCACGATCACCGCGCCACGGCGGACTCCGAAAGTTAGCTCGTAATTCTCCCAATTTTTGTCGGGGAAAATGACCGGGTCGCCAATATCGGCGAACAAATCGGCCACGATGCTAAGGCCATGGGTCAAGGCGTTGGTGACGACCGGATTGCCGAAGCCTTTGCCTTCAACCGAAGGATTCTCCGCGATCATTTTGGCGCGCCAGGCTTTGCGCAGCTCCGGCTTGCCCGCCGGCGGGGCGTATTCGTAAAGATCCTTGGGCGCGTAGGCGCTGAGCGTCTCCTGGATCGCTCGCAGATGCATCGGCTGCCCTTGCTCCAGGGCGATCCCTATGGTGGCGTTGTACGCCTTGGCCTTGGTCTTCGCTTCGGCCGATTGGCTCAAGATGCCTTCCTTGGGAAAATAAATCGCCTTGCCAAGACCGGATAACATGTCAAAAACATGCTTGTTCTCCCGCCCAATCGTATCATTCAGCTGCTGTACCAGTGGGTTCATGAAATGCTGTCATCCTTCCGCATTAGTCGGTTCGCTTCACTGTCGTATATTATAGCATTTGTGAAGGGGAGCGTCACCTCCGGGAGCGTGTGCGTGCCCGCGCGAGTTGCCGCATAGAGGTATAGAAGGCGTGATTTTAACCGATACAAACAGTAGAAGCGCAATCAGGAATTTCTTTCCGGCCCGGGGTAATGTACAATAGAAGCAAAATCAAATTGTGACTTGGGGAGAAAACGTCCTTGTTGCCCGAAAGGAGCAGGCTAGAATGAATCCGAAATTGAGAGCGGCCGGCATCATGCTCCGGCAAGGCCATTCGGTCCATGACCGGCCCGGCGAGCGGGAAGTGCTCGTGCAATGCGACGAGGACGAATCGTTCTACAGGTTCGCCGGAGGCACCGTAGAATACGGGGAGACGGCGTCGGAAGCCATCATCCGGGAGTTCATGGAGGAATATGACCTGGAGGTCATCGTCGGACCGCTGCTGGTCGTGAACGAGCATTTTTTTCAGTACTACGGCAAGGAGCATCATCAGGTGACGCTCATCCATCGCTGCGAGCTGCGCGGGACGAACGACATCCCGGAGCCGCTGTGGCACAAGGAGCACTCCTCGGTGAAGCTCGTCTGGCGGTCGATGTCGCAGCTGAAGAAGCGTCCGGTGTACCCAGAGGGCATCTTCGCCGTGCTGGAACACGAGACGCCGCCGATCGCGCACTTGGTGACGGGGCGGGGCTACAAGTCCTGACATGTGCACACTTAAAGCATTAAGCAAAGCAGAGCAGGTAGCGGGAGGTCGACCGCTGGTCCTTGCTCTGCTTTTCGTTATAGCGGCGATTCCCGCTTATGTGCGGGGCAATAACGCGCCATCAGCTCGGCGGTTTCGCGGTCCAGGGGCCGGTCACGCTCGAGGAGGGATTCCCGGATGTGGGCATGCTTCGCCTCGGGCTGGTTCTGCCCGAATTTGAACTTGGCCGAGAGCTGCTCTGGCGTAATCCGGATGACGGCTACTCCGCGCACACGGGAGGCATAGGCGGGAACGACGGGATCGATCGGATCGTAACCGCCTTCCGGCTGCAGCTTCTCCATCAGGGCGGTCAGCGCCTCCGCCTTCTCCTGCATGTCCTGCACGACCGAAGCCGTCCCCCGGATCAGTACGGATTTGAAGAAAGCCGTTGCGGGACAAGCAAACACCGGGTCTGTGAAGTGGGAAGGAATGATGGCAAATTCTTTGGCTACGCTGAAGCTGACGCGCGCTCCTTCCCCGATCGCTTCCATTTTGTGCCCGATCCGGCTGCCGTGGATATACACATTGCCGTCCCGGTAGGCGAAATTAATCGGCACCAGGTACGGATACACCTCGTCCGGCAATCCCAGCACCCCGAAGCTCATCTCCTGCAGGAATACATCCACTTCTTCACGCGTGGTCATGTCGAATTCTTCTCTTCTCATACGGTCCACCCTCTCTCATATTTGGTCTTATCTTACAGACTCAATTGACAAATCAAAAGGTCCAATTATGATTGAAATTAGTGGACCACTTTAAACACAAGAAAGGAGGGGGGCCGGTGGACATTCATTTGCCGTTGACCGTGTATCTAGAAACCTATCGTTATAAGCAGACGGCCTTGTACTATGCGCTCCGGGACGCGATCACGAGCGGCCGGCTCCCTAACGGCACGAGGCTGCCCTCCAGCCGTGAGCTGGGGCGCCAGTATGTGCTGTCCCGTGGACTTGTGAACCAAGTCTACGATCGCCTGGCGGCGGAAGGCTATGTGGAGGCGGTGCTCGGCAGCGGGATGTTCGTCCTCTACCGTCACGAAGAGGCGCACGGGGCGGGCGGGGCGATGACGGACATCCCGCTGTCGGAGTGGGGGCGCCGCCTAAGCATGCTGAAACGGGAGAGTGTGACCGAATACTCAGAAGGTGCGGGAGCGGGAGCGGGACCGGAGGCCGGGAGTCCGGCCGGGACGAGAACGGGGAGTGTGGCTGCGAAACCTGCGGATTCGGTGAAGCCGGCCACCGAGGGATTGCGAGGGGGCGAGATTGTGTTCGACTTCGGCCACCCGGCGCCGGAGCCGTTCCCCGCGCCCGAATGGCGCCGTCTGCTATACGCGGAAGTCCGCGCCAAGACGGACGCGCCGGGCGCGTCCCCTCCTGCGCAGGGCTACTTGCCCCTGCGCGAAACGATCGCCCGGCATCTCCGCCGGGCGCGGGGCATTGATGTGACGGCGGACGCGATCGTCATCGTGAATGGCTCGATGCAAGCGCTCGCGCTGCTCGCGCAGCTGCTGCTGAACGCCGGCGACCCGGCGGTGGTCGAGAATCCCGGGTACTCCGGGATCGTCTCGGCCGTCCGCGCCGCCGGCGGCGTGCCCGTCCCTGGCCGGCTGGACGGCCAGGGGCTCGTGATCGAGCCGTGGGACGCCCGGCTCGTGTTCGTGACGCCCAGTCGGCAATTCCCGACGGGCACGGTCATGAGCCTGCCGAGGCGGCAGGCGCTGCTGCAGTGGGCCGCCGAACGCGGCGCGGTCATCGTCGAGGACGACTTCGACAGCGAGTTCCGGCACCGCGGGCGGCCGATCGAACCGCTGAAGGTGCTCGACCGCGCCGGGCGCGTCGTCTATGTCGGCACCTTCACGCGGACGATGCAGGCGCAGCTGCGCATCGGCTACGCCGTGCTGCCGGACCGGCTCGTCGAGCCGTTCATGCGCGCGCTGCGGCTGTACGAGCCCGTGCCCGCTTCGGTGCTCGAGCAGCGGGCGCTGGCGCAGTTCATGGCCGGCGGCGGCTACGAGCGCCATATGCGCCGCATGGGGCGCGTGTACAGCCGGCGGTTCGAGCAGTTCGGCCGACGGTTCGATGAGGGGCTCGGGCACCTGTTCGAGGTCGTGCCCTCGGACGCCGGCCTGCACCTTTTCGCCCGCTGGCGCGAAGACGAAGCCGGGTATGAGCGGTATCGGGCGCTCTGTGCGCAAGAGGGCGTGCAGTGGGGAGACGCCCGGGAAAACTACATCGGCGAGGCGCCGCCGGCGGGCTATTTCTATTTCGCGCATTTGTCGGAAGAGCAAATCGCCGAAGGGGTGGACCGGATGGAGCGCGCGGCCGTGAGATGGCTTGGTTCCGACAGCCTGTCGTAGTGAGTGTCCAGGTGCCGCAGCTGAATAAAAAAAGCTCCTCTCAGGGGAGGAGCTCCGATACCTTTTGAACTTGAGTCCAGGCAGGGCGTGGTTAACGAAGCTGCAGAGCTACTTCTCGTGCAACGTCCCGAGCCAATCGCCCATCTTGACCTTGGAGCCGACGCCCAAGTCGCCGCGGGGGGTCAGGATGCCGGTCTCCGTCAGCAGCACGACGGTGGAGCCGAACGCGAAGTAGGCGAGGTCGCCGCCGCGCTCCAGCTGCTCGGGCAGCGGCTCGACGTAGCGGATGCTGCTCACGTTCATCGCGCCGACCTTCACGACGGCGATTTCGCCCGTCTCATGCTCGATGTAAGTAATCAGCCGTTCGTTCCGGCTCAGGACGCGGCGCATCTGGGTCAGGCCGAACTCATTAACCGGATACACCTTGCCCGGCACATGCTCCTTCTCCAGCACGCGGCCTGCCGCCGGGGAATGAATCCGATGGTAATCCGTCGGGCTCAAATACAGCACGAAGTAGTAGCCATGCTTGTAATTCACCGTGCGCGGAGACCGGTTCAGCAGCTCCTCGATCGTGTAGTCCTGGCCCTTCACGTTCAACAGCTGGCCGGCTTCGATGCGACCCATGCCGGTGATCAGCGCGTCGACCGGGCTGACGAGCGCGTCGGCCGCCTCATGGATCGGCCGCAGGCCGGGTTTGAGTCGCCGAGTGAAAAATTCGTTCAGCGACCTATACTCGCTTACCGTCTTCTCCGCATCCTCCAGCCGAATGCCGTACAGCTTGGCGAAGCGGGGGATGAACAGCCGGCTGGCCGAGGACTGCGCGAACGCCCCGGTGATCCGCGAGATCCATTTGCGCGAGGAGAGCTCGGTCAACAATCGAAAAATGGCTTTATTCAAAGGGGTCACCTTTTCTTCAATGTCGGTTTTGGCTCAAGCCTTATCTTGACACAGAAGCGCCGCCAAATCAATAAGCAAGACCCCAAATAAAAGCGGCCCGAACCGGACCGCTGCATGCGAACGGAGATAACCCTCCGCGGGGAGCGTCAGTCTGACAGCTTCGCCTGCTGCAGCCGCTCCGTTTTCTTGAATTCTTTGCAAGTGATGCACGTAGCGGCGTTCACGCTGATCGGGGTGGAATTGCCCGAGAATTTGACGCATTGAATAGGGGTACGATCCTCAGGATCCGAGGAAATCTCGATACAGAAACGGCAGCCGCCAATGAGCTCCTGCGTGACCGTCAACATAAGTCGTTTCATCCGGTTCAAATCATCCATCGGTAGAGGCTCCCTTACGAACAGGCGTCACAAAAACAACAATCGCTACCGGGGGCAGCGACTGATCGATTGAGCAGCCCGGCTATCGTGGAGCAAGCGTCGGCCATACGACATATGTGTACGACTTCCTCTGCCCGGAAGACCCGTGGTTTTGCGTCCCCGCCTTTCGGTCGGGTTTGCCTTTTATCAATTTATTTACGAAACGATAGGTTTATAGTACCATATGAAAAGAGAATTTGTCACTAATTGACATAAGGAGTTGCTAAAATGCCATTAGTCGATTGGCCGTTATCGCAGCTGAAGGAATACAAGCCGACGCTCACGAAGGAAGCGGATTTTGACGTGTTCTGGGGACGAGCGCTGGCCCAGTCGAAGGCGATCCCGCTCAACGCTACGCTGACCCCGATCCCTTACCCGGTCGCTTCCGTGGACGTCTACGATCTCGTGTATGACGGGGCGGACGGGACGAAGGTGCACGGCTGGTACATGGTGCCGAAGGAAGCGCTTGCATCCCGTCCAATGCCTGTAGTTGTCCGGTATCACGGGTACGGCGGCAGCCGGAATCGCAATGAATTGCTGCAGTGGACGTCGATGGGCTACGCGACGGTCATGATCGACACACGCGGCCAATCCGGGCAGACGCCGGACAACGCCTCCTACAGCGCGGGCGGGATTGCCGGTCATATGACGAAGGGCATCCTCGACCCGGACGAGTACTACTACAAGCAAGTGTATCTGGACTGCGTGCGCGCAATCGATTTCGTTTGTTCCCGCGAGGAGATCGATCCGGCTCGCATCGCGGTGTGCGGCAACAGCCAAGGCGGCGGGCTGACCCTGGCGGTAGCCGGCCTCGACGATCGGCCGAAGGTAGCTATGCCGGTGTTCCCGTATTTGTGCGATTTCCGCCGTTCGGTCGCCCAGCATTCCGCCGGCCCGTACCGCGAAATCATCGACTGGTTCCGCCGATATGATCAGGAGCACAAGCGCGAGGACGAGGTGTACCGCACGCTCAGCTACTTCGACGGGATGAACATGGCGACCCGGATCAAGGCGAAGACGCTGATGGCGATCACGCTGATGGATTTGATCTGCCCGCCGTCCACCTGCTTTGCGGCGTTCAACCATTTGCTGACCGAGGAGAAGGAAGCGAAGATTTACCATGACTACGGCCACGAAGGGCTGCCTTTCCACGAGGAAGCGATGATGGAGTATTTGGCGAAGCACTTGTAATTATTAATTTGACAAAATGGAAAAGCGTGTTAAGATAAATGTGTCACTGGGGGAGCCTAATAAGGCTGAGACTGGATGCCCGCATCCTAGACCCTTTGAACCTGATCTGGTTTGTACCAGCGTAGGGAAGTGGAGCGCATATTCGGTTTTGGATCGAATCGTTCATCCACCCTCTCGCGAGGGTGGATTTTTTGCTTCCTACGGGCAATTGTGGGGCCAATACGATATTGGAGGAGAGGTTAACCATGTTCAAACCGTTGAAATTGACCGACATTCTTGTCACGGTCGTCATCGCGGTCGTCTTCGGCATCGTCTATAAGCTGTGGTCTCCGCTGTACTACGCGGTGAAGCCGTGGGGGCTGCAAGTGGACCAGCTCATTTACCCGATGTGGTTCATGGCGGCGACGGTTGCGTTTCTCATTATCCGCAAGCCGGGGGTCGCGCTGCTCGCCGAACTCGCGGCGGCGTCCGGCGAGTTCATCACAGGCTCCGAGTGGGGCGTCTCCGTCTTTATGGCGGGAGTGCTGCAAGGGTTGTTCGCCGAGCTGGTGTTCGCCCTGTTCCGGTACCGCCGGTATTCCGTCACAGCCGCTTCACTGGCGGGCGTCGCTTCGGCGGTCGGCTCCCTGCTCATGGACTTGTACTACAACTACATCGATGATCTGTCGGTCTGGAACGTCACACTGCTGCTCGTCTGCCGCATGATCGGGTCGGTCGTCATCTGCGGCGTCTTCGCCTACTACTTGGTCCGCGCGCTCGAAGCGACCGGGGTGACGAACCTCGTCCGTCCGCCGAGCCGGGCAGATTACGATCTGCTCAACCGGCCATGAGCGAGGCGGTAGCGGTAGAAGGGCTGCGTCTCGCTTACCCGGGTAGCGAGTCGCTCCTGTTCCGCGACGTGTCGCTGTCGGTACGAAGCGGGGAGAAGGTGCTGCTGCTCGGGCCGAGCGGCTGCGGCAAGTCCACGCTGCTCCAGGTGCTGTCCGGGCTTATCCCCCATTCGATCGAGATGCCGGTCAAGACCGTAAGCCAGCGTATCCCGGCTTCCTGGGGCTTCGTGTTCCAGGATCCGGATACGCAGTTCTGCATGCCGTACGTAGACGAAGAGCTGGCGTTCGTACTCGAAAATATGCAGGTGCCGCGCGAGCGGATGCAGGAGAAGATCGAGGCGCTGCTTGCGCAAGTGGGCTTGCGCCTCGATGCCGTTCATACGCCGATTCAGGCGCTGTCGCAAGGCATGAAGCAGCGGCTTGCCATCGCGTGCGTGCTGGCGCTCGACCCCGATGTCTGGTTCGTGGACGAACCGACGGCGCTGCTCGACGAGGCGGGCACGAAGACAGTGTGGGACACGCTGAAGACGGCGACCGCCGGCAAGACGCTTATCATCGTCGAGCACAAGATCGAAGAGGTCGCTGAGTATGTCGACCGGGTCGTCGTGTTCGACGCCCAGGCCGCTGTCGTCGCCGACGGCCCGCGTGAGGCGGTGTTCGGGCGGATGAAGCGGGAGCTCGACGCCGACGGCATATGGCTGCCGGGGACGTGGGAAGCTTATGTGGCGAGCGAGCGGTATCGATCTATCATGGCGGAGCGCGCCAATAGCGCGGCCGGCTCGTCCGAACCGCTGCTCGCGCTGCAGGACTGGACGGTCTACCGCGGGAAGACCGTCAAGCTTCATGTAGACGAGGCGGCGGTCCACCCCGGCGAGTGGATCTCCATCGTCGGCGAAAACGGCGCCGGCAAGAGCACGCTGCTGCTCGGGCTGCTCCAGCTTCTCCGCACGGACGGCGCGTACACGCTGCTCGGGCAGCCGGTTACGCGCAAGTCGGGCCTCGCGGCCCGGGAGCTCGCCCTCGTATTCCAGAATCCGGAATACCAATTCGTGACCAACTCGGCCGAAGCCGAGGTGGCCTATACGCTCCGAGCGGCCCGTGTGCCGGAGGCCGAGATCGGACCGCGCGTGGAGCGGACGCTCGAGGAGTTCGAGCTGCTCCACCGCCGCGGCCATCATCCGTACCAGCTGTCGCTGGGCCAGAAGCGGCGGCTCAGCGTGGCTGCGGCTGCGGTGAAGCGGCACCGCGCCTTGCTGTTGGACGAGCCGACGTTCGGACAGGATGCGCGCAATACGTTCGCGATCCTGGAACGGCTGGAGCGCCAACGGCGGCAGGGCACGACGATCGTCATGGTGACGCACGACCCGTATATCGTGTCGCATTTCTCCACCCGTGTATGGACGGTAGAGGCCGGACAGCTCGTGCGAGACGAGCGCGTTCAAGCTCCGGCGGGAGATCCGGCAAGGCAGGAAGGGGGCGCCTTGGCGTGGACTTGAATTGGAGAGGACGCGAGACTTGGCTGCACCGGGTGAATCCGAGCCTGAAGCTGATCGTGGCGGTCGCGATCTTCCTCATCGTCCTTATGCAGAACAATGTGAACGTATTGCTGTACGGCGCCGCCGTGCCGCTCGCGCTGTATTTGTTCGGAACCGGACAACCCTGGCGGCGGCTCACGCTATTCAGTCTGCCAACGATTATTCTCGTCGTCTCCTCGATGTCGTCCATGATGTTCTATGGGCTCGGCGATACGACCTGGTTCCACTGGGGCCTTATCCGCATCTCGGAGGAGAGCTTCTACCGCGGGCTGCACATCGGGCTCAAGTCGTTTCACTTCGCCTTGATCGGGATGCTCTTCGGCCTGACGACCCGGCCGGTGTCGCTGTTCTACTCGCTCATGCAGCAGCTGAGGCTGCCGGCGCGGTATGCGTACAGCTTCATGGCCGCGCTTCGGCTCCTGCCGATGATGGTGGAGGAGTCTCAGACCCTCCGCCATGCGCTCATCGTACGCGGGGTTCCGCCCCGCAGCAGCTGGAAGGCGCCGTTCGCCACTCTGAAGGCGTACGCGGTGCCGATGCTCGCGCAGGCGATCCGCCGCGCGCAGCGCATCGCCGTGGCGATGGAAGCGAAGCGTTTCGCATCGGCCAAGCAGCGGACGTACTATTATAAACTGGGGTTCTCGGCTGCGGATTTGGGTTTCGTCCTGTACTGGCTCCTGTTGGGCTGGGCCGTCATTCGGCTGGGCTGGGACGCGCCGTTATTATCCGTCACCGATGTCCGCTATGAAGGATAGTTGATACGGCTATTAATACGGCTTTGAACTTGAAAGGGTTAGGGGAGAACGATGAAATTTACCGAGTTATTGCGCCAGGAGGCCGATGCGAGCTGGGAAGCGAGCTTCCGGCATCCGTTCATCCAAGGCATCGCCGACGGGTCGCTGCCGCTCGATTGCTTCCGCTATTATGTATTGAATGATTCCTACTACTTGTCCGTCTTCGCGCAAGTCCAAGGGCTCGGCGCGGCAAAGGCGCACGACCTGCATACGTCCGGCCGCATGGCGCTGCATATCCAGGGCACCTATAACACCGAGCTGGCGCTGCACGAGAAGTTCTCCCGGCTGCTGAACATCACGCCGGAGGAGAAGGCGGCATTCCAACCGGCGCCGACCGCTTACGCTTATACGTCCCATCTACTGCGGGCGGCGTACACCGGGCATATCGGCGATATCGTCGCGGTCATGCTGCCGTGCTACTGGCTGTATCTGGAGATCGGCGATCGATTGAAAGGCGCGGCTCCCGAGGAACCGATCTATCGCGAATGGATCGGCACGTACGGCTCCGAACGGTTCCGCGAGGTGGTGCAGGAACAGATCGATCGCCTGGACGAGCTCGCGGCCCGGGTCCCCGATTGGGAACGGGAGCGACTGAAGCGCCAGTTCCTGATCAGCAGCCAATACGAGCATGCGTTCTGGGAGATGGCGTACCGGCTCGAGAAGTGGGCGTTCTGACCAACCTCGCTCGCAAAACAAAAGGGCGACGGCCATCCGGTTAAGATGGTCGGTCGCCCTGCTCTTTGTCGGCCTGTGCCCGTGCATGAGGAACGATTCGCTCCAGCATCCGGATGTACTCGCCGCCATGGTCGACGAAGTCGTCGGTGCGCAGTGAATACTCCACCTCGCGGCAATGGCCGCTGTCTTCGGCCCACTCCAGTCCGGTGGCCCGGGCATAGTCGACTCGGCCCCGGAAGAGGGCGAGCGTATCCTCCAGCCGAATGCGCACGAGCCCGGACACCTCGTCGAGCTGCGGCCGATAGGCGATTAGCGGAAGTGTGTTGATCAGTAAGAAGACGTGGGACATTTCCCGGTCGATGATGCCCGGCTCCAAGTACGTATGACGGACGACGCCCAGCGGGATCAGCTCGTCCATCGTGACCGCGATGCCCAGCTCCTCCTGAGGCTCGCGAATGCCGTCCTCCAGTGTCTCGCCCGCGAGCAGATGCCCGGCCGACGTCGTATCGAACTTGCCGGGATTCGTATCCTTGCGCGTATGCCGCTTCTGAAACAGCACATAATCGACACCCGCGTCCCGCTGCAGCACCACGCAATGGAACGTGCGGTGCCAGTAGCCTTCGGCGTGCGCTACGCTCCGCGGAGCCGTCCCCGCATATTGGCCGTCCTCGTCATATATATCCAGTCGTTCTTCCTCCGACATAGGCTTCGTCTCCAGAGTAGTCACCTCGGTTAGGTCTCAAGAATGGAGCTTCCCCGAGCAAGGGGCCGCATCGTAATAAACATACCAGAAGGTGCTGCCGATGTGAAGATGAAGCTCTCGCGTATACGGCTCGAACAGGCCGAGCAGATGATCCTCGAAAAAGTACGGTGCGCAGCTCGTCGACGTGCGCTCACCTCCTATGCCATCGGTACTCACATAGTCGGCCATAAAGACGGAGGCATCGTAGCCGATTCTGCGGTGAAACGCATCCAGGAACGACCTGCGGTGTGCTGGGTGGACGTGAGCCAGCCAAAAGTTGGCCATGCCTGCGTCGCAGTCGCCCGCCACGCTCGCAAAGTCATACGTCCCGGGAGCATTCCCGGGGTACCATGCGGAATACGGCGGCTTCGTCAGCTGTAACGGGGTTCCGACGGTCAGCCGGGGGATCGGATTGGCGGCTGTCCTCAGCCGGGCGGTCCAATGGCCATTCCCGAAGGCGATCTCCAGTACATTCCGCTTCCATAACGCACTGCGCATGGCCGCATCCAGCTCGTCCAGCTCCTGTGTGTAAACCTCAGTGTCCCGCCGATTCTCCGGATCGGGCGTTAGGCTTCGTTCGATGAACTCAGGCTGCACCGGCGCCCCTCCTTAGCCTTATTTGAAGTGATCCTGGTATTGGTTCCGATTAGCATTATCTTCGGCTTTGCGTTTGCTTCTGCGGCGCACTTGGTATTCGATGAGGAAACAGAGGAAGAAGACGACAACTCCGGCGAGAAAAAACCATTTGAACAGAGGGTCTCTCAAAATCATAAAGGACATCCGAATTCTCCTTTTTTGAGGGAAGCTATCAATATTTCCCATATACTCCTAGCATATATTTCAAATTATAACCCAACAATAGAATAATCTTCAACATTATTTTGAAGATATTTCAAATGCTCTATACTTGGGTCAGAGGTGAACAAGCATGACGTTCGGAGCCCGATTGAAGCGAGCCCGCAACAATAAACGATTGACGCAGCATGAAGTGGCCAAAATTTTGGGTTTGAATTTCACAACCATCTCCAAGTACGAGAACGACAAGTCGCAGCCGGATAACGACACGCTGACGCAGTTATCCCAACTGTATGACGTCACGATCGACTGGCTGCTGCTCGGTGAGACGAAGTCGGTATCGGATGAGCCGTACCCGGCGGCCAAGGTTTACATAGACGGGATGACGGAGGAGCTCACTCCGGAGGAAGCGAGGCATCTGAAGGACAGCTTGGAGATGTTTCGTCTGCTGAAGGAGAAGCGGGAGAAGTACGACAGCGGTTCCGGCAAGGGGAAGCGTTGAAGCTCGGGACTTTATATGCTAGAAGATCAACTGGATGTTGCCACAATGGCAACGTATAAAAGGGACTGTTTCGCATCCTGTGCGGAACAGTCCCTATGTTTTCTCAACGATAACCGAGTACGTTGGGACTTTCGAGCGGCTTGAATAACTGCATTTTTTTCCTCTAACTGAAAATCAAAACTTCCAAACTCGGGCCTTAGAGGAAAAATTTTCCCTCAATTTTACCAAAGAACCGAATTTCTGCTCGTTTTTATGCAATAGCTGAAAATTTTTCCTTTAATCACCCGAAAAAACCGATGTTTCCGAGAATAACGGCAATTTTTTCTTTTATTGGTTTTCCATACATGTGTGAGAGCAATTTGGGGTCAGTTCGAGCTGGAGGTCAATCTATGGCCGGGAATACCTGCCCTTCTGTCAAAGCAGACGAGGCTGCCGGCGACGATTCACCGGACCGAGCCGCGGCCCGGTTCCGGGCGCGCATCAAGGCGGTGATCAGCAGCCAAGTGAGCGCCGTCAGCCCGATGACGAGCGCCAGACTCCACTGCATCGTGTGCGCGTAGGCCGATTTTGGAGACTGTGTCGCGTTATAACGCGTCAACAAGCTCTGGAACAGCGTCCCGATGCCGGCGACCCCCATGGCGGACGCCACTTGGGTGAACGTGCTGAGCACCCCCGAGGCCGCACCCGCGTGCGGTCCCCGCACTCCGGCGAGCACGGTGTGAATGAGCGGAGAAGCGACGGCTCCCTGCCCGGCCCCGGCCAAAAGGAGCGGCACGAACATGTGCATCCATTCGATTGAGGCATTTTCCACCACCATGATGAGCGCGGTATAGCCGACCGCCATCCCTACCGTGCCGAATTGCAGCACGCGAAGGCCGAACCGCTTCTGCAGCCGGGGAGTGAGAAGGGACGCCAGGAAGTAGCCGACCCCGAGCGGGATGAACATATAGGCGGTATGCAGCGGTTCGATCCCCATGCCCGCCTGCAGGAACACGGAGAACATGAAGTAGAGCGCCGCATTGCCGCTGTAGAATACTAGGGCGATGAGCATGCCGTACCGGAACGAGGCGGTCTCGAACAGCGTAGTCGGCATCAGGGGAGCCATGCCTCGGCGGAGCAGCCGGTTCTCGAACCGGACGAACAGCGTCAGCACGATCAGGGAGAGGGCCCAACTCGCGTAGACCCAGAGCGGCCAATCGTTCTCGAGCCCCACGACGAGCGGATAGACGAGCAGCGCGAGTCCGACGGAGACGAAACCGACTCCCACCGTATCGAGTCGTTTCCTTTCGGGCGCGTACGATTCTTTCAACATTCCGGCTGCGAAAAGGAGCGAGAGGATGCCGACCGGAAGATTGACCAAGAAGACGAGGCGCCACTCCATCCCCCACCAGTTCGCTTGCAGCAGCAGGCCGCCGATAATTTGTCCGCTGATGCCCCCGACGCCCAGCACTGCGCCGAAGAGGCCAAGCGCCTTGCCGCGTTCCTCAACCGGGAAGATGACTTGGATAAGCGAGAGCACCTGCGGCATAAGCGCTGCCGCGGAGATCCCCTGGAGCACCCGGGCGGCGATGAGCATGGACGCGCTTCCGGAGAAGCCGCACCAAGCCGACGACAGGACGAAGCCGGCGACGCCGACGAGGAACATTTTTTTGCGGCCGAACAAGTCGCCCAGCCTGCCGCCTGTAATGAGCAGCACCGCATAGCTCAGCACATAACCCGCTACGATGAACTGCAGTTGGCCGAAGTCGGTCGCCAGTGAGCGCTGGATGGAGGGCAGCGATACGTTGACGATGAACATGTCGAGCGCGACCATGAAGGCGGCCGTCAAGAGCACGGCCAGGGACCACCATCTTCTCGGATCGGAAGTCGGATTCATACGGGGATGAACACCTCTCTTACTTAAGATTGAGTACAAGCGTCTAACGGAAGATCGGTTGACACAGAGCGGATCGTTTTTTACAATGAGGTAGACAGATCTGTCTCATTGACAACATGATCCAATCATACAGACCGGTCTGTCTCGTGTCAACCATAAATTACCTTTGTCATGAAAAAGGATGAGGTGTTCCGATGGAAACCGTAAAGAGAGAGACGGCTAAAGAACGCATTCTGCGCGTGGCTTCGGCCTTGTTTTATCAGGAAGGCATTCGGGCGGTGGGAATCGATCGAATCATTCAGGAATCGGGGGTGGCCAAGGCCAGCTTCTACCGCAACTTCGCCACCAAGGACGATCTCATCGTCGCTTATCTGGAACAGAAGCAAAGCGCCAGCATGGCCAGTCTGGAGGAGGGCCGGCGGCTGTATCCGCATGCTCCCGTGAAGCAGCTCATGTACGCCATCGATCGGCTGGTCGAACGCATGAGCAGTCCCGGGTATCGGGGCTGCGCCTTCATGAATACGGCGGTGGAGTTCCCGGAATGCGGCCATCCGGGTCACGCGGCGGCGGTCGAAGGCCGCAACTTTCTGTGGCGGCGCATCGAGGAGATCGCCCGGGATGCCGGCGCGCACAATCCGGAAGAGCTCGCCCAACAGCTGCGCATGCTGGTGAGCGGAGCCATGATGGTCGCCTACATGTCGCGGGAGAGCTTCAACCCGGGTTACTTCGCCCAAGCGGCCAGGACGCTCGTCGACAATCAGCTGGCCATGATGGATTGAACCTCATCCCGCAGCTCAAAGGGATCACGCTATCTGCGCTTCATCTCATAAAACTCGCAAGCCGTTCGCGAGTGGTAAGCGACTTCGCTTACCCCGGCCTGCAGCACGACAGTGACGTCATCGAATCTTGTGATCACGGCTCCGGAGCCGATCATGTGGTCATTCTGAAAAACCCGGATTGGAGTTTGTTTCTCCATCGCTTCTTGAAAATCTTGATCGGTATATAAGCGGCGGTTGTGCGCCATATAGCGGTTCAGCTCCTTGTAGTTAGGGGATGGCCGGTCACGCGGATTGTGTTTCCCGCGTACGGATCGGGGTCAGCAGATAGAGAGGCGTCGGGACTTCGGCCGGCCGAATGACGAGCGGGCTCATGCCGCCCGTCAGGCGAATGCTGGCATCGGCGTCGCCCAGGGCGCGCATCAGCTCGGCCATATAGCGGCCGTTGAAGAAGACGGTGCTCGGCTCTCCGTGCAGGCTGTGAAGCGGAATCTCCGCCACCGCATCTCCTGCGTCACTGTTCATCGAGCTGATGCGCAGCGGTTGATTCGGCCGGGCCTCCAGCCGGACAAGAGCTTCTGCGCCGGCCAGCAGACAGACTCGCTCCAGTGCCAGTACAAGGCGCGGGGCGTTCACGATCAGCTCGGTCACGTTCGCACGCGGAATGAGCTTGTCGGTCGGCGGGAACGTCCCCTCGAGCAGCACGGACGAAAGCCGGAACGAGTTGTTGCGGAACCGGATCCGGTTAGGGTCGATCTCGATTTCGGTCATGTCGTCGTCGTTCACTAACATTTTACATAAATCGGATAGCGTTGCGCCAGGGACCACGACTTCGATGGGGGCCGCGTCCAGGCGGTCGGCCGGAAGCTCCAGCGTATGCGAGGCGAGCCGGATGCTGTCCGTGGCCAGCAGCCTCACCTTGTCCGTATCGAACGTACAGAGCACCCCCGTGAGGAGCGGCCTCGTATCCGTTGCCGAGACGGCGAAGGAAACGCGGCTGATCGCGGCCTTCAGCATGCGATTCGTCATCCGGACCGTGCGGTCCGGCGAGCCGAAGCCAGACATGAGGGGGAATTCTTCGGCGCTAGCGCCGCTTAGCCGGACGACGGTCGAGTCGGCCCGGACCGTCAACTGATGCCGGTCGTCCAGCTCGATCCGGACTTCGCCGGCAGGAAGCTTGCGAACCGTCTCCAGCAAATAAAGCCCGGGCACGACGACACGGTGAACGTGTGAATCACTGGCGGATGAGTCGCGCGGCAGCAGCGGAACCTCGACCTGAATCATAACTTTGGTGTTGCTGGCGGTGACGCTGAGCCGTTCCGGATGCAGCTCCAGCAGAACGCCCGCAAGAATCGGCAGCGGACCGGACGGCTCGATCGCTTTGGCCGCGTGCTGCAGCGCCTTAAGCAGCTCGTTCTGGGACAGTAGGGCGATCATGGCTTCACCTAGCTTTCGATGGGTTCATGCGAATCATGCTTCATATAACGTTCGATCATAGCGCGGATGACTTCGGATTTGGTGGACCGGGCCGCCTCGACTTTATGCTCGAACGCCTCCCACAGTTCCTCAGGCAGCGTGACGGACACTTTCTTCGTCTGGCCGATTCGCTTCCGTCCGGCGCCGGACCGGGGGCCGCCCCGGTTCAGGAGCAGACTAAGCTGGCCCTCTTCGGTCGGAATGTACATCTTGGCAGATTTGTCGGTCATGGGGAACCAGCCTTTCATTTGGTTAGGTTAGTTTAGCGCTATGAAAAAAGTTACTTTTATCAAAAGGACTCTACATTAACTGTATCAAAATCGTCCCTAATTAGCAATACGAATCGCCCCGTCTGCTTGACCGCACGGATCTATGGTACAATATGACGATATGGATACCAGGAGGCCGGTCGGATGATGAAGCTGGAAAACGTAATGCAGGAGCTGGAAGCGCTCGGAACGGAGCAGACGAAGCGGACGCTCATTCGCCACGGGGCGATGGAGCCTGTGTCCGGCGTGAAGATCGGCGATATGAAGAAGCTGGTGAAGGCGGTTAAGAAGGACCAGGCGCTTGCGGCGAAGCTGTATGAGACGGGTCATTACGACGCGATGTACTTGGCCGGGCTGACCGTGGATCCGGGTCAAGTGACGAAGCCGATGCTGCAGAGCTGGGTGAAAAGCGCCTACTGCTACACGCTTGCCGAGTATACGGTGGCGAATCTCGCGGCGGAGAGCGCCTATGGGGTAGAGCTGGCGAGGGAATGGATCGATTCGGAGGAGGAGTTCGTCGCAACATGCGGCTGGAGCACATATGCGAACTACCTGAGCGTGACGCCGGACGAGGAGCTGGACTTGACAGAGATTCGCGGCTTGCTGAAGCGCGTGCGGGAGACGATCCACGAGCAGCCGAACCGGGTGCGCTATACGATGAACATGTTCGTCATTTGCACGGGATCGTTTGTGGAGGCGCTGCATGAGGAAGCGGAGGATGCGGCCAAGCAGATCGGCGCGGTGCGTGTCAACATGGGGGATACCGCGTGCAAAGTCCCGCTTGCCGCGGAGTATATTCGCAAAGTCGAGGCGGCCGGCAAGCGGGGCGTGAAGAAAAAAACGTGCATTTGCTGATTCGGGTGAAGCCGGCTCCATTCACGATCCGCTAACCTCCTGTTATCGTTCCCGCGCTGCCGAGACCCGGCGGTTCGGGGGCGATAGCGGGAGGTTTTCACGTTGACGGCGGCCGTGTGGCACCGATTGGGTCGAATGCCCATACTCTGTTGACATAAGACAGAGATGGGATGTGTGAACAAGATGTGGTTTGATCCTTATGCCGGGTGGAGCGGCCATCCGGTCCATTTCCAGGTGCAGCCGTACCCGCAGGCGCCGTACTATCCGCCCGTCGCCTGGCCTGACGATCCCAGGTTCGCTCGACCGTTCCAAGCGGCGATGCTATACCCGATTCCCGTTATGACGACGCACGGAACCCGGTGGGGCTATATCAACGATCGGGGCGCCGTCTTCATCCGGCCGCAGTTCGATTATGCGCATGATTTTCAGAAAAACGGGTTGGCGATCGTCGATGTGCAAGGCCGAAGCGGAATTATCCGCTTATCGGGAGAGTACTTGGTGAAACCCGTCTTCGCTTCGATCACGGAGTTCTCCGAAGGCCGGGCAGCCGTGAGCGACGGGCAAGGGTATCGCGTTATCGACGAGTCCGGGCATGTGCTGACGCCGCACCCCTTCTCGTATATCGGAACGTTTCACGACGGCCGGGCGCTCTTCACACCCATGGGTGAGATGTCCAAGTACGGCTACTTGGATTTGCAAGGACACATCGTTATTCCGCCGGTGCTCCAGTCTGCGGGCGATTTCCGGAACGGCAAAGCGGTTGTCCAGATCCGCGAAAACGAGTACGCCCTCATCGGTCTGGACGGACGGCGGCTCACCACGTACCATTACCCCTATGTCGGCCCGCTCGGAGAAGGGCTGCTGGCGTTCCAGCAGGCGCAGAACGGCCCGTACGGCTACTTGAACGAGCAGGGCCAAGTCGTCATCAGCCCGCGTTACGCGATGGCGCTTCCTTTTGAAGGCGGTCGCGCGATCGTCAATACTTCAAGCGGGGTCAGCAATAAGTACGGGCTGATCGACCGGAACGGCAAGTACATCCTGCCGCCGGAATACAACGATATCCAGTGGCTGGGCGATCAGCGCATCGCGGTAGGGAAGGCGATCGATCCGGAACAGCCGTTCATCGGCTCCAAATATGCGCTCGCGGAATCGAACCGGGGTCACCTGCTGACGGACTATATGTTTTACGGCATCGAGCCTTATAAAAACGGCATGGCTTCCGCCGATGACGGCCAGCGGGTATATTTCATCGACCGCAACGGCCGTCCGGCCCCGCACACTCCGAAGGTCGAGGGCAGCGGCACCCTGCGTTGGGTCGGCTCGCTGATCAGCGCCAATGTGGATCAGAGGCAGTCGTATTACGACCGGTGGGGGAGGCTTGTATGGCGGCCGAGTACGGTCATTCCGCTCACAGGCACGCTCCGGGTGAAGGAGGGCAAGTACAAGCCGAACCGGAATTACCTCGTGTATTACCCGCAGGTGGAGGGCATGGAGGACGCCAAGGTGCAGCGGGAGGTTAACGAGAAGCTGAAGGCGCTGTCCCAGCTCAAGCCGATTCCCGCCGACCAGCAGCTCGAATACAGCTACACGGGCGATTTTCAGATCGGATTTTTCAAAAAGAACTTGCTTGTCCTGCAGCTGAACGGCTACAACTACCCCTTCGGCGCCGCGCACGGCATGCCTTCGATGATATACGCCAATTTGAATTTGAAAACCGGAGAGTTCTATGAGCTGCAGGATTTGTTCAAGCCGGGCAGCCCCTATGTGCAAGTGCTGAGCGAGATCGTGGGGAAAATGATCAAGACGGATCCGCAGTATTCGTATGTGTTCCCCGACACCTATAAGGGAATTTCGCCGGATCAGCCGTTCTATGTGACGGAGGATGCGCTGCACCTGTATTTCGCCCCGTATGAGATTGCCCCTTATGCGGCCGGCTTCCCGACGTTCAACATCCCGTTCCGGATGATTGAAGGCATTATCAACAAGGAAGGCTCGTTCTGGCAGTCGTTTCACTAGGAGCAGACGGGCGTACGGCGTTCGTGCTATGATACGGAGAAATGAATCGCCTGTCAGGAGATGATGGAGTTGAAGCTACTCGAGCTTGTAAAACAAATGCCCGATGCGCGGGTCCAGGGTGACGTGAACGTCGAAATCACCGGAATCAGTATGCATTCGCAGCATGTGCGGCCCGGCGACCTCTTCGTCTGCGTGCCCGGCATCCCGGGCTTGCAGGAGGACCGCCATCCGTACGCCGGCGCTGCAGCCAGAGCCGGGGCGGTCGCGATCGTAGCGGAGCGGGACGTCGATGCGGAGGTTCCCGTCATACGAGTGCCGAGCGCCCGGCTAGCGATGGCGATGATGGCCGCCCATCTGAACGGCCATCCCAGCCGCAGCCTGAAGCTCATCGGCGTAACCGGGACGAACGGGAAGACGACCACCTGCCACATGATCGAAGCGATTCTCGCGCACGCGGGGCATCGGACCGGCCTCATGGGCAATCTCGGTACGAAGATCGGTTCAGAGTCGCAGGAGACGAAGATCAACACGCAGGACCCGCCGCAGCTGCAGGCGAATTTGCGTCGAATGCGGGACGACTCCGTCGAATACGCCGTCATGGAAGCCTCGTCGCAAGGCCTGCACATGAGCCGGGTGCAGGCCTGCTCGTTCCGTGCCGCGGTGTTCACGAACTTGACGCAGGACCACCTCGACTATCATGGGACGATGGAAGCTTATTTGGACGCCAAAGCGATCCTGTTCCGCCAGCTGGGCTCGGAGCCGGGGCCGACATCGGAATCGTCGCCGAAGCCGTACGCGGTACTGAATGCGGATGATCCGGCCTCTGTATACCTCCGGCGGCAAACCGCGGGCCATGTGGAAGTGCGAACTTACGGATTCGCCGAGGAGGCCGACGTGAGGGCGGCCGAAGTGGAGCTGACCGCGCAGGGTACCCGGTTCGAGCTGCAGTCATGGAAGGGCAGCTTTCCGATCGTGCTGCCGATGGTGGGCCGGTTCAACGTCTCCAATGCGCTGGCCGCGATCACGGTGGCGCTCATGGAGGACGTTCCGTTGCCCGTGATCCGGGAAGGCATGGAACGCTTCTCCGGCGTCCCCGGGCGGATGGAGATCATAGATGCCGGCCAGCCTTATCTCGTCTTGGCCGACTACGCACATTCGCCGGATGGGCTCGAGAAGGCGCTCTCCACGCTGCGGGAGTTCGCCCGGGGGAAGGTCCTCACCGTGTTCGGCTGCGGCGGCCAGCGGGATCGGGCCAAGCGGCCGGTCATGGGAGAGGTCGTGGCCAGGTACAGCGACATCGTCGTGGCAACATCGGATAACCCTAGGAAAGAAGATCCTCACCAAATCTTGGCGGACATCGAAGAAGGGTTCCGGAACGCGGGCTATACCGCCTACGAGCTCATCGAGAATCGGCGCGACGCGATCGGAAGAGCAATCCGGCTCGCGGCGCCCGGAGACATCGTGCTGATCGCGGGCAAAGGCCACGAGACGTACCAGATCGGGCCGGAGGGCACGGTTCACTTCGATGACCGGGAAGAAGCGAGAATCGCGATGCTGTGGAGGTAGATGGACGCATGCTGGAATGGATGCTAAGGAAAGTGATGGCCGATCGCGGGATTTGGTCGGGTGTGGCGCTCGCGAAGCTGCTGCAGGAGAAGGCGGCTTACCGGCTGTCGGCGCCGTCGATCAGCGCGCTGCTCCGCAGCCAGCCGAAGCAGATGAAGGCGGACACGCTCGATGCGCTGTGCACGGCGCTCGATTGCACGCCAAGCGACCTATGGGTATACACCCCGCCGAAGCGGGCGAAGGGGGCGTAGCCGATGGGCGTGAAGTTGATATTGCCGTTCGGCGATCCGATCCTGCGGAAGCCGGCGAAGCCCGTGGAAGCGTTGACGCCCAAAGTGCTCAAGCTGCTGGACGATATGGCGGAGACGCTGTATGCCGAGCCGGGTCGGGCCGGGCTCGCCGCCCCTCAGGTAGGGATCCTGCGGCAGCTGGTCGTGATGGATTGCGGGGACGGCTTAGTGGAGCTGATCAATCCGGAGATCGTAGAGGCGAGCGGGCAACAGACCGGACCGGAAGCTTGCTTGTCGTTCCCGGGCTACTCCGGCAATGTGACGCGGCATAACGCTGTGAAGGTGAAGACGCAGACGCGGCAAGGCCGGTGGGTCGAGCTGCAGGCGGAGGGCTATCTCGCCCGGTGCATGCAGCATGAGATCGATCATCTGCACGGGGTGCTGTACGTGGATCATGTTCGGGAGCAGTGGCTGTATGAGGACCGGACCGGACGGCGAATCCGGCTGATGGATGTGCTGAAGCTGAGCCGATCCGGCCAGGCGTAAGGAAGCGCCGGCAGGCGCGAGCGTCCGGCTAGCCTTCCGCCAGGACGCTCAGCACCTTGCCGATCGAGTCGTTGATCATATAGTTCGCATAACCGTCATAGGGGGTGGGCGATTTGTTGATCAGGAGCAATCGATCGCCCTTATAATGCTGGATCAGGCCCGCCGCCGGATAGACGGACAGGGACGTTCCCGCGACGATCAGCATCTCGGCCGCCGAGATCCAATCCGCGGCGTCGGCGAACGTCTGCGTGTCCAATTGTTCCTGGTACAAGACGACGTCCGGCTTCACGATGCCTCCGCATTTCGTGCAGCGTGGAATCGGTTCCGGCGAAGCCAGGATGTGGTCGAGCGGATAGTAAGCTTCGCACACCATGCAGTAGTTGCGGTGCACGGAGCCGTGCAGCTCTAGCACGTTCTGACTGCCGGCCGCCTGGTGCAGCCCGTCGATGTTCTGGGTGATGACCGCCTTCAACCGGCCTTGCGCCTCAAGCGTTGCCAGTGCCCGATGGGCCGCGTTCGGCTGGGCGTCTTTGTGAATCATCCGGCTCGTATAGAACCGGTAGAACTCCGCCGTCTGCGTGTGGAAGAAGTCTCGGCTCAGCACTTCCTCCGGCGGGTGCTCCCGCCCATGCCCGGTGCGAAACAGCCCGTTCGCCGAGCGAAAATCCGGGATGCCGCTCTCGGTCGATGTGCCGGCCCCTCCGAAAAACACGATCGGAGCGCTGCTCTGTACGATTTCTTTCAGCTTGATGATGTCCATACGCAAGTACCCCCTGTTGTCTCCTAAAGGCTTCCGCCCAACCCCCGCGTATTGCTGTCTGCTTCTATCCCTAATTATACCTCCGAACGAGCCGCACCTGCCACGAAATTCCGTTTCCCGCTATGCCTATTTCACAATTCCGTATAGAATGGGAAGAGAAATCCCGGGAACAACGACTCACATACAAAAAGGGACCCTATGCAACCAAACCAAACAAACAACCCTCTCGACCCGCTCTCATCCACACATAAAATAAAGTCCGATCCTGCGAGCAGCATCCGATTGATTGCACTAATCACCGCCATCTGCCTCTTGGCCGATTCGATGCTGTATGTGGTGCTGCCGCTCTATTGGCGGGAGGCGGGACTGACGTCGCTCTATGAAGTCGGCATCCTGTTGTCGGTGAATCGGTTCATCCGCCTGCCGCTCAATCCGATCGTCTCCTGGCTGTACCGGCGAATGAACATGACGACGGGCATGCTGATCGCCGTCATCCTGACCGGAGTCGTGACGTTCCTGTATGCGCAGGCGTCCGGATTCTGGTTCTGGTTCGCGCTCCGCTGTGCGTGGGGGCTCGTCTGGACATTCCTGCGGCTCGGGGCGTTTTACGCGATCCTGAATTTGTCGTCGGAGCACAATCGCGGGTTCCTGATGGGACAATACAACGGCTTGTCCCGCCTGGGCAGCTTGTTCGGCATGCTGGCCGGCGGCGGGCTCGTCTGGGTGATCGGCATGCGGCCGATCTTCCTGGCGTTCGCGGTGCTGACGCTCGGGGCGGTGTTCCTGGCGGTCAGGGTGAAAGCGGGCGCCGACCTGCAGCCGCATGCGGCGGCCGGTGAGACCGCCGCAGGCATCCATCCGCAGGCGGCCGCAGCCGCCGGGTTCCTCCGGCGGGTCGCCGGAGATCTGCTGGCGATGCCGGTGGCGCTCGCGCTGTTGACCGGCCTATTGACGGCCTACTTGTTCCAAGGCGTGTTCAGCTCGACGCTGAGCCACATCTTGGACCTGCGGCTGACGGGAGCCGGCATCGCCGGCAGCTTCCTGCTGAACGCGGCGATGCTCGGCGGACTGTTCCAGGCGGCGCGCTGGCTGTGGGAGCCGTGGCTCGCACCATGGATCGGGCGGAAGTCCGACGAGTCGGGCCGGCGCATCCCGCTGCTCATCGTGACCTTATGTGCGACAGCCGCTCTGTTCGCACTGATCCCGGTACCCGCGCCGCTCATGCTGTGGCTGGCTGTGCTGCTGTTCATCCAGGCGGCCGCGACGGTCCTCACGACGCTGTGCGACACGATCGCCGCCGACGTCTCCTCCGCACGGACGGACAAGGCGATGGTCATCACCGTCTACTCGATGATGGTCGACCTCGGCTCCGCGTTCGGGCCGATGATCGCCTACAGCTTCTCCGTCACGGCACTGTACATGAGCTCGGCGGCGGTGCTTGCGGCCCTGGCCGGCCTATGGCTGCTTCGCCGTGAGCGTCAGATCGTCCATTGATCGTGGACGAGGCCGACGAGATACCAGCCCGTGCCGGTATGCTCGAAGACGAGCTTCAGACTGGCCCAGTCGTGCCCTTCCAGCTTCGGATCGAAGCCGCTGAAGTAACATTCGACGAGGATCGCTTTCGGATAAGCTTCCCGCGTATTGTTCACGGTGTTGCCTTTGCCGATCGGCTCGTTGTAGCTCGTCTTCTCCGGCTTTACATAATCGTGATCGTACACGAACTTGGCATAATATTGGGCGAAGCTCAGCGAGATCGGCTCGCCGGAGCCGTCATAGGCGCCCCAAGTCCGCTTGGCGGAGTCAGTGAAGGTTTTCTCCAATTGATCGGCCTTGATCACCATATCCGTCTTCTTATTCACATTCGTATAAGGAGAGAAACGAACGCCAAGCTCCGGGTGCACATAGCCCGCGAGCTTTTTCATATCCTGGGCCTTCAGGGCTTGCAGCACCTCGGCGGCGCGTCCCTCGATCCACGTCTTGGCTTGGGCCGGGGAGACATTCCCGTTCAATGGAGCGGCTTGGGTAGGAGTAACGGCTGGCTTCTGCGAAGGCGCCGGGGTCAGGCTCGCGCTGGAGCTGGGTGCAGGTGTGGGTGTCGCGGTGGAAGTGGGG
This sequence comes from Paenibacillus sp. HJGM_3, assembly GCF_045062745.1. Classification (NCBI taxonomy): domain Bacteria; kingdom Bacillati; phylum Bacillota; class Bacilli; order Caryophanales; family Paenibacillaceae; genus Paenibacillus; species Paenibacillus sp. HJGM_3. The sequence goes on from NZ_JBJGED010000010.1 coordinate 158,495, forward strand.
GACGAAGTAGGCGATGGGCTCCCGGTATTCACCGTGCTGCTGCAGCCGGTCAGGGTTACTAAGAGTACCGCCAGGACGCCAGGGGTTAGCCTCATAAGCAATCGCTTCATAAGAGTGTTCCGTCCTTTCCGTGGAAGTAAATTCCTGATCTCTAAACGAGAAAGGACCGGAGAAGGTTGCGGGACTTTAGTGGATGTAGAGCGGATACAACTCTCCTTTGATGGCAAAGGATGCATCCCCGGTCTCCTCCGACACGACGAGGACGATCGCGTCGCTGAGTTCCGACAAGCCGACGGCCGCCCGATGGCGGGTGCCGCGTTTAGCAGGAAGCTCGAGGTTGCGGGAGAGCGGCAATATATTTTTGGCGGATATGATCCGGTCGGTACGAATGAGCACGGCGCCGTCATGAAGCGGATTGCCGGGGTAAAAGATCGATTCCAGCAGGGCGGGGTTAATCTCCGCCTTGATGGACGTTCCGCCTTGCAGGTGCGCATCGAGCGGATCGTTACGCTCAACGACGAGCAGCGCCCCGTGATGGCGGTCGGCCAAATTTCGCACGGATGTCGCGAGATCGGCATATTTGCTTGTGTAGGGGGACAAGTAGCAGCTCAAATAATACGTAGCCGCCCGCGTCTGTACATCCGTTATCATCATGGCGATCCGCTGGAATTCACCTAGGAAGCAGCGATGCTCCTGATCGAATTCGTTTACGATATGATCGAGCTTCAGACTCACTTGCTTCAAATCCTGCTTGAGCGAAATTAACATCGGGGAAAAATCGCAATCTCCGTTTGGCTGAGCCATAGAGTCACACCTCCGCCAGTAGCATTCCCCGAGAAAAGCCAAAATATTGAATGAAAATCCCGAATAGCCAATTGACAAGAAACAGAAGTACGTATATTATAATTATATGTTTCTGATTTGTAAGTAAATTATTAATAGTAAGTAAATAACATGGAGGAGGCAATTATAATGGCAAAAACGAAATGGATTGTAGACCCTACGCACAGCAGTATCGATTTCTCCGTCAAACACATGATGATCGCGAAGGTGAAAGGCACGTTCCACGCGTTCGAAGCGAACATCGAGGCGGATCCTAACGATCTGACTTCCGCCAATATCCAAGTGGCGGTTGACGTCAGCAGCGTCGATACCCGCAATGGCGACCGCGACGCGCACCTGCGCTCCGGCGACTTCTTCGACGGCGAGAACCATCCGAAGATGACGTTCCAGTCCACTTCCATCGTGAAGACGGGCGACGGCGAATATGACGTAAAGGGCGACTTGACGATTCGCGGCGTGACGCGTCCGGAGACGCTGTCCGTCACGTTCGAGGGCGCAGGCAAAGACCCTTGGGGCAATGAGAAGGTGGGTTACAGCGCCACCGGTTCCATCAAGCGGAGCGATTTCGGCCTGACTTACAATGCCGTGCTTGAGACGGGCGGCGTCCTGATCGGCGACGAAATCAAAATTTCCATCGAGATTGAGGCCGTACAACAAGCGTAAGTAAGGAAAGCCCAATTCGGTAAACATATAGGGGAACGGTTAGCCGGTGGGATCCGGTGGCCGTTCTTTTGCTATCTGCTACAATCTGAACTCGGAAGGAGCATGGATGCCATTATGAATACCGGGAATGAAGCCGTAGAGCGAGCGATCAGTCGCGTGTGGGAAGTGTCGCCGCGGCCGGGGCAGGGCTCGCACTTGAAAGTAGGCCAGGTGCTGAAGCCCGGCCTGTGGAAAGATTACGATCCGTTCCTGCTGCTTATGGAAGATTGGTTCCAGTCCGGCACATTCGACTTTCACCCGCATCGCGGGATCGAGACCGTCACCTTCGTGCTCGAGGGCAAGTTGAAGCACGAGGACAATCACGGCGGTTATGGCGTGCTGGAGCCGGGCGATGTGCAGTGGATGACCGCGGGCCGGGGCATCATTCATTCGGAAGATCCGCTGCCCGGCGAGACGGTGCATAGCTTGCAGCTGTGGGTGAACCTGCCTCGCGCCTCCAAGATGGCGGAGCCCCGCTATCAAGATATGAAGGCGGCCGATGCGGCAGTACGGAGAGAGCCTGGAGTCATGGTCCGGGTGTTCTCCGGGGCATCGGGGGACGTACGGGCGGCGACGCTGAACCACGTCCCGGTCACGTATTTGGAGATCGTCATGGAAGCCGGAGCCGAGCTGCGGCAGACACTGCCCGGCTCCTATAACGGCTTCGTGTATGTGCTGGAAGGCTCCGGCCGGTTCGGCGGCAATGAGAAGCCGGGAACCGAGCGGCATGTTCTATGGCTCGGGTCGGCGGACGGCGCCGAACAGAGCGAGCTAACGATCCGGGCGGACACTCCGCTGCGCGTGCTGCTCATCGCCGGCGAGCCGCTCGGCGAACCGGTCGTAGCGTACGGGCCGTTCGTCATGAACACGGACGCCGAGATCCAGCAGGCATTCGAGGACTACCGGTCCGGCAAGTTCGGTCCGATTCCCGAATAAGAAACCTACATGACAAATGTCATCCCTCGAACTGATGTTTATCACTACTGCGAATTCTACCGCTTGTCTATACTTGAGGTAGAATGTGGCCGCGGAACGTATCGCGGCTTGCGCCGTCATTTCGAGGGAGGAACCCGCAGCATGAAACAACAACCGAGTATTGCCCAATTGAAACAGCAAGTAGCCCCCTTCGAGCAAATCGACACTCCAGCCAGCCTATGGCAGCTTGTCAACACCTTGGTGCCTCTCTTTGCCCTCTGGTACGCCGCTTATGTATCGCTCGCGGTCTCATATTGGCTCGCAATCCCGTTTTTGATCGCGGCCTCCGGCTTTATGGTCCGCACCTTCATCCTGTTCCACGACTGCTGTCACCAATCGTTCTTCAAAAGCCGGCGGGCGAATGATATACTGGGAACCATCCTAGGCGTGTTGACTCTGGTACCCTATCAGCAATGGAAAAATGCCCACGCGATCCATCATTCCACAAGCGGCAACCTGGATAAGCGGGGGACGGGCGATCTCTGGATCCTGACCGTCGACGAATATCTCGCCTCCCCTTTCTGGCGGAGGATCGCTTACCGGATATACCGCAACCCGCTCGTCATGTTCGGCGCCGGTCCCATCGGCGTGTTCCTCGTGCAGTATCGGTTCAACCGCAAGGGGGCGCGAGGGAAGGAACGAATCGGGAATTATTTGACCAATGTGCTGTTGGTGGGGCTGTACTCGCTGTTGATCTGGGCGATCGGCTGGCAGTCGTTTCTGCTCATCCAAGGTCCGATCTTTATGTTGTCCGGCAGTTTGGGCATCTGGCTGTTTTATGTACAGCATCAGTTCGAGGACTCCTACTTCGAGCATAAAGAGGAGTGGAGCTATGTGTCGGCAGCCGTCGAAGGGAGCTCCTACTACAAGCTGCCGGCGTGGCTGCAGTGGATCACCGGCAATATCGGCTTCCACCATGTGCATCATCTGAGCCCTAAGGTACCGAATTACCGGCTGGCTCAGGCGCATGAGGCATCCGTTCCGCTTCAGCAGGCAACGACCATCGACATTCCTCAGAGTCTGAAATCGCTTCGCTTCCACCTGTGGGATGAGCGCACGAAGCAGTTCATCGGCTTCAGGGAGCTGAAGCGGGCCCGGCGGAAAACCCCTTCCGGTAAGACGCCTTCGAGAAGTTGGCTGGATGCGGGAGGCACACCGCGGAACGAGTCTGCTTAAAGACGCCCGGGCTGGGTATGATGAAGCATAAAGGTGGATGACATGCAGAAGTGGCATCATATTTTTCACAAGAGCACCGGACTGAGTCCTTATGTATGGGTCGTCTTCTATATTCTCCCGTTTTACTTCATCCTCCGTTCTTCATCCATGGTGGAGATTGGGTTCGGCATCGCGATGATCCTCGTGTTCTTCGTATGCTACGTGATGTCCTTCATCACCAGAGGTTGGTGGGTTTATTTCTGGAGCGGGTTGCAGATTCTGATCTCGATCACGATGACGGTGCAGTTCGGTTACGTTTACTTCGCCTTGTTTTTGGCCTTCTTCATTGGAAACGTGCAGCATTTTATCGGGTTCGTGACCTTGTATTCCATCCATCTGCTCACCACGATCGCCGTCATCAACTACGGATTCGTAACGCAGAACCCCATGCTGTTGTCCCAGCTTCCGTTCGTCCTGGTCAGCCTGATCGGGGTGATCCTGCTGCCGGTCACGACGTATACGCGGAACCGCAGAGAGAAGCTGCAGGGGCAGCTGGAGGACGCGAATAAGAAAATCTCCGAGCTGATCAAGCTGGAGGAGCGGCAGCGCATCGCTCGCGATCTTCACGATACGCTAGGGCAACAGCTTTCGCTAATCGGACTGAAGAGCGACCTGGCGGCCAAATTGATCGGCAAAAATCCGGCGCAAGCGCAAGCCGAGATGAACGACATTCGCCAGACGGCTAGAATTGCTCTGAAAGAAGTACGTGAATTGGTCACCGAGCTGCGCGGTACCCGGTTGGAGGATGAGCTGTACCGGGTGGCGCAGATTCTGAAGGCGGCTGATATCGAACTGATTCTCGAGGGCGACCGCAGGATCGACGGCCTTTCCCTAATGGCTGAGAATGTGCTCAGTATGTGCCTGAGAGAAGCCGTGACGAACGTTGTGAAGCACAGCGGCGCGACTGCCTGCACGATCCGGATCGAGGCTTCTCCATCCGAGCTGGTGATCCAAGTAAAGGACAATGGTGTCGGTATGACCGATGCTGGCATGGCTCAACCGGATCTCGGCGGCAAGTGCAATGGGTTGCGCGGTATGCGGGAGCGCCTTGAATTCGTCAACGGGGTCATGGAGATCGTCACGCGGAACGGAAGCTTAGTGAACTTCCGAGTGCCTATCGTGAGCAGGCAGAATGGATAAACATCCGGCAGGCAGCGATTCAATCGATCGTCGCTGCATGGACAAGGAGGGATCCCTATGATTCGGATCGTCGTCGCCGAGGACCAGCGTATGCTGCTAGGCGCACTCTCATCGCTCATCGAGCTGGAAGAGGACATGAAGGTTGTAGGCAAAGCGTGTAATGGCGAGGAAGCCTTAAAGCTCGTACGCGAGCTCAAGCCCGATGTCTGCCTGATGGATATCGAGATGCCCCGGAAGAACGGGCTCGAAACCGCGGAGGAGCTGAAGGGCAGCGGATGCAAGGTCGTCATCCTCACCACGTTCGCCCGGCCCGGCTATTTCGAGCGGGCGATCAAGTCGGGGGCCTGCGGTTACTTGCTCAAGGATAGCCCGAGCGAGGAGCTGGCGGCTTCCATCCGTATGGTCATGGACGGTCGGCGCATCTATGCGTCGGAGCTCGTCGATAGCGCCTATGCCGAGGAGAACCCGCTGACCGAACGCGAGAAGGAAGTGCTGCTGTTGATGGCCGACGGCAAGAATACCCAGGACATCGCCAGCCAGCTGTTTCTTACGAACGGAACCGTGCGCAATTACATCTCCGTGATTCTGGAGAAGCTCGGCGTGCGCAATCGGGTAGAAGCCATTACCCGCTTCAAGGAGAAGGGCTGGTTCAAATAGTTGCATCAATTCGTGAGCAGATCAGCGAGTGAAGGCCTAATGAGAAGGCACCCGTCCTACGACGGGTGCCTTCTTGGTCTCGCTGCTATAGCGCATCGCTCAGATCAACGGTCTCGCTAGCTTCGTTCGAATCCATCAGGGCGATGTTGGCCCCGATCGAGCGGAAGGCGTCGACGACGTTCTCGTAACCGCGCTCGATATGCTGCACGCCCATGATCGTCGTCGTGCCCTCGGCCGCAAGTCCGGCCATGATGAGGCAGATGCCGGCACGAATGTCCGAAGCGTGGACGAGCGCGCCCTTGAGCGGTACGCCGCCCTTGATGAAGGCGACGCCGGAGCGCACGTCGATGTCCGCGCCCATCCGTCTCAGCTGCTGCACATGCGCGAAGCGCTCCGGATAGATGCGCTCGCTGACGATGCTCTTCCCGGGCGCTTGCGTGAGCAGCGCGGTCAGCGGCTGCTGCAAGTCGGTGGCGAAGCCGGGATACATCGCCGTCCGCATCCGGGTCGCCCGGAGCTTGCCGGTCGAATGCGACGTCATGCTGGTGTCGCCGGCTTCGATATGAAGCCCGATTTCGGTAAGCTTGGCCACGCAGGAGCTGAGATGCTCCGGGATTACGTCCTGTACGGTCACGCTTCCGCCGGTTACGCCCGGTGCCATAAGGAAAGCTCCGGCGATCAGCCGGTCCGGGATCACGGTGTGCGTGCAGGTGGAGAGCGAAGCAACGCCTTCGATCCGGATCGTGTCGGTACCGACCCCGGTAATCTTGGCTCCCATCGCATTCAGGAAGTTGGCGACGTCCGTCAGTTCCGGGTCGCGAGCCGCGTTGTACAGCACGGTCGTCCCGGTCGCCCGAACGGCGGCCATCATCGTATTCATAGTAGCGCCATATGTAATTGTGTCGAAATAAATGGAGGTGCCTTTCAACTGGGCCGCTTCCACTTCATAATAATCTTCATGGAACGTGATGGTCGCTCCTAGCGCCTTCAGCGCCTTAAAATGCTGATCGATCGGACGGCTGACAAAATTGTCTCCGCCGGGGTAGCCTAGCGTGACTTTCCCGAACTTGGCCAGCAGCGAGCCGATAAAATAGTAGCCGGTGCGGATGAGAGACGACTTCTTGGGATCCAGGTAAGCTTGCGTAATCCGGGTAGGATCAATATGTACCGTGCCGAGCGCGTCGCGTTCCACGCGAAGGCCCATGTCGGCTCCAAGCTGGCACACGACCCGGAAGTCGGCGATATTCGGGATGCCCAGCAGGCGCACCGGTTCGTCGGCGAGGCAGGCCGCCGCGAGCAGGGCGAGCGAGCTGTTCTTGGAACCATTTATTTTAACGCTTCCTTGCAATTGGCTCGTACGTTGAACTTGCAGCCATTTCATTATGTACCCTCCGTGTGGTTCAATCGTTATCCTTCACCATTATACCTAAACGAGGTGGAAGATGGAAATTTTTTAATCGAGAAAGATTGTTTTCCCGGGGTCCCCGCAAAGTATTAGGAATATCCTTCGTAGGCTGCCTTCACTTTGTGGGGTTCTTTATGATACCCTATGTACGGGTTCCCAATAAGGTTCGAAACGTAGCGGAGGATTCAGGGGATGCAGCCGGAATTTAAACTAAAATGCTTCATCGGAACCCGGGATTCGGACTGGACCGACCCCGGCTACCATCAGCATGAGACCGTGGAGATCAGCCTGCTTATGGACGGCCGGGGTATTTTCCAATGGGAGGAAAAACGCGAGCCGCTTGAGCCGGGGCATGTCGTCCTCATTCCGGCTGGGCTGCCGCATTGGTTCGAGGGGATCGGCTATAACCGGTACGGGGTGATCCATCTCCAGCATATGCCGCGGAGGCTGCAGGACATGCTGAACGAGCTCGTCGGCGAGAACCGGCCTACATTGTTCCTCTTATCCCCGCTCGACAAGGAGCGATACATCCGGCTGTTCCGCGAGTGGCTGCGGACGATGTCGGCTCCGCTCAAGAAGCGGGCGTGGCATAACACGGCGTGGATCGAGGTGCTCGTGCTGTTCCTGCTCGAGCATTCGCAGACGGACCGGGAGGCGTTGTCGATCTCGAAGGCCGGCGACTGGATCCGGGAGAACCTGCAGCACAAGGTGCAGATGTCCGAACTCGCCGAGCTGGCCGGGATGACGGAGTCCGGGTTCCGCCGGCTGTTCGAGCAAGTGTACCATATGAGCCCGAAGCAATATCAGCAGCAATGCCGGATGGCGGAGGCGAAATGGCAGCTGAGCTCCGCGGATAAAGGAATGCTCGACATCGCGGAATCGATCGGCTTCTCGCGGCAGCACTCGTTCTCGCTTTGGTTCAAGCAATTGGAGGGCGTGTCGCCTACTGAGTGGCGGAAGCAGCAGCAGCAGCATTTTCGGTGAGAGGGGGTTCTTTATGTGTATATAGAGTGGCGATTTCAATAAATACAAGGGGCCGGAAACGTACTATTGTTGGGAGTGTAGCTCGAAATAGACAAGAGTCGCATCTCGACAATTGGAGGCGTAGAAGGTATGGCAGTGAGAGTCGGATTTATAGGTGTAGGCGGGATGGCCGAGCATCATATGAAAACGCTTCAGAAGGTGGAGCACGTACAGATCACCTCGGTGTACGACATTAATCAAGCAAGAGCGGCAGAAGTCGCCAAACAGTTCGGCGCCGTCTCCTATGCCGGCGCGGAGGAGCTGCTGCAGTCCGGGCAAGTCGACGCCTTGTTCGTCTGTACGCCTCCGTTCGCCCGGACCGGGATCGAAGCCGAGGCGGCTCGTCTAGGCATTCACGTGCTATCCGAGAAACCGGTAGGCCTGGATATGGAGCAAGTGCGCGAAACGGAGCGGGCGCTCGCGGATTCGGGCGTCATCCATTCGTCCGGCTACTGCTTGCGCTACATGGATATCGTCGCCAAGGCGAAGGCGTATCTGGCCGACAAGGACATCGCCATGGTGATGGCGTACCGGTTCGGCGGCATGCCGGCGCCGCGCTGGTGGAGAATGCTCGAGCAGTCGGGCGGCCAGCTCGTCGAGCAATCGACGCACCAGCTGGACCTGATCCGCTATCTGGCGGGCGAGTTCCAGGAGGTGCAGGCGATCCATGCCCAGCGGCATGTACTCGAGATCGATCCGGAGGCGACCGCATATGATGTCGGGACCGTGTCCTTCGTTTTGAAGTCCGGCGCGGTGGGCAACATCACCAGTACGTCGCTGGCGAAGTATGTAGGCCGTGGGGCGGTTGAGTTCTACGGGCACAACTTCTTCCTGTCGATCGAAGGGACGACCTTGCGGATCAAGGACGATCACCAGGACACGACCGAGAAATCCGCCACGGAGTATTACCTGGAGCAAGACAAGGCGTTTATCGAGGCGATCCGGACGGGACGCCGGGAGCTCGTGCTGGGCGATTACTCGGAGGCCGCGGCTACGCTGGAGGTTACGCTCGCGGCGAACGAATCGGCGGCTGCCGGCACGCGTGTACAGATCTAGAGCGAGAGGAGCGAGAAACGGATGTTGAAAAGTCTCAATCAATGGTGCTTCCCGGCGGGTATGCCGCTCGAGGAAGTGATGTCGGTGAGCAGCCGTGCCGGCTTCGAGGCGATCGAGCTGAACCTGTACGCCCCGGACGGGGTAGGGTTCACGCTGGATACGACTGCCGCGGAAGCGGAAGCGATCGGGCGGCTCGCACGCAACTATGGCCTGCAGCTGCGAAGCTTGTCCACGGGCCTGATGGGCCGCAACCCGCTGTCCTCTCCAGATGCCTCGGTCCGGGAGCAGGGTCGCCGCGTCGTTCTCAAGCAGCTGGAACTGGCGCAGTTGCTAGGTATCGACACGGTGCTGGTCGTCCCCGGTGTCGTCAATGCGGAGACTTCGTACGACCAGTGCTATGAGCGCAGCCAGCGGGAGCTGGTGACCTTGGCCGGGGAAGCAGAGAAACGGGGCGTTCGGATCGGCGTCGAGAACGTGTGGAACAAGTTCCTGCTGTCGCCGCTGGAGATGGCCCGCTACCTGGACGAGATCGGCTCGCCGAACGTTCGCGCGTATTTCGATGTGGGCAACGTGCTGCTGTTCGGCTTCCCGGAGCACTGGATCCGAATTCTGGGCGAGCGCATCGTGAAGGTGCATGTCAAGGATTTCAAGACGGCCGTCGGCAACGGAGGCGGCTTCGTCCCGCTGCTCGCGGGCGATGTGAACTGGGCCGCCGTTCGGACCGCGCTGCAGGACATCGGCTACGCGGACACGCTGACCGCGGAAGTGAGCCCCTACGCGGGCGATCCGCACCAGTGCGCGTACGATACGTCGAATCAGCTCGACGTCATTATCGGGCGGAAGTAGTTTGCGGGGGGCCATATGGGCCCCCTTTTTTTACTCCGGTTAAACGCTCCTCATGTCCGACGCTCCGCCCAGTAACAAGATTTTTTCGGCCTAATTCCACCTCGTGCCGCCACTCCGCGCAGTAAGACGATTATTCCGGCTTAATTCCACCTCGTGCCACCACTCCGCGCAGTAACACGATTATTCCGGCTTAATCGCGCCTCATGCCCGCTGCTCCGCGCAGTAAGACGATTATTCCGGCTTAATTCGACCTCATGCCCGCCACTCCGCGCAGTAACACGATTTTTCCGGCTTAATCGCGCCTCATGCCCGCTGCTCCGCCCAGTAACACGATTATTCCGGCTTAATTCGACCACATGCCCGCCACTCCGCGCGGTAACACGATTATTCCGGCTTAATTCGACCTCATGCCCGCCACTCCGCGCAGTAAAGCGATTTTTCAGCTTAATTCGACCTCATGCCCGCCACTCCGCGCAGTAACGCGATTATTCCGGCTTAATTCGACCTCATGCCCGCCACTCCGCGCAGTAACGCGATTTAACTTCACCCTGCCTTAGGCTCGATTTCAAGCGCAGCAATGATGTCCCAATATCATGTATGTACGTCACGAATTAACGCTTTACTACATTAATGCTTTATAGTATTATTGCAATGAAGGAACCTTGTCAAAATGTCTATATGTTAGGAGGAACGCATTCCATGTCCAACAACCGAACTACCGGAGTTCGCGCACGCAGAGCGTTAAGCAAGCTAGAGCCGTACTCGCCCGGTAAGCCGATCTGGGAGGTACAGCGGGAGCTGGGGCTAACCGAGGTCATCAAGCTCGCCTCCAACGAAAATGCACTCGGGCCTTCTCCACGGGCTATCGAGGCTGTCGCCGCAGCATTGCCCGAGATGCACCGCTACCCCGATGCGCAGGCGCATGACCTGAAGGGCGCTCTGGCCGCCAAGCTGCAGGTCGATCCCGGCCAAATTATCGTGACGAACGGCGGCGATGAGCTCATTACGCTGCTGTCGGAATCATACCTGGAGCCGGGGGATGAAGTGGTCGTGCCGGACCCCTCCTTCTCCGAATACATTTTCGGCGCGCATCTGATGGACGCAGTGATTGTCAAGGTGCCGATGGAGGAGCGGTTCCGCTATTATTGGCGAGCCATCGCCGAGGCGGTCACCGAGCGGACGAAGCTCGTGTACTTGTGCAGCCCGAACAACCCGACGGGTACTTACATGCGGCGGGCCGAGCTTCAGCAGCTGCTGGACGCTCTTCCCCCGCATGTGCTGGTCATCATGGATTCGGCCTACTCGCACTTCGTGGATGCAGACGACTACTCCGACGGGCTCGAGTTCATACAGGCCGGCTATCCGGTGCTCATGCTGCAAACCTTCTCTAAGATCTACGGTCTCGCCGGCATCCGCGTCGGGTATGGGGTGGCGCAAGCGGAGTTGATTAACAACATCCAGCAGGTTAAGGAGCCGTTCAACGTCAACGCCTTGGCGCAGACGGCCGCCCTTGCCGCCCTCGAGGATGACGAGCACGTTCAGAGGTCTCGAGATTTGGTCGTACAGGAGCGGCTTCGGCTATATGCGGCATTCGATCGACTCGGCGTGCGCTACACGGAGAGCATGAGCAACTTCATCCTCCTCGAGCTCGGCCCGGATGCGGAACGCCTTTATAAGCGCCTGATGGAGGGTGGCGTCATTGTCCGCTACGGCCGAGGCTGGGGACTCCCTCATTGCATCCGAGTCTCCGTCGGCACACCCGCGGAGAATGATAAGTTCCTCTCTGTGCTGGAGTTGGTTTTGTGATGCTCCAAAAACCGCCGGAATCTCGAGGGGATGCATAGTGGCGGTCGCGGTGCTGTAGAGTAAAAAATTTACTTTGGAGCGCGGATAGTGGCGGTCGCGGGTGCTGTAGAGTAAAAAATCTACTTTGGAGCGTGAGTAGTGGCGGTTTCGGGTGCTGTAGAGTAAAAAAACTACTTTGGAGCGCGGATAGTGGCGGTTTCGGGTGCTGTAGAGTAAAAAAACTACTTTGGAGCGCGGATAGTGGCGGTTTCGGAGCTGTAGAGTAAAAAATCTACTTTGGAGCACGGATAGTGGCGGTTTCGGGTACTGTAGAGTAAAAAATCTACTTTGGAGCGCGGATAGTGGCGGTCGTGGGTGCTGTAGAGTAGAAAATCTACTTGGGAGGCGCAGGCAGGACGCAAGGTTTATAGGCGAAATGATTAGGGCGGAGAAAGGCTCCGCCCTAATCGAGGAGCTTCAAGAAAGAACTACCACTCCGCCACTGTACCGTCCTCCTGGCGCCACACCGGGTTCTTCCAATCGTGCCCGATCTTGGCCATCTCGCGCACCTTGGCCTCGTTGACCTCGATGCCGAGGCCAGGCCCGTTCAAGTTGGCGACGAAGCCGTCCTTGTACGCGAACACGGTAGGATCCTGCAAATAATCGAGCAGGTCGCTGCCCTGATTGTAATGGATGCCGAGGCTCTGCTCCTGAATAAACGCATTAGGAGAGCAGATGTCCACCTGCAGGCAGGAGGCGAGGGCGATCGGCCCGAGTGGACAATGCGGGGCGAGTGCGACGTCGTAAGCTTCGGCCATCGCCGCAATCTTCCGCGTCTCGAGAATGCCCCCGGCATGGGACAAGTCGGGCTGGATGATGTCTACGTAGCCCCCGGCGAGCAAGTCCTTGAAGCCCCAACGCGTATACATCCGTTCGCCGGTCGCTATAGGGCATGACGTGTGGCGGGCGATCTCGCGCAGCGCCTCGTTGTTCTCGGGGAGCACGGGCTCCTCGATGAACATCGGGCGGTACGGCTCGAGCTCCTTCGCCAGAATCTTCGCCATCGACTTATGTACGCGGCCATGGAAGTCAATCCCGATGCCCACATCGGCGCCGACCGCTTCGCGCACGGCGGCGATGCGGGCGATGGCCGCATCGACCTTGCTATGCGAGTCGATGTAGTGCAATTCCTCGGTCGCGTTCATCTTGACCGCGGTGAACCCGGCGGCGACTTGCCGGCGCGCCGCTTCCCCCACATCGCTCGGCCGGTCCCCGCCGATCCAGCAATACACGCGCGTCCGGTCGCGGCACGCGCCGCCGAGCAGATCGTATACGGGCGCGCCGTAAAACTTGCCCTTGATGTCCCACAGCGCCTGCTCGATCCCCGAGATGGCGCTGGACAAGATCGGCCCCCCGCGGTAGAAGCCGCCGCGGTACAGCACCTGGAACAGATCCTCGATGCGCATCGGATCGGCGCCAAGAATGTAGGGGCTCATCTCCTCCACCGCCGCACGGACGGTGTCGGCTTTGCCCTCGATGACCGGTTCCCCCCAGCCGACGAGGCCTTCGTCGGTCTCGACCTTCAGGAACAGCCAGCGAGGCGGAACTTTGAACAGCTCGAGCTTCGTGATTTTCACGACTCAACTCTCCCTTCGAATGGACAAGGCTTCTTCCATGATAGCACAGTTTTTACGCATTCAACCCTGTCCGGGAGGAAAAATCCCCCAATCGTCCCTGCGCCTATCCCATTAGCCTTTGACCGCACCCGCCGCCAATCCGCTTATGACGTACCGTTGGGCGAGCAGGGCGATGATAAGCACGGGCAGCGTAATAATGCAGGCCGCGGCCATAAGCGCACCCCAATTGATCTCGGAGTACGACATGAAGTTGAACACCGCGATCGGAAGCGTCTTCGTCTTCTCTCCGGCGAGGATAATCGAGAACATGAAGTTGTTCCAGGAGAAAATAAACGACAGCAGCGACGAAGTAATGACCCCGGGTCCCGAGATCGGGAGGATGATGCGCAGAAACACCTGATGGTGCGTACAGCCGTCGATCAGCCCGGCTTCCTCGATCTCGGTCGGAAGCGCCTCGAAGAACGAGATCATGATCCAGATGATAAACGGCAGCCCGACGAGCATATGGCTCAGGATGAGCGCCGTGTACGTATCGACCAGATTGACCTTCGAGAACAGGATGAACCAGGGAATGAGGAACGTAATCCCCGGAATGATCCGCGCCACCAGAATGACGAGGCCGAGCTTGTGCAGATGATGCCGGGCGATCGCGTAAGCGGCCGGCAGCCCGAGCAAGAGCGAGAAGAACGTCGAGCCGAACGCCACGACGAAGCTGTTCCAGATATATTTCAGGAAGTCGTATTCCCGGAAGACGCTCGTGTAATTATCCAGATTCGGCATGAAATTGAAAAACTGTCCCGTGGACATGATCTGCGCCTGGGTCTTGAAGGAGGCGAGCAGCATCCAAAGGAACGGAAACGCAAAAATAAGCAGCACGATTAAGGTGATTACAGCCAGCACTACCGTGTTCCGGCGCTGCCGAGCTTTCATGCTTTTCATGCCTTCCACGTCAGCCCACCTCCAGTCGTTTGCGCATCCAGATCATGAACAGGGTCAGCGCCATGACGAGTAAGAAGAACAACACGAGCAGCGACGAAGCCATCCCCAGCTTGAAATATTGGAAGCCGAGCACGTACCCGTACAAATTTAGCGTCTCCGAAGCGAAGTTCGGTCCGCCTTGTGTCGTCGCGTAGATGATGTCGAACGTCTTCAGCACGTCGATGAGCCGAAGCATAGCCGCCACGAGAATGGTCGGACGCAGGAGCGGGAGCGTGATCGAAGCGAACTTGCGCCAAGGCGTAGCTCCGTCGACATCCGCGGCTTCATACGGATCGTTCGGCAATGTAGCCATGCCGGCCATGACGATCAACGCGATCATAGGCGTCCACTCCCACACGTCGACGATGATGAGCGAGGGCAGCACCTGACTTTCGGAGGCGAGCCAGAGAAGAGGCTTGAAGCCAAGCGATTTCAGAAACTGATTCGCCACCCCGATCGTCGGCTCGTAGATCAGCATCCACACGAGCCCCATCGCGACCGGCGTCGCTACCATGGGGAGGAGGAAGACGGTCTTCGTGAGGTTTTTGCCGCGAAATTCCCGGGAGAGCAGCACGGCGATGGCGATGCCGAGCACGACTTCCACGATCAGTGCGACGAACGTGAAGTAAAAGGTCGACCCCGTCGCATGCCAAAACCGGCTGTCCTGGAACAAAGCTTTGTAGTTGGCGAGCCCCACCCAAGCCGGCGGAGTCGTGGCCGACATGCTCCATTCGAAGAAGCTGATGCGGACGGTATAAATGATCGGGAACACCATCATGAGGAGCACGAACAAGACCGCAGGAAGCGTATAGATCCACTTCAGGTTCCGGTCAAACCAACTGAATTGCAAGAAGCCTCACCTGCCTCCTAGTAGAGTAGGACCGCCCCAAGAGCCGGACCGCACGCCGGACGTGCCGGATGTGCCGGACAACCCGGATAATCAGGATCTTAGGGCGGAACGAAACGCAAGATTACTTGCCTTTATCCTTGTCCATAATCGCTTGCAGCGCGGCATTCGCCTTATCTGCCGTAGCCTGGATGTTCGTCTCGCCGGACATGACCTTTTGCACAATCTCCCCTACCGCGTCGCGGGCTTCGCCTACGCTGATGACGGTCGGACGGTCGTGGTCGACCCCGCCCTTGGAGCTTTCGACGATAACCGGCACGAGCTCGGCCGGGAAGCCTTGCTTTCCCTCCGGCTTGTCCCACACGGAAGCGCGTGCGCCCGGGTTGCCCTTGGCCTGAGTCTTCAAGACGATATCCTTGCTGGTGGCCCACTTGATGAACTCCCACACGGCATCCTTGTTAGCGGACTTGGCATTCATAGAGAGGCCCCAGGACGTGATGTTGTAAGGCTTGGACCCCGCCTTGCCCGCAGGGAATACGGCGAAGCCTACTTTGTCCGCGACCGTCGACTTGGTGGGGTCGGTGGCGTTCGCATAGATCGAGTTCGCGTCGGTGTAGAACGCTACTTTCCCTTGGGCAAAAATGCCGATCGCCTGCGGCCACGACATGTTCAGCACCCCGGGTGGGCCGTAGTCGCGCAGCAGTGTGCCATATGTGGTGAACGCCTTGACCGCTTCCGGCGTATTGATCGTCGCCTTGTCCCCGGAGGTGAAGTCGGCGCCTTCCGAATACAGGAACGACGATACCTGCGTCACGAGAGGCGAGCGTTGGCCGCGGGCGACGAAGCCATACAGCTCTTTTTTCGGATCGTGCAGCTTTTTGACCGCGGCGACGAGCTCGTCGAGCGTTTTGGGCACGGCGATGTTGGCCTGCTGCAGCAAATCTTTACGGTAGTACAAAATCTCCTGCTCGGTAATAATCGGGATGCCGGCCAGCTTGCCGTCCACGGTCGTGGACCCGACAGCCGACTTGGAGAAATCGGCGAAATCATAGCTCGCATCCTTATTCACATAATCGTCGAGCGGGGCCACCCAGCCGTTCTTGAAGAACAGCTTGCCCTCTTGAAGCGGGCGGTACATAAAGACGTCCGGCGTAGCAGAGCCCGATGTGAACTGTACGGTCAGCTTTTGGGTCAATTGGTCCTCGAAGAAGCTCTCTACCTTGACCGACGCCCCGGTCGCCGCTTCGAACTCCGGCAGCAGCGGCTTGATCGCTTCCCCCCACGGGTGGTTGGCGGTGACGAGCGAGATCGTTTTGCCTTGGAACGGTTTGGCGCCTCCGGCCTGATTGCCTGCTCCCGGCGTCGGTTTATTGGCACAGCCTGCGAATGTCGCCGAAGCGAGTAGAATGGATACGGTGATCCCGATCCATTTGGATTTCATCACGTGCATGGTGGACCTCCTGAACAAGAATTGGATTCGCTTTTTTGCCTGAATGTCCTAACTTGGAGTTATAGTTCCCAGAGCCCTTCGCTCCGATGCATGTCCGGCTTTTTTGAGGTATGATTGAGAGAGTGAATGTTGCGTCCGAACAACAAGGGAGAACGTGCGATGCTGTATACCGAGCAGGAATTTAAGGACCCCGCGTTCCCGTTCAAGGTGGAGTTGAAGACGACCCGGGGGATTGCGCGGAATTTCAAGCACAACCATCAATTTTTCCAAATCTGCTATGTCATGAAAGGCAGCTGCATTCACCGGGTGAACGGACGGGAGGCGGTGCTCGTCAAGGGCGATCTGTTCTCGATCCCGCCGTTCTACGAGCATGCGCTTGACGTCATTCCAGGCAAGGACGTGCTGCTCGCGCAGCTCGATTTCATGCCCGTCCTGCTGGACGACAGCCTGCGCAGCTTCGAGGACATCGAGAGCTTCGTGCATTTCGCCTTCATCCAGCCGTTCGTCGAGCTTAACGACCGGCTCTTGCCGCAGCTGAACTTGTCCTACGAGGGACAGCAGCAGATGGAAGCGATGGTCGCCGAGATCCGGGGGGAGCTGGAGCGCAAACAGGTCGGGTATCCGCTAGTCGTCAAGTCGCTCATCCAAAAGCTGCTCGTCATGGCGGGGCGCGAGTACTTGGCCTTCATGGAAGAGAAGCGCGGACCGGCGGGGCTGCAAGCGAACCGGGCGTACTTCGAGGAGGCGGTGGCGTTCATCCAGAACCGTTACCACGAGGAGATTACTTTGACGGAAGCGGCAGCCAAAGCGACGATGTCGACCGCTTACTTCAGCACGATGTTCAAGCAGCTGAAGGGCAAGACGTTCGTAACGTACTTGAACGAGCTGCGGCTCGGCGAGGCGATGAAGCTGCTGAAGGAGACCGACCGGAGCGTCGAGGATATCGCCCGGAGCATCGGGTATAACAACGTCACTCATTTTCACCGCATGTTCAAAAGAACGGCCGGCGTCACGCCCGCGGAATACCGCAAAAGCAAAAACGGGTCCTCCCCAAGTCCGTCTGAGTAACACCTGCGCCTTCTATAGGCAGATTCCAAAGAAACGTTATGTTTTTTCAAATATAGTGGATCGATTTCTTCCTCCGGAGCTGGTACCCTTGACCATGAAGAACGGAAAAAGGCCGAGGAGGATGAACGCATGAGCTTTCGCATTGCTTTTCAAACGCTGGCTTGCCCGGACTGGAGCTGGACCCGCATCTTGGACGAGGCGAACCGGTTGGGGTACGACGGAATTGAGCTGAGGGGTATTCAAGGGGAGATGTATTTGCCGAAGGCGGAGCCGTTCCAGCCGGACCGGCTGGACGCTACGATCGCCGATCTAGCCCGCCGCAACCTGCATATCGTCTGCCTCGATACGTCATGCCTCTTCCATGTGCCGGAACGTTATGAGGGGGCAATCCGGGAAGGCAAGGACACGATCGACCTCGCGGTCAAGCTGGGGACGCCGTACATCCGCGTATTCGGGGACAAAATACCGCCTGAGATCGGGCAGGGGCAAACCGTGGCGAGTGTGGCCGCCGGCTTGACCGAGCTGGGCCGCTATGCGGAGAGCCGAGGCGTCAAGGTGCTTTTGGAGCTGCACGGCGACTTCGTGACTTACCCGCTGATCGAGGCGGTTTTGGCTGAGACGCATAGCTCGGCCGTAGGCCTCTTGTGGGATATCGTCAATCCGATGGAAAAGGGCGAATCGCCGGAAGTGACGTTCCGCGAGCTGGCGCCTTATATTCATCATGTGCATATCAAAGACTATCGGATCGAACCGGACGGCGGCTTTAAGCTTTGCTTGATCGGAGACGGCCTGGTGCCGATCCCTGCCATCGTTCGTCTGTTGAAGGAGAACGGCTTTCCGGGCTGGTTGTCGCTTGAGTATGAGAAAAAGTGGCATCCTGAATTGGAGGAGCCTGAGGTGTCTTTGCCGGCGTTTATAACCTACATCAAGGACATCCTGCGGCAAGAGGAGGGGATCCGGTGAGAACGCTGATTGCGGTTTCGAACCCGGATTTCAAGACGAGGCTCTTCCGGGCGGAGGCGATTCGGAAGCTGGAGGCCGTGTCGGCCGTCGACTGGGTGCCGGAAGGCCAGCCGTTCACGGAGGCGGATCTGGCGGAATGGATCCCGGGTTACGACGCCTGCCTGACTACGTGGGGATCGCCCAAATTCACGCCGGCGGTGATCGCCCGTGCGGACCGGCTGCGTTACATCGGCCATGCGGCCGGCACGATCGTCCCGATCGTCGACCCGGCCGTCTTCGAGCGGGAGCCGGAGATCGTCGTCGCCAATGCGAACCATGCGCTGGGACGGTCAACGGCGGAACTCGTGCTGACGCTTATGCTGGCCGGCGCCTGGAACTTGGGCGGCTACACCCAGGAGCTGCGGAACGGAATTTGGCGCGACAGCACGACGTCGTCGGTGCTCGGCCTGTACGGCCAGACGGTGGGGCTGATCGGCTACGGGGAGATCTCGCGGGAGCTGATCCGCCTGCTGCGTCCGTTCGACGTACACGTGCTGCTGTACTCGCGCAACTGTCCCGAGGCCGAAGCCGCCGAGCTTGGGGTCGAGCTGTGCGGGCTCGACGACCTGCTCCGCCGCAGCGCCATCGTGTCGCTGCACAACACGCTGACCGAGCAGACCCGCGGCATGATCGGCCGCGAGCAGCTGCGGCTCATGCGGGACGGGGCGCTGCTCGTCAACACCGCGCGCGGGCCGATCGTGCAGGAGGCGGCGCTCGTCGAGGAGCTGCGGACGGGCCGGCTGTTCGCCGCGCTAGACGTGTACGACACGGAGCCGCTGCCGATGGATCACCCGCTCCTGCAGCTGCCGAATGCGATCTGCGCCCCGCACATCGGCGCGCTGTCCAGCTATTGGCGCTGCCGGCTTGGGGAGCACGTCATCGACGATCTGTTGCGTCTGCTGCGCGGAGAGCCGCTCGTCGGCCATATTTCGCGCGAGAAGTTCGCGATTATGAGCCCGAGATAGCTCACGCGAGTAAGGGTTGACGGACCGATAGCGTTATGCGAGGATGGACTAGAACCTTATGGCTTGGTCTAGTCATCCGAGGAGTGCGCTTAGCTTATGAAATTTTTGATCGCTTATATGCTTCTTATGAACTTCGCTACCTTCTGCGTCATGGGCGTGGACAAGCAGTATGCCAAACGCAAAGACCGCCGTATTCCGGAGAAGCGCATCTTCCTGCTCGCGCTGATCGGAGGCGCGGCCGGGGTATGGCTCGGCATGCGCGTCTGGCGGCACAAGACGCTGCACGCCTCGTTCACCGTCGGCATTCCGCTGTTGTTCGCGGTGAACGTGA
This sequence comes from Paenibacillus sp. HJGM_3, assembly GCF_045062745.1. NCBI lineage: Bacteria > Bacillati > Bacillota > Bacilli > Caryophanales > Paenibacillaceae > Paenibacillus > Paenibacillus sp. HJGM_3. The sequence continues at coordinate 178,420 of NZ_JBJGED010000010.1, forward strand.
TTTGTGTGTGGCTGCTCGCGTCCGGTCGCTTGTTTGGATTGCAGTAGAGAGAGTAACAGATTCGGCGGGAAACCGGATGGAGCGCGCGAGTTGCCGGAATAGGCGCTTGTGCGCTTTTTCATGTGCAGCGGGGTTAGGAGGTGGCCGACTTTTTTTACTATGATGCCGTCTTCAAATGCTGCAAGCAGCCGTACCGCATCTATGCAGGGAGCGAGTCGTTCCAAGCGTTGAAGGAAAACAAACAGGCTCCGATCGTCTGCGACGATTGCTCGGATCGCATCCGGTTCGAAGCCATTATGAACTTTATGCATGGTGCCCGGGGCTGAGTGATCATGGTTTAATTGCCGCTACACGAGCTCCAACTCGGCGACGAGCGGCATGTGATCCGAAGCGAACGACCGAATCGTGGTCGAGGTTAGCACGCGAAAGCGGGAGCTTGCCAGAATGTAATCGATTTTGCGGTCGGGGAAATCGGACGGGTACGTAAATCCGGGCTCGGCGCCTCGGACCGGCCACGTATCCGCCAACGCGGCGAACAAGGGAGCGAGCTCAGGCGCATCGGGCCGGGCGTTGAAGTCGCCCAAGAGCAGTGTCGGTGAGTCCGCGCGGGACTCGAAATCGTTCAACAGCTCCGCTACTTGCGTCCTTCGTACCGCGGGGTCGAGCTGATAATCCAAGTGCGCCACGTAGACGGTGACCGGCGTATCGGCGATTCCGACCGTAACCCGGGCCAAGCCCGGCATCGGAGCTGGAGTTGGCGAAGCGTCCTGCGAAGACAAGCGGGTCATCGGCATATTGTCGGCTTGTACGATCGGATGCCGGCTTAGCAAGGCAACGCCGAATTGTCGCGGAGGGGCAGCCGTCTTCACCGGGGGGAGCTCATAGATCGGCGCGTAGAAGGCGTGCATCCCAAGCGCCTCGGCGAGCCGGCCGATCATGTTCTCATGGCTGCTGCGCGGTCCCCAGTGGACGTCCACTTCCTGCAAGCCCAAGACATCCGGCCCTGCATCGCGTATGACCTCCTCGATTCGCTCCAGCTCATACTTGTCGTCCAAGCCCACCCCGGCATGCACATTATAGGTCATTACCCGTATACGGCTCATCCGGTTCCCCACCTTTCCAATTCGCGGATTCCTGTTTCCTAAATGAATTCCACGTCAGGAAAGGAAGTCCTCTTTTCAACAACCAACGCAATCAGTCTGACCGCATCGCCGTCAACTTCTCGACCGCCTTCTCCAATGTGAGGACGTCTTCGGTCGCTTGCCGCATATCCTTGAGCCGCACTTGGTTGCTCTCCGTCTCCGTCTCCCCGATCAGCATCACATAACGGATGCCTTGCGCCGCGGCCGAAGGCAGCAGCTTGCGCAGCTTGCGGCCCCGTGTCTCGAGTCGGACCCGCAAGCCGCTTCGCCGGAGCGCTGCGGCCGCTGCTAAGACCTTCGGCAACGTGTCTCCGATGGGAACGATCAAGATGGGCACCGCGGGCTCGGGCATCTGGCGTTCTTTCAACAGAGCCATGATCGACTCCATGCCGAAGGACAATCCTACGGCGGGGAACGGAAGGTCCTCGCGGCCGATCAGCTGGCCGATGATGGCATCATACCGTCCGCCGCTGCCCAGGCTGGACGCGAAGGCGCCGGTTGCGTCGAAAATCTCGTAGACCGTGCCCGTATAGAACGTGAGGCCCCGGGAGAGGAACGGATCGAACCGGCAGACGTCGGCAAGGGAAGCGGCGTTCAGCAGCTCCTGCAGAGCTCTGGCTTCAGCGGTTCCGGGACTGTCCTGCAGCCCGTAGCGTTCGGCGAGCTCCTCCAGAGACGGCGCTTGCAGCAGAACGAGCTGCTCCAGCCGCTCGAGGGTGTCCGCCTGGAGCCCTTTCTCACGCAGCTCGTCGCGGACACCGGCCAGGCCGATCTTGGCCAGCTTGTCGAGCGTCAGCAGCACCGACACGATGTCCGCTTCCTGCCGGACGCCGAGCCGGCCCAGCAATTCGCCGATAAACCGGCGGTTGTTCCAGCGGATCACGATCGGAATATTCAGCTTCCGAAAAGCGTCGACCGCGAGCTGCATCAGCTCCGCTTCCGCCTCCGGGCCGGCGATGCCGACGACATCCGCGTCGCATTGGAGGAACTCCCGGAGCCGTCCGCGCTTGACGGGGCCGTCGCGGAACACTTTGCCGATCTCATAGCGCTTGAACGGCAGCTCCAGTCCCGGGTAGAGCGCCATTACCTTCGCGAACGGAACGGTCAAGTCGTAGCGCAGCCCCAGCCGGCGCTGTCCCTGATCGCTCAGCTGATACATTTCCTTTAGAATTTCTTCCCCTCCGGCGTACTTCGACGCAAGCAGCTCAAGCTCGTTCAGCATCGGCGTCTCCATCGAGTCGAAGTCGTACAGCTCGAAGAGCGTCTCCAGCTCCTTTTGCACCCGGCGCCGTAGCGCCTGCTCCTGTCCGAAGTAATCGAATGTGCCTTTCACATTTTGCAGCTTGCTTATGGTTGACATGATCCCTCATCCTTTCGACTCGACATAGAATAAAAAAGAAACGCGCCGGACCTCCTAAGTCCTGCGCGTTTCCTATGCCGCAGGGAGGCCGAACGCGAAATGCGCTAGCCCGCCCTGAAAAGAGTTCAGGAAGTGCTAACGCTTCTTGTGATGATGAAGTTGTACGAACGTGACGGTAAAGGCACTCATGACGGCTCGACTCCTTCAAACGAATTGGGATCAGTATACTAGGATGCGGGTTCTTTTGCAAGACCAGGGGGAGTTGGATGAAAAAGTTCGTCGAAAAAAGCAGGAACACGGGACAGCATCGCGAATAGTGCTGAGCGGGCATAGTAATAGAAAGAACTAATGACAGATATGGCATCGATTGCGAGGTTTGGATTTATGACTCGAAACATATGCGTGAGGCGTCTTCTCCTCTTCATGGTGGCGATGCTCGCGCTGACGGGGTGTCAGTGGAATCCTGCAGCAGGACCTGCAGGTCAGCCGTCTCCCTTACCGTCAGCAGGGAGCGGGCCGACCGTGACGCCTACAGATACACCGCATCCTACGCCGACACCGACACCTGCTCCAACACCGACTCCCGTCGTCACAAGGGCGACACTCGCTGCGATCGGGGACGTGCTGCTGCACAACACGGTGTATCAGGACGCCATGACCGAGCAGGGCGGCTACGACTTCAAGCCGATGTTCGCACTCGTCCGGGATCGACTCAGGCAGTCCGACCTGGTCGTGGCCAATCAGGAAAGCATCACCGGCGGGACGGAGCTCGGCCTCTCCTCGTATCCGCTATTCAACAGCCCGCACGAGATCGGCGACGCCCTGCTCGATTCTGGGATCGATCTCGTCACGATGGCGAACAACCATGCGATGGATATGCGCGAGAAGGGCATTGTGAGCGCGATCGCTTACTGGAATCAGCTCGGCATGCCGTACACCGGCGCGTTCGCGTCGAAGGAGGATCGCGATCGGATCCGGGTGCTGAAGACGCACGACATCTCGTTCGCTTTCCTGTCGTACACGTATGGAACGAACGGGATCCCGGTACCGGCGGATAAGCCCTATCTCGTGAATCTCATCGATGAGCCGCGGATTCAGGCCGACATCGAGCGCGCACGCGAATTGGGGGACGTCGTCGTCGTCTCTATGCATTGGGGGATCGAGGATCAGGCGAACCCGAACGACACCCAGCGCACGCTGGCCGAGAAGCTGGCTGCGTGGGGGGCCGATATCGTCATCGGCAGTCACCCGCATGTGCTCCAGCCGTTCGCATGGCTGACCCGGCCCGACGGGAAGCGGACGTTCGTCATGTACTCGCTTGGCAACTTCTTGTCGGCGCAGGATATGATGCCGGAGCTGATCGGGGGGATCGGTCAGATCGAGGTGGTGAAGACGATTAAGGGCGGGACGGTTACGATTGAGATGACTAGCCCGACTTTTATGCCGACTTATAACAAGTACGTGAACTACCGGCATTATCAAATCGTACCGTTCTCTCAGCTAAGCAAAGCGGATGCGGAACGGGTCATGCCCGTCTGGGAGTCGTTCCGGTCGAACCTGGTCGCGGGTATGCCGGAGCTGCAAATCGAGGAATAGTTGGAGCGGGAAGCCGAGGGTCTTCATACTAAAAAGGGGCTGCAAGTAGACGAAAATCTACATGCAGCCCTTTTCTGTCCTTTTACTTACAGCTTAACCCAAGCGTCGAGGCCGTCCGGCGAATCGGGGTTGATGCCGAGCCGCTCCGCGCACCCGAGGGCGACGATCTGAGGGATGAATATAAACGGAATGCCGTGCACCGCCGTATCGAGCTTGCGGCCGCTCGTCACGAGCAGATCGACTTCTTGCGCATAGCCGCTCTCGTCCTGGTCGGTGTAGGCGATGATCGTCGCTCCGCGCTTCTTGATGTCCTGCATCAGCTTGCGCTGATAGTCCGCATCCGTGTTGGTCAGGGCCGCCACTACGAGCGTGTCGGACTTGATCGTCACCATTGGGCCGTGACGTACATCGAGCAAGTGATGGGCGTGAGCCTGAGCGTTCGCGATCTCCGTGACGGCGATCGCGCCTTCCGTAGCGAGGCCGTGGAGCTCGCCGTCCGCCAGCACGACGACTTGGGTCCAGGCGAAGCTCGAGACACGGCGGATGTCGCTCTCCACGCGCGCCATGTAAGCTTCCCCTTGGGCGATCGCGGCATCGATATCGGCGAGCAGGGCGTCGTCGCCGTTCAGGAAGGCCGACAAGATCAAGTTCGCGGCATACAGGTTCGACACGGTGCGCGTCTGGCAGACGCTGGAGTCGAACGCCCAAGGCAGCTCCAGGGAGTAGTCCGCCACCTTCGACAGCGGCGATTCCGGGACGCAGGCGATGGACAGCACCGGTACCCGGCGCTGCGCCTGAACGCGCTTAACGGCTTCGACAATCTCGCTCGTGCTGCCGGAACGGGACGGGGCGACGAGCAGGGTATCCTGTAGCAGCGATGCATAGCGTGCACCGTTCAGCATCAGGTCGCCGCCGGCAAGCGAGACGGCCGGGACACCGGACCGGAGGCCGAGCGAGAATGCGGCGGAACGGCTCAGGCAATAGCCGGAGCCGCAGCCGATTACGGTGATGCTCTTAAGCGAGTGCGAGCGGACGAAGGCGAGGAACGATGCCTTCCGCTCCAGCAAGTAGTCGTAGGTTTGCCGAAGCGCCGTATATTGCTGTTTGATTTCACTATAGGTCAAGCTCATGCCAGATAACCTCCTCGAGAAAAGAACCAATAATGAAATAATAAATCATTATCATGATTGTTTCAATCATTTTATTGAATGAAGCGATACGTTCCGGCACCGGTCCCGATAATGTGCGGGGGAATCGTTCATCAGCTCCCGGAACGTCCGGGTAAAGTAGTGCACGGAGCCGAAGCCGGTCGCCTCGGCGATGGCCTTGATTGACATGTCGGTGCGCGTCAGCAGCTCGACCGCCTGGCGGATCCGCTGCCCGCGGACATAGCCGGTGAACGACTCGCGGATGCCGGAGGCGAACAGCCGAGACAAGTGCCGCGGCGAGACGTTCAGGTAAGCGGCCACCTTGGCGAGCGACAGCTCGTCGTCGTCGACGTTGTCCGCCACATACAGCTTCGCTTGCTTCAGCAGCTGCGCGTAGGCGGACGGGCGACGCGCCGCCGTGCCCGTCTCCGCAACCGGTGCGCCTTCGCCGAACTGCCCGGCGAAGGCGAAGAGCAGCGCGCCGGCCAGCTCCGGCAGCGCGGACTCGGACAACGCCGGGCCGTCGTCCGGCAGCATGAGCGAGCGCCACAGCTGCGCGGCCGGCGTCCGATCCGCCGCCGGTACGCAGACGGCGCCCGATTCCGCCAGAGCCTGCATCGCGGCCCGGGCCCCTTCGCCGCTCAACGCCTCGTCCAGATCGTATGCGACGTAGAGCAGCTGTGTGCCGGGCTCATTGACGATCTGGTGTACGATACCCGGCCGGGAAATAAACATCGTACCCGTACGGATCGCATATCGGGCCTCGCCTTCCGAGTACGTCCCTTCGCCCTCCAGGACGTAGCAAGCCTCGAAGAAGGAATGTTTATGCGGGGCGTTAGAACGGTGGTTCTCTTGCACCCCCCAGTAGTGCACGATGAATGAGGCGCCGGGAGTCCGGGGCAGCAGGGCGAACTGGCCCAGCCGACGCTCACTTTCTTTCCAGCGGTACATACGCGGGAACACTCCTTTCTTGGCGATATGGCGCGAAAAGACAAAAGTATGGCACGATCCGCCAAAGACGGACAAGCCGATTAACCGCATAATGAAGCTATTCAATCCATTCCTTCGCAGGGGAGGTCTTAACATGATTAGAGCACAAGATGCAGATTTCTACAAGGAGCAAGGGTATTTGTTAGTGAAGGGGGTTTTCAACTCCGAAGAGGTCAAAGAGATGCGCGAAGCTGTCGAGCGGATCATCCTTCGCGCGGCGGCCGCCAACAAGGACCACAATCACGCCTGGCAGGGCGATTATTTGCCTCCGGAGCAGCTGAAGAAGCTCGTGCTGAAGGGCTTCCACGACGTACATTACCACGATGCGTCTTTCTTGCGCGCCATCGTGCATGCCAACATGACCTCCGTGTTGGCTCAATTGATCGGCCCGAACGTGCAGCTCCATCATTCCAAAATGCTGGTCAAGCCGCCGGAAAACGGAGCCGCCTTCCCGATGCACCAGGATTACCCGTATTTCCCTCACGAGAAGCACACGATGCTGGCGGCCAGCGTCCATCTGGACGATGCCGATGTCGACAACGGCTGTCTTCACGTCATCCCAGGGTCGCACCGGCAAGGGGCGATGCCGCATGTCGGCAAGCATTATCTGGATGCGAAGCAATATCCGGTTTCCTCAGGGATTGCTTGTCCGGCCGAAGCGGGAGATGTGCTGTTCTTCAACTATTTGACCGTTCATGGCTCACCGGCGAACCGCAGCGAACGGACTCGGCGCAATGTGCTGTTCCAGTATCGCAGCGCGGACGACTTCCCGACGGAGCAAGTGCATTTTGACTGGGGCATGGGGCTCATGGTGTGCGGGGAAAATCCGTATTTCGAACGGGCAAGGCCGGATTATCGCATCGTGCAGCATGCTTAAAGCATAGAGGAGGACAACCGGGCATCCGCGCTGAAGCGGGTGCTTTTTCCTTGCTTTTGTACTAAACTGGAAAATGAGAGAGAATCGAAGCGATAGAGGAGTGGAGCATATTGGCAAAATGGCAGGGTGCGGCAGGCGTTTGTGTCAAGGACGGGCTTCTATTGATGGTGCTGCAGGGCAAGCCGGAGGAGGAGAAGCGGTGGTCCGTCCCGTCCGGCGGGATGGAGCCCGGGGAGACGCTGGAGATGTGCTGCGTGCGGGAAGTGCTGGAGGAGACGGGCTACGAGGTGCGGGTTGTGCGGCCGGTGCATGAGAAGCGGGGGAGCTATGCCAGTATCGATACGGAGTTCAGCGTCACGTATTATCTCGTCGAGATCACGGGCGGGAGACCGACGATTCAAGATCCGGACGGGTTGATCTACGAGATTGCGTGGAAGTCGCAGGAAGAGCTTCGGCAGCTGCCGCTCAGCTTCGAGGAAGACCGGCCTTTGCTGCTGAGCTGGGCGGGCGGTCGAGAGGAGTCGGCATGACGGGGGCGATGAAGGAGGAGCGAGTGCCGGAGCTTCCGGAGCGGGTTCACAATTGGATTCGCCAGTCCGTGAGCCCGGATGCGGCGATCCACTCCGCCGAGCGGCTGCAGGGCAGTACCTCGTCGACGCTCCATGCGGTGAAGCTCCGGCTGAACGGGACCGTGCAAGAAGTGGTGGTCCGCCAATACGACAATGCGAAGTGGCTGGAAGAGGAGCCTGACGTCCCTCATCATGAAGCCGACAGCCTCCGCTGGGCGAACCGAGCGGGGTTGCCCGCACCTCAGCTGCTCGCGTTCGATCCGACCGGAGCAGAGTGCGGCATGCCGGCGCTGCTCATGTCCCGGCAGCCCGGCTCCGTATGGCTGCTGCCGGCGGACATGGAGGCGTGGGTGCACGGTCTGGCGGAGATGTCGGCCCGAATCCACCGCACGCCCACGGACGGCTTCCCGTGGACTTACTATACATACCAAGATCCGGCCACGATCGGCCGGCAAACATGGTCGCGCTGCCCGGACGTATGGGACGCCGCAATGCGGTATGCCGCCGGGACGAGGCCCCAGCCTCCGGAGCGGTTCCTGCACCGGGATTACCACCCGGGCAATGTGCTGTGGACAGACGGCCGTGTCAGCGGCGTCGTCGATTGGCCCAGCGCATGTATCGGTCCGGCCGGAGTCGACGTCGGCCACTGCCGCGTCAACCTGGTCGAGCTGTTCGGCGTCGAGACGGCCGACGCCTACTTGCGAGCTTACGAGCACTTTGCGGGACCGTCGTTCCAATACGACCCTTATTGGGATATCGACGCCTTGGTCAATATCCTGTACGGCGAGCCGCAGGTGTATCCGGGCTGGGCTCCGTTCGGCGTGACCGGCTTGACCGATTCGCTCCTGCGGGCGCGGCTAGACGATTATGTGTGCAGCCTCATGGCACGTATATGAACCTTGCGGCGCTCAAACCAAATAATAGGAGTGTGCACCTATGCCTAGATACGAGCATCTAGTCTCGTTCAAGTTCAAAGACCCGCTGCCGGCTGTGAAGGAGCAGGAGCTGCTGGACACGCTGAGGTCGTTCAAGGGCCGTATTCCCGGAATCGTGGAAGTGACGGCCGGTGTGAACGTAACCGAAGAAACGGACAATATCCACGGGTACACGTTAGGACTGCGCGTTACGTTCGAAGACCGGGAATCGCTTCGCACCTACGGGCCGCATCCGGTTCATCAGCATTTCGTAAGCTTGCTGGAAGGGCTGCTGGACAATGTCGTCGTCATCGACTACCCCATTTTATAAGGAGGCCGCCTCAGGCTCCGGGAAGTCGTTCCACCGGGCTGCCCACTTGGTCATCTCCATCAGGGCAGCCTTGAAGTCTTGCCCCTTCTCCGTTAGCGAATATTCCACCGAGACCGGCACGGTCGGAATAACCCGGCGATTGACGATGCCGTTCTTCTCCAGATGCCGGAGCGTGTCGGTCAGCGATTGCGTCTTGATCAAGGCGGCGTCGCGCTGCAGCTGCTTGAACCGCTTCGGCCCTTCCTGCAGCTCAGCGATGACCAGGAACGCCCATTTCGCGCCCAGAATCGTAAGGACATGGCAAATATGATGATCGTTCGACGCCTTTCCTTCGGCCTTCACTACGACCTTCGCTTCAGCATTCCCTTCCTGCAAGTTCTCGTTCTCCATCGTAATCCCTCCTGCTATTACTTACTAATAATTAGTTGATCCAAATATCGTGACTATGTCCATTTACATTGCCTCCTTACATTATGTAAGCAACCCCCTTATAATGTCAATCAACGGCCGACGCATGTGCTAGCCATGCGGGCTACGCTCTCCGGAGCGAGTTGACGTTGGAAAGGGAGATGCACCATGTACAAACCATTTCAAATCTATATGCTTGCCCTAGGGGGCTTCTTAACCGCCGTAGCCGAACTGGTGGTAGCCGGCATCCTGAATACCGTCGCGGCGGATCTGAATATTTCGGTCGCGCTTGCCGGACAGCTGATTACCGCGTACTCGCTCGCGTTCGCCATCGGGACGCCGATTTTGACCGCACTGACTTCCCGGATGGATCGGAAAAGGGTGCTGATTGCGGCGCTCGCTTTCTTTATTGCGGGAAGTTTGATTTCCTTTCTCAGCCCGAATATCTCCGTGTTGATGGTCTCGCGGGTCCTGCTCGGCCTGAGCGGCGGCGTCTTCCTCGTCGCTGCGATGAGCGCGGTCACCAAGCTCGTGCCCGCCGAATCGATCGGACGCGCGATGAGTCTGCTGGCGCTAGGCTTCAGCCTGGCGTTCGTGCTCGGGGTGCCGATCGGAATCTCCATCGCGAACCGCTATGATTGGCACGTCATCTTCCTGCTGCTTGCTCTTGTCGCCCTGGCCATCCTGATCGGCATCGCACGGATCCTGCCTTCGATCGAAGGCGATGCGCCCAGCTCGGCGGCCGGGCAATTCCGAGTGATGACGAATCCGGTTGTCGTTTTCGGGCTGCTGATGTCTTTATTGTGGAGTACCGGCAATTCCGTGCAGTTCACGTTCATCAATCCGTACTTGGAAGCCGTTTTTCGAATGAATGCCTCCCAGATCAGTCTCGTCATGGTCGGGTTCGGCCTGTTCGGGGTGCTCGGCTCGCGATTCGGCGGGTATGGTGTAGACCGTTGGGGTACCGTCAACATGTTGACCGGGTCGCTGGCGGCCGGTATCGTTTCTTTCGCGCTCTTGCCGTTAGCCGCGGGCTCGCTCTGGGTCGGATTGCTGCTGCTCATGGTGTGGGTGACTTCGATGTTCGCGAGCGCCCCCGCACTGAATACGTATTTCGTGCAAAAGGCTCCTGAATCGGCGAACCTCGTTCTAAGCTTGAATATGTCGTTCACTCATGTAGGGCTGGCACTGGGTGCAGGGGCCGGCGGAGTGCTCATCGAGTATTCCTCCGATGCCGGGTACAATCCGTGGCTGGCCGCAGCCGCACTCGTGCTCGCGCTAGCAGCCGCGCTCGGCTCCTTCGCTAGTGCCCGGAGGCCGCTTCGTGATACAATGCTTCTATCCAGACCGGAATGAGGCAGAAGGAGCGATCAAGTTGGACAAGGTAATGTTTATAGAAATCGGCATGGGCATCGACCTGCACGGGCAGAACGTGACGAAGGCGTCCGTTCGTGCGGTGCAGAATGCGATCCACCATAACTCGATGCCCGGGATCCGTTCCGTGTTGCCTGAGGGCGATCTGAACCGAATGAAGGTGAACGTGCGTCTGGCTGTGCCGGCCGATGCGGACCGGCTCGATCTCGAGGCGGTTCGGGCGGAGCTGCCGTACGGCCAAGTCACGTTCGACGTCGTAGCCGGCGGCATGCTCACGTCGAGCGGGATCGTGCTGGCCGACAAGGCCGACCGGAACGATCTGGCCTATATCGTGATTGCCTCGGTTGAAGTGGGGTATTGAACGCTATGGTCACGGTTCAAATCTCCGTGGTGGGAAGCGAAGTCCGTTACGATATCATTTCCGGCATCGAATCTTTGGAAAACGGGGGCTTTCCAATCTCGGTCACCACGACTCGCGACAAGCTTCGTCAGTGGGAGGAAGCAAGTGGAGCCGGAGCTTTCCGGAAGGCCGCCGAGGATGTGTGGACCCGCAACGGAAGCATTCAAGCGCAATTCCGCTATGTCGATGCTGCGGGACAAGAGCTATAGCAGCCCCATACGTTTCTTGATTTTTCAGACATTATGAAAGCCCTCTGAATCCAGGTAATTGGATCCGGAGGGCTTTCATAATGAATTCGTATTCAAGTATTGACCTTATAGGTAAATGATCTTATAATAAATACTGACCTAACAGGTAAATATAAATATAAATAGGTGGTTATCATGCTTTCTAAAATCTCGAATCTGGAACCCAAAAGAAGGGATGCTATTTTAAATGCAGCATTAAAGGAATTTGCCACGAAGGGATTTGACGATGCCTCGACCAATGTCATTGCAAAAGAGTCCGGGATTTCAAAGGGGTTAATGTTCCACTATGTAAATAACAAAAAGGACCTTTTTCTATTCCTTTATGATTACTGCACAGAGATGATTGATAAAGAATATCTCGATTTAATGAACTTTAACGAAAAAGATATTTTTTTAAGACTGCAGCAATCCTATCTTCTACAGATTGAGTTACTGCAAAAACATCCTTGGATTTTCGAGTTTATTAAAATTACGGCCATTACTAAGTCTGATGAAATCAATAAGGAGTTGGAAAAAAGAGAAAACGAGAAACAATCATTATGCCATGCATCAATGTTTGATATTGTTGATGAATCTAAATTCAGAGAAGGGCTGGACGTTGAAAGATGCAAACAGCTTATTTTTTGGGCGAATATTGGTTTTACAAATCAAATCCTGGAGCGTATTAGAAACTCGGAAATCACTGAATTGGATTATGACAATATTGTTGCAGAACTTGATGGTTATCTTAATGAACTCAAGAAAGTCTTTTATAAATAGCAAGTATGATCGTCATATTCAATGAGAAAGGGACAACATCGATACCGGAGCATGAGGAAAAATAGGAGGTCTCGATACAGGGATGAAAGTTTCTACAAACAAACGCCATGGTGATAAGTCCTTTGGCGGTGGATGTCCAATTGGAAGGTTCTACAACGTGGAAGGACGAAACTTGGTACTCGACTGTTCCGGGACTGGAAGTCCGGCAGTAGTATTTATACCGGCAGCTGGTATGGTCGGACTTGATTACCTAAATATCCACAAAAAAATTAGTCAGCGTACAACATCAGTGATCTATGATCGAGCGGGAACGGGTTGGAGCGATCAGGTTAAGCTGCCTCGAAGTGCTCACGAGGTCACGGATGAATTGCGTAGTCTGTTGCAAGCCGCAGGAATACCAGCTCCCTATCTGTTCGTCGGCCATTCGTTGGGTGGAGTATACTCACGTCGGTACGCCCAACGTTTTCCAGATGAGGTGGCCGGCATGCTTCTGTTAGAACCAGCTCACGAGGACTTTCTTGGCCATACAATAAAGAAACGCTACCTACTTCAGCAAGGCATTGCCTTCATTCGGACATTATTAACTTACAAGCGGATCTTTCGTGGTTTATTCGATCAGATGTTTGCAGAATGGCCAGATTCTATACGCGAACCGCTGATTGAATATCATCTCAGAACATTAATGAAAACGTTTACGGAAAGGAAGAATTTGAACAGCGAGCTCTATAAGGAAGTCCGTGAAGGAGGAGACATACCTGATATCCCGATGATGGTGGTTACAGCGCTCGGGATCGACCCCTTCATGACTCCGATCATGAGTGAATCATTCCTGCGTGAGACTATTGATCCCTTCAATAATATTAAAAAGTCGGTCTATACAAAATTAGCAAATTCAGTTCCGCGCGGGGAGCATCGAATACTCCAAAATGCCGGACATACCACGATCCACACGGATTGTCCTGACGAGGTGGTCGAAGCGATCTGGAACTTACTCGACTTGAGCAAAAACGCTCAGTTTTGGACCAATAAGAAGGGGTGAGATCATGCGCTCAAACGGTTATAAGATGTTAAGCTTGCCTCTAGACGTACCTGGAGGTTCAGATGAAATTCATCCTGTTTTGCTATGGGATGAGAAGACCGCAGTCTTAATCGACACCGGTACCCCCGGAATGTCGAAGCAGATTATCAGTGCTATCGAGGAGTCGGGGGTACCTTTTTCTAGGGTAAAGTTCATTATTCTAACTCATCAGGATATTGACCATATTGGCAGCCTTGATGAAATGATTCGGCAGGCAAGAGCGGATTTGGAAGTGTTCGCTCACGAACTGGATAAACCCTATATCGAAGGGAAACTTCCCCTTCTTAAGCTAAATCTTGAAAGCATGGCTTGGCAATTGGCCGGATTACCCGAGGAAGAGCAGCTGAGTCTTGTATCCCATCTCCAGGATAATCCCCCTAGAGGAAGGGTTGATCATGCTCTTAAAGATGGACAGGAACTGCCATTCTGCGGCGGTATTCAAGTGATTCATACGCCGGGTCACACACCTGGTCATATCAGTCTCTATCTGAAACGATATAAAACATTAATTATGGGGGATTCTTCCTACAGTATTAACGGGGTGATTCAAGGTCCTCACTCACATTCGACACCAGATATGCAGACGGCCGTGCGGTCGTTGGAAAAATGTTTAGAATATGAATTAGAAGCAGCCATCTGTTATCACGGTGGTTTATGTACCGGTGATATTCACAACCAGATCCGTCAAAGTGTTCAACCGATCTGAACTTCTGAAGAGATGGCTTTCCGGATATTTGAATAGATTAGAAGAACGCATGGAGGCAATAGACGGGACCCAGGGGTGATGGTATGGATAAGGATCAATTGAGAAGGTTGGAGAAATCGATTCGTGTAAATTTTCCGGAATTTCCGATTCAAAGCGCCCGGAAGCTTGGAGAAGGGATGATGAGTGTTGCCATCCTGATTAATGAACAGTGGGTATTCCGCTTTCCCAAAAATGAGGAAGGGGCGGAGGACTTGGAGAAGGAAATCAAGATCATGCATATGCTGGCGGAACGCATCACGCTCGCCATTCCTAAGTTTGACTATGTGGGCAAACAATACAATGGCCTGCCATTCGTCGGTTACCGGAGACTGCCGGGTGAGATATTGGGAGAGGATTCCGTCCCGTCGCTCCCCGCTGCTGAGCGAAGTACGATCGCTGGGCAGATCGCAACGTTCATCGATGAGTTAAGCTCATTTCCCGTGGCCATAGCCAGAAAACTGGGCGTACCGGAAGTTGATCTTCGCAGTGAATTCGTAGAGTTGTTTAAGCAAATTAAACTAAACGTTTTTCCCCAACTTGATCTAGCGATGCAAAAGTATATTGTTTCCCGTTTTGAAAATCATTTTAATCATCCGAGTAATTTTCATTACTCGCCGACATTAATCCATGCAGACCTTTCTCCGGATCATTATCTTATCGATCCAATTGATCGCAAGTTGACGGGGATCATCGATTTCGGCGACCTTCAGATCACCGACCCGGATTATGAGTACACCTATATCCTCGAAGATTGCGGTGAGGACTTTGCCCGCCAAGTCATGGAATCAAGAGAAAAAGTGGATATCGCAAGCAAGTTGAAGAAAGTTTCATTTTTCGTATTGGCAGGCCATCTCGCATACATTGCGGAAGGCGTCACTCGGGGAAATCGGGATTGGGTAAAAGAGGGGATCGAGGCGGTTCGCTCGGAAATGGCAAACGGGACGAAGTAACGTTTATAAATATACATGACTTGATGGCCTCAGTGGACTTTTTTCGCCCGGCCTGACGGCTATATGCTTGGAGCGTTGCGAATGAAAGCTTTCAATATTGGAAGGCGGATATACTGGAAAAACCTGCTGACGTATTTAGCATTTTCCGCGGTTGCGCTTATCTTCGGGATCGTCACTGTTGTTGGGGTCAGCGCGGTAAGCGCTGATCCGGCGGTTTTTCTGTTGTCCGGGGCGCTTCTCTATTTCATGCTCTATGGCCTCTTGATCCGCTGGCAACACCGCCGTTCCGTGAGGTGGACCAGGTCGGCGTATACGGTGGGGATTGCTGTTCTAGGCGCTGCATCCTTCCTGTTTTTGAAGCCTCTGAACGATCCGGCCTCGGTCCCGACTTCCGATGACGGAGTCCGATATTGGCGTTTATCCACGGGCTCATCGATTGCCTATGTTCATGTCGAAGCAAAAGGGGACAAGCGGCCTTCTCCGATTGTTTTCCTGCACGGAGGACCCGGGACGCCGGATATGGCGGGGGACGTCCGCTTCTTCAGTAGACTCGCTGACGAAGGATACGACGTTTATATTTACGATCAGGTAGGCTCGGGGCGATCGTCGCGGCTGAACGATCCGAGAGACTACGGGATTCTTCGGGACGTTGCCGATCTGGAGGCGATCCGGCATCAAATCGGAGCGGAACGGATGATTTTAATCGGACATTCCTACGGTTGCGAAATTATCGCGGACTACATGGCCGGATACCCTGACCAAGTGGAGAAAGCGGTGTTCTCGTCACCAGGCGCGATCAACCCGAAGGATACGAGCGACGCAGGCTTGACAGGGAAATTGGATGAGGCCCAGCTGCGCGAGTTGTACGCAAACTTGTTGCAGCCGCGGGCGCTGCTCGTATATGCCTTGCTGCAGGTCAACCCGGAAGCCGCACATCGTTTGGCGGGCGACGAGGAGATGGACGCGCGGTTCGATCGCGTGTACGCGGCAACTGAGCCGGCTCTACATGCGAAAGGCAAACGGTCTGGACAGCGAATCCACGGTCTCGGTTTCTACGCGAACCAATTTCCGCAATCCCGGACCGCTCCGGAGAGTCCGGATCCGCGGCAAGCACTAGCGCGACTGAACGCTCCCGCGCTAATCCTCAAAGGCTCGGATGATTATTTGTCATGGTCCTCGGCTATGGATTACCGTAATGCGCTGCGAAATTCCCAGCTCGTCTATTTGGAAGAAGCCGGGCACAATCTTTACCAGGACCAGCCCACGCTTGCCCGGGAGCTGATTGTATCCTTTCTCGCGGGTCGCCCCCTGCCCCTTCGCCCTTACGAGGAGGTGTCGCCACCGGCTACGTTTCGGGGACCGTGAATAGCAGCGTGTAACGTACTGGAACTATGCATTGACAAGAAAAAGGGAGACGTCCGCCAAGTTGACAAGTGGACGCCCGAGAGCTTCCGACTAAGAGCGGAACAAATCGCGAGTATTGTTGCCGGTGTGCGAGAAAGCGTGAAACTGGATCTGCGTTTCGCCCAGCAAAAAGTTAGATATTTCGCGGAGAAGCAGCTTGGGACGCTCAGCCATCTCGAGGTCGAGACGCTCCCAGGTGTCATCCTCGGTCATAAGCACATCCCCGTTGGCAGCGTCGGCCCATATGAGCATTCTTACGGCGAAGGTGGCGGGAGTGCAGTTGAGCCATAAATCCAATCCAAATGGAAAGCGGGGAGTACGAGAGAAAAACCGTTATGTTTGATGCTATACTACGGCAGCAGAATTCTATATGAAACCCAAACTGCCCGGGCAGCACAATATGCCGGGCAGTTTTTTATGCGAAGGAACGGTATTTGCGATACTAGCGGAAATTATCCTGGACAGTCATTTTATTGCAAAGAAATCTGCGAAAAAGTCACGTATCGAGGGAGCGAAAGGGGCGGAGATTACGTCTAATCCATTGAAAGGCGGTGATTCAGTGTTTTTTGCTTCGGTACCAAGCGAGGACACGAACATTGAAATTCATCAAGAGATAGAGAGGATGATCGAAGCCTACGGCAACGATGTTTTGCGCATCGCTTTTCTGTATTTGAAAGATAAGCATCGGGCCGAGGACGCCTTTCAGGAGGTTTTTGTCAAAGTATTCCGAAAGTTCGATTCGTTTCAGGGAAAAAGCAATGAGAAGACGTGGTTGATCAAAATCACGATCAATGTCTGCAAAGACATGCTGCGCAGCGCCTGGTTCAAAAGAGTGATCACCCGAAAAGTAGTGGAAGAGCCTGGCCTCGGCGAAGTGATCGAAGATCATATTATTCAAACCCAACAAAATCGACGCTTGTTTGAAGAGGTGATGAGGCTACCTACCGCCTATAGGGAAGTCATTATCCTCTACTATTATCAGGAGATGGACACGTCGCAGGCGGCCAAAGTGCTGGGGGTTGCCGAAGGAACGGTAAGAAGCAGGCTAAGCCGGGCGAGGGAGCTTCTAAAATCCAACTTGGCAGAGGAGGTAGAATCCTTTGGATGAATTGAACCGGTTTAAAGCCGCTGCCGATGACGTACTTAACGGGGTAAAGGTTTCTTCCGAGCTAAAAAATCGGACGATGCTCCGGCTTCGGAAAAAAAGGCGTCTGCGGATGCTGTCCTTGGTGATGCCGGCCGTGCCGTTCGCGGCGGTGGTGGTGGCGCTCCTGCTATGGCAGTTGGATGGAACGAATCCCGGCACAGGATACACAACGATATCGGATGGCGGGGGAATCATAACGATGCAGGAAAATTCGCCGCCAACGAGCCCAAACGTTCAAAACAACGGGTCTACGAATGCGACACAGATGACCGCTCCACACGGGGCGTCAGAACCGTTCACGGCTAACGGTTGCCTGGCGCTGAGAGAGAGTCCGGCGCCGCAACCCGGCAGCCAAGCTCCAGTAGTCGGCCAGACTCTGCAGCCCGGCAGCCAAGCTCCGGTAGTAGGCCAGACTCTGCAGCCCGGCAGCCAAGCTCCGGTAGCGGGCCAGACTCAACCGCCTGGCAGCCAAGCTCCAGTAGTGGGCCAGACCCAGCCGCCTGGCAGCCAAGCTCCAGTAGTGGGCCAGACTCTGCAGCCCGGCAGCCAGGCACCAGTCGCAGGTCTGCCTCAGCCCATCGGTGGCGCCCCGCAGGCCCCCGGCCCGTCGGAGGCCGTCAGCAGCCTGGCCGTTCAGTGCGCTCAGCTGAAGGACGATTGTGAGCGGGCCAAAGCAACTCTGGGGAACGCTTTGCGGATTCCGGCCGCAGTGCCGGACGGGTTTACCCTGAAGGAACTGCGTGTAACGGAAGGCGGTCTGGACGGAAAGGCAGTCGTTCTCCTCTACGCGTCCCAGGCCAATTCTTTCACGATCACCGAAAAGAAAGACGCCGCCGAAGCGACTGTCGACCCCACCTCAAAAAAAATTGGGCTGCACGGGACGGAGGGACAGTTGACAGATACGTCCGGCCGGGTGGAGCTTCGGTGGAAAAGCCAGGATACGGCTTACGCTGTTGCGGGAAATATCAGCGCGGAAACAGCTATTCAAGTGGCCAAATCGCTTCAAGCCATACCATAAAATAAATGGATTTCACAAGGAGATGATTCTATGTCGATGAAAATAAGAACCGCAGGATGGATGTCAGGTGTATCCCTCTTTTTACTGCTTGCCTCTTCCGTTTTTGCAAGCGAGAATACGGATGGGCGAGGGCAAATCAACCAGACGAAAGAAGGTAAGGTTGCCCCTTCGTCGAGTTACGCTGCACCGGTGCCGGTCGGGGAAAAGGTGCAGATGAAGATCGAGAAGGTCAACGAAGACGTAAACAAGGTCACATTAACCCGTGAAGAGAAGCCGAATGGCGGCTACAAAATTCACATCACACAAATCGAATTCTCCGATGATGGGAACGCGTCCATCAGCTATCGTTTGGAGGATCCTGCCAAGGATGCCCCCAATACGGAAGTGATCACGCAGCCATCCACTTTCACCTATATTTCGTCCAGTTACACACAGATCCACTTGCGTGAAGCAATCGTTCCCTTGCCGCTCCCTAATCATACGGTCCCCCCGTTTCACGGGAACGGTCAGAGCGGTCCTACTGGCCGTCCGATTGACAAGCCGGGCGACTCCACCCTCGGTATTGCAGGGAAAATTACGAAGTTGACCTATGTTCCGGCCCCCGCAACGAAGCAACCGGTCGATCCCAACACCGCGGTGTCGAGCGATGGACCCCATATGCAACCTGTCGGCTCGGGCACAATCCCGCTAATTGTGGTGGAGAATGATCTGAAAGACGCACTCGATAAGGCGGTCGTACGCGTTTCCGATAAGGCCCAAATCTATAAGAAGCAAGACGGGAAACTCATCCCGGCTTCACGGGATGACTTGAAGGAAGGCATGCAGGTGGAGGTTGAATTTACCGACGGACCTTTCCTGTTGACGTACCCCCTTCAGGCTGAAGCAGAAAAAGTTGTTTTGATTGGTTCGTAAAGCATGCATTCCGACGAGGTGCCCTCCACAGTGACGGCGCCTCTCTTTCAATTTACCGCCAGAACTTTCTCAACTAACGGAACTTCCGTTGGGAATGTCACAAAGTTCTTGCGACGGCCAAACGGGACGCACCCAAGTCCTCCGGGGATTCACTCCGGAGGCTTTTGTTATTCTAGTTTGAACCTGGTGTCTATTTTGCCGGGCAAGATTGCCGCAAAAATCGTTGACAGCGTTTCCAACCCAGGAATATAATGAGTTTAGTAAACCAGAATCAAATCACAATAGGTTTTACAGATGTATCCAGCCTTTAAAACGGGCAATTATTAAACCAAATTCAAATTAGAAAGGATGAACGGAGTGGATCAAACGAAAAACACCCCCGTAAACGAAGCAGCCGGCCGCGGGCCGAAGGACAAAGCGATTAGCCGGAGAAAGGTGCTGCAGACGCTCGGTCTCGGCGGCATTGCGCTCGCGGGCAGCGCATTGGCCTCGAATATCGCGCTGGCCGCGGATGCGTCGACCGACGGGAATGCGAACGGCAAGGGCGATCCCGTGCTGCAGGTGAAGTCGGTCGCCGAGCTGCTGAGCTTATCGGCGCAGAAGCTGACGAACGGCCAGCTCGTGCTCGTAGGCGGTTACGCGCAGAATGGGGACGGCGGCGGCAAGATCGTGCGCTGGGACGCAGCCAGCACGAAGCCGGACAACGGCGGAACGGTACATAGCCTGGGCGGCGCAGCCGGCCGCTTCGAGGTTGTGCACAACGGGGTTGCGGATTTTCGCTGGTTCGGCGTCTTCGGCCCGACGGGGAATGCGGATGCCACCCTGGACGCGATGGTGAACGATCCGTCCATTCATCGGGTCGAAGCTCACACGGATCTGAACTTCAAGGTGCGCCACGTGTACCATCGCAGCAACATCGTCGTCGATTTCCACCATCACACGATTACGACGGAAGGCATGGCGCTCAATACGCTGGACAATCCGTTCGGGGCGGTCCTGTTCTTCCAGGGGACTCCGACCGGATACTCGCAGGCGGCTACGCTTACGGCCGAAATTCCCGAATACTCGGATATATTCGAGGTGGCGGACTCCGTACCGTTCGAGGTAGGCAGCTGGTGGCACGCGCAAATCAAGAACAACAGCGGCGGCAGCGCGCAGCGCGAGGTCGATTACCTCGTGATGGTGACCGAAGTATTCGATCCGACCCATGTCCGGTTTAACTACAAGTCTGGGTGGTCCTTGGCGGCAGGCCGCCAAATCACGTACAAGAAGATCGATCCGGTCGTCCATTGCAGCGTGCAAAACTTGAACTTCATCGGCATTCCGGTCCCGGTCAACGGGACGAGCCAGCGCCCTACGCCGGACTGGGATCAGATCGGCTCGAACCCGGTCGCGTTCGAATACGCCGTGGAATGCGACGCGATCGGCATCCATGCGACCAAAGTGTTCTGGCCGGTCGTCATGCGCCGCTACAACACGGTTTACAAGACCGAGCGCTGCCAGCTGATGAACCCGGAGGAGCGCGATTGGGGCGGCACCGGGTACTTGACGCAGCAGATCAACGTCCTGTACGGGCACGTGAAGGATTGCCAGACGAGCAACGCCCGTCACTTGAACGATTTTACGAACGCCGCGTATTGCATGGTAGAGAACTGCCACGGCGACGGGGACGAATACGGTCCTTATGTGACCCACGGCCAATATGAGCACGATTTGACGTACATCGGCAACTCCGGGCTGCTGTCGTTCGCGAACAGCGGCACGACTTGGGGCGACAGCGCGAAGCGCATCACGGTGAAGAAGCATATCGCCTCCCGCATCGTAGCGAACAAGCGGCTTACCGACCTGACGCTGGAAGATTGCCACGCGGTCGTGACCTACACGAAGCCGGGTGTCAAAATGGCGAACTCGGGCTCCATCTGGGTGAACATGGACGGCTTGCAGATGCGCGGCTGCACCGCCCAGGAGATGGTGACGATCAGCAAGGGCTCTTCCCGCGGCAAACGCAAAAACATCATCGACAGCTGCTCCTTCGGCATGATGAAGGGCTATGAGCTCGCTCGTCCGATCCGGACCGGCACGACCCAAGTCGGCTTTACGCCGAGCAACGGCGAGCTGACGATTCTGAACAGCGAATTCTACGACGTAGAGGAAGTTACACTCGGCAGCATCAACAAGCTTACGCTCATCAACACATGGTTCAAGGGCAAAGGGAGCGATACCGGCGTTGTGAAGGTCGGCACGCGCGAGATCGTCATGCAAGGCGGCGGGCTCGTCAACTGCTGCTTCCTGTTCACCGGAGCCTGGGACCGGCTGGGCGATGTGAACAATGCGCCCAATACGCCGAACCAGTCGGTTACGATCGGCGGCGGCGCTTCCTTCAGCGGCACGAATGTGGAGAAGGCGTTCCTGAAGAGCACGGCGGCTACGAACGTGATCACGTGGAGCTTCGGCGACGTCACGAGCACGGCGGCGGATGCGGCCACGTCCCACTTCCATCTGGAGAACGGCGCGCACAAGCTGAAGGCCATCGGGTCGCGGTTCATAGGTGGGAAATACTCCGTGTCGAACGCAGGCTTCGGGGCGAACAACTACTTGCTCATGACCGCGCTGGTCGAGGAGGGCGTGAACCGGACCTCGCTTCCGGCGGAATCCGATTCGATCAAGCACGGCGCCGGCAATATTACGCTCTAATCCTTTCTATTTATTCTGAATAAAGCGAAGCCCCTCGGAATTGATATCCGGCGGGGCTTCGCTTTTAATAGTGCCGCCGGCAGGAATGAACGCGGACGAAGGCGAAGCAACATCTTATAGCAAATTCGAAAGGCTGGTGCCTCCCATGTCCGTTAAGCAAGCGAGCATTGTCGTCGTAGGGAGTATCAATATGGATTTGGTCGCGATGCTCGACCGGTCGCCCATCCCGGGGGAGACGATTCTCGGGAGCCAGTTCGCGATGATTCCGGGAGGGAAAGGGGCGAACCAGGCGGTCGCCGCCGCCCGTCTGGGGGCGAGAGTGGCGATGGTCGGCTGCGTGGGCGACGATGCGTTCGGCGCGCAGATGAAGCGGCAGCTCGAGCAGGAGGGCATCGACACGGCGCATGTCTCCGTCGCCGCAGGAGAGGCGACCGGCGTCGCCATCATTCAAGTGCAGCGGGAGGGCGACAACAGCATCATCGTCATCCCGGGCGCGAATGCCCGGCTGACGCCGGCCTTGATCGACTTGGCGGAGGACGCCATCCGCCGGGCCGATGTGCTGCTGCTGCAGCTGGAGATTCCGCTGCCGGCCGTAGAGCGGGCGGCGGAGCTCGCTGCTCGGCACGGGGTGCGGGTCGTGCTGAACCCCGCCCCGGCACCGGCCGGCGCGCTGCCCGAGTCGCTGCTGCGGCATGTCGATGTGCTGACGCCGAACGAATCGGAGGCCTCCCTCCTCATCAGCGGCGCCGCGCAGACCGATACTGCGATCGAGGAGCTGGTGCAGCGGCTGAAGCAAGCGACCGGCGCCCCGAACGTGCTCGTCACCCACGGCGCCGAAGGCGTCTATTACGATTTGGACGGCCGGACCGGCCGCCAGGCGGCCTGCCAGGTCGATGTGGTGGACACTACTGCTGCCGGCGATTGTTTCAACGCCGCGACCGCGGTACGCTGGGGAGAAGGCGCAGCCCTGACGGAGGCGATCGGCTTCGCCGTGCGGGCCGCGGCGCTCGCGGTCACGAAGTTCGGAGCGCAGCCCTCGCTCCCGAGGAGAGCGGATGTGGAGCAATTTCAAGCTCGCCCAGACCGGGCTTGACACCGGAACGTACGTTCGATACGATGGAGTCATCTTCCCAATCTTTGGATGAGGGGTGCCGTTATGGTGACGAAGCGAGCGTGGAGCGTATGGGACGAGCTGGGCGCTTTTGAGGTACAGGGGATGGATGCGAATCCGTCCATATGGGATGGCCGACCGGCCTTATATTTGAACGACTGCACCGCGTTTCTGCGAGAGACGTTCGATCTTTCCAGCTTCCGGCTGCAGGCCGATATTGCGTGCCCGAGTTCGCTCGGATTCGCAGGGCTTGTCTTCGGCGCCCGCGATTACGAGACCTTCGAGCTGGTCTATGTCTCTCCGGACCATAAGGGCCGGCCGGGCGAGATTCAGTACGATCCTTTCATGAATGGATCCAGCACTTGGCAAGTGTACCACGGTCCCGCCTATCAGGCGGCTGCGCCGTTGGAGCCGGGCCGGTGGTCCAGGCTTACGCTGGACGTGCAACCGAACGGAGTGGCGATTACGGTCGGCGACGCTCCTGCACCGCAGCTCGTGATCCGCCGGCTGCAGTTGGGACATCCGGTCGGGCGGATCGGACTCTGGAGTCATCTGCCGGCCTACTTTCGCAACTTCACCGTCGAGGCCGCGGAGCCTTATCCGATCGAGCCGGCTGTGCCCGACCTATCCCGATTGGCCGAGGATGGGTTCGTTACGGAATGGAGGGTATCGGAGCCGTATTCCATTCAGGAGTCGGCATCGACCGTATTACCGGACGAGGACTGTTGGTCGAGGGCACTCGTCGAGGAGAACGGAACGCTGAACTTGAACCGGTTGTACAGCTCGGAAGCGGGTAGGGCTGTTCAGGTTCTGTGTACCGTGCACGCGTCGGTGCAGGGGGAGTCGGTCTTGAGCTTCGGGTACAGTGATCAAATCCGGTTATGGGTGAACGGTGAAGAGGTATACCGAGGTTTATGGAAGTGGGATCCGCCTGCCGATGATGGCCGCATCCGGCCGAATCATGCGACCGCGACCGTTCGTCTGCATGCGGGCTCGAATACGATCCGCGCTGAGGTGGCGAGTCTGGAGACGATCTTCGGGTGGGGGATCTGCTTGAAGACGGACTTGATGGCCCGGTCATAGAAGACGGCTCTTGGGGGTGATCGCAAGAGCCGTTGGTTGAGCATGCTGGAATTGCACTATGGTGGAGGGCTGCAGCTGAGGGAAACGATTAACTCGTAAATATATGTTGGTCGATCTGAATGATTTTCGGACGTTTCTTGCTCCAGCTGGACGTAGCCAGCTTGGGGTTGTAATAATACAACGCCCCGTTAGTCGGATCCGCGCCGTTCAACGCGGCCTTGGCCGCCTCGTAGGCGGAGCTGTCGGGCGTCAGGTTGTATTGCCCGTCCTTGATGGCGCTGAACTGTCCCGGCTGGAAGATCACTTCCGTAATCGAGTCCGGGAAAGCGCCCGATTGCACCCGATTCAGGACAACCGCACCGATCGCCACTTTTCCTTCGAACGATTCGCCTCGGGCTTCGGAATGAATAATGCGCGCCATCTGTTCGAGCACCGTCGGATCGGGGCCGACGGTTTGATTCAAGACGGATACGGTCTTCTCGTCAGCATTGCCGCTGGCGGGCAAACCGGCTTGACGTTGGAAGCTCATGACCGCTTTCTTAGTAGCGGGGCCGTAATAACCTGTGGAGCCGGCCTTGAACAGGCCAAGCGAGCCAAGACGCTGCTGCAGGTCGAGGACTTGCGCGCTGCTGACGCCTTGCTGAAGGGTATACCCATAGGCCGGCGGCGCCGACAAAGTAGATATGCCGAACGTACTGGCCAATACTGCGATGAGCACGGAACCTTTCTTCATCGTTCTCAGATTACCTCCTCTTGTTTTACCATCCGCACCAATCGCGGCATCATAAATCAGAGTTGTTCATCCGACCGGGAAGTCGCCGTACACGCTCAACCATATTTGGGGTGACCGCGGAGGACCGCTGCCATGCTATACGGTTCGGGCGTATGGCGCGGTTTATGCCCGTCCTACTTTTTTTCCCACTCTTTTACAAGTGCGACTCCCCCACCCATTATAACGAAGGCAGCCCCCTAACCGAAGTTAGGGGGCTGTTTGGGTTGAAATAAGAGGATACCGTCACCTTACTCGTTCATCACAGCCTGGCTCTTTACTTCGAGTGCGAGCGGTGAAATAAAATTTCTTCCCAAAACCGATTTCGTGAAGTATAATGGGGCAGCAAATTTCAGAAGGAGCTGGACATCATGAAACCCATCAAGCTGTACAACCAACTCCTTGCCTGGTCGCAGGCGTATCATCCGATCGTGAACTCGCTGTTGCTCGGAACGATTCTGGCCAGGATAGCTTCCTCCATGAGCATGCCGTTCCTGGCGATTTATCTCGTCCGCCATACCGAGATGAGCCCGACGCTGATCGGCCTCGTCATCGGCGCCGGCTCGCTCGCCGGAACGCTCGGCGGCTTCATCGGCGGGTCGCTGTCCGACCGGTTCGGGCGCCGCCGCATTCTGCTCGGCGCGCTGTTCGGCTGGGCGGTCGTGTTCTTCGGCTTCGCCCTCGTGAAGAGCACGCTCTTCTACTTCCTCTTAAGTCTATTAAACGGATTGTGCCGTTCCTTCTATGAGCCGGTCTCCCAAGCACTCATGACGGACTTGACCGAGAAGGAGAACCGGTACAAGGTGCTGTCGCTTCGCTACCTGGCCATCAACATCGGAGTCTCGGTCGGACCGCTGCTCGGAGCCGCCTTCGCCGCGCTGGACAGCACCTTGCCGTTCCTCATAACGGGAGCACTCTATCTGCTGTATGCGATCGCGCTCTATGCCCTGCTGAACCGATTCGGCATCCGCCAGATCGAAGCGGGAGCCCGCTCGGAGACGACGCTGATCGCCTCGTTTCGGATCGTCCGCCAAGACGCGGTGTTTCGCTTCTACTTGCTGGGCAGCCTCGTCACGGCGATCGGGTATTCGCAGATGACGGTGACGCTGTCCCAGTACGTGCAAGGCAAGCTGGCGGATGGGGTGGCGCTCTTCGCTGTCATGATGACCGTGAACGCCGTGACGGTCGTCGCCATGCAGCTCCCGTTCACGCGTTGGACGAGCCGCATGACGCCGATGAGTATATTGACGCTAGGAGCCGCCTGTTACGCGCTGGGCAATGCCGGCTTCGCGCTGTCGGGCAGTTGGCCCCACTTCATCGCCTCTATGATCGTCTTTACGTTCGGCGAAATGCTCATCTTCCCCGCCTCCAACCTGCTCACCGACCGAATTGCGCCGGAAGGGCTGCGCGGAACGTACTACGGGGCGCAATCGTTCAGCAGCCTCGGACACTTCCTCGGTCCGTGGATCGGGGGCGTGCTGCTCAGCCACTATAACGGCACGGTGCTGTTCCTGACGATGTCCGTCGTGGCGCTGAGCGCGGTCGGATTCTACAGGGCGGGCGAGTCGTTGCGGAGCTTGCGGACGAACTGATCGATCCGCGTCAGCGCCTCCTCCAGCTTCGTTTCCGACACGGCGTACGAGCAGCGGAGGAAGCCTTCCCCGCCGGTGCCGAACACGTGCCCGGGGACGGCGGCCACATGCGCTTCCTTCAGCAGCCTCATGGCGAACTGCTCGGAGGTAAGACCGGAATCCGTGATGGAGGGGAATGCATAGAAGGCGCCTTGCGGCTCATGGCACGGCAGTCCGATCTCCCGCAGCCCTTGCACGAACAGGTGCCGGCGGCGGTCGTAGGAGCCGATCATCCGGTCCTTGTCGGCCATGCCGTGCCGCAGCGACTCGATCGCGGCGATCTGACCGAGCACCGGGGCGCACATGGCCGTGTACTGATGAATTTTGAGCATCGCCGCAATCAGCTCGGGGTGGCCGCAGGCGTAGCCGATGCGCCAGCCGGTCATGGCGAACGCTTTGGAAAAGCCGCTGATCACAATCGTGCGCTCCTTCATCCCCGGCAGAGAGGCGGGGCTGACGTGCGTTCCGCCGTATGTCAACTCGGCATAGATCTCATCCGAGAGGACGACGAGGTTGTGCCGGATGGCGAGCTCCGCGATCGGGCGCCAATCATCCGCCGTCATCACCGCCCCGGTCGGATTGCTGGGGAAATTGACGAGCAGTACTTTGGATCGCGGCGTGATGCGCGCTTCCAGCGCTTCGGCCGTCAGCTTGAAGCCATGCCCGGCAGTCGTCTCGACCTCGACCACCTGGCCGCCGCACAGCTCGGCGATCGGCGCATAGGCGACATAGCCCGGCGCCGGCATGAGCACTTCGTCCCCCGGGGCGAGAAGCGTACGGAGCGCGAGGTCGACCGCTTCGCTGCTGCCCACCGTGACCATAATCTCGCGGCTCGGCTCATAGGGAAGCTGGAAGCGGCTCCTCATGTACGCGGCAATCTCTTCCCTTAACTCCAGCAAACCCGCATTGGGCGTGTAGGAAGTCTGCCCCTCGTTCAGCGCGCGCACACAGGCGGCGCGCACGCGCTCCGGTGTGACGAAATCCGGTTCCCCGAGCCCGAGCGAGATCGTGTCGGGGCTCATGGCCCCCAAATCAAAGTAAGCGCGGATGCCGGAAGGAGGGAGCTCCAGTACGTGAGGGGCGATCCAGTCTTTCGCTTGCAGTTTCAGTTCAGCCTGAGCCATCATTGCGGTATCCTCCCGGGTATCGATGTACGTGCCTGATAGGAGCTCTGAATAATGCGGTCGAGCAGCTCGGGGAACGCGATCCCCGCCGCGAGCGCGCTCTTGGGGAACAAGCTCGTGTTCGTCATGCCGGGCAGCGTGTTCACTTCGAGCACGTAAGGATGGCCGTCCACGAGCATCATATCGACGCGTGCGTATACCTCGCACTTCATGGCCCTATAGCTGGTCAAGGCCGCATTCCGGACCCTCGCTTCCACTACCGCCGGCAGCTCGATCACACGTTCCTCGGCTTCGCCGTCCTCATATTTGGCTTTGTAATCGAACCAATCGGAATGGACGGGCCGTATGCCGATCGTCGGCAGCAGCTCGCCGTCCAGGATCGAGCACGTCATTTCTTCTCCGCGGACGCAACGTTCGATCAAGACCGAATCATCCCATTCCAAAGCCGATTGAACCGCCGCAAGCAGCTCTTCCGTAGAGCCGACCATTCGAATCCCGATGCTGGACCCGCCCGAGTTCGGCTTGACGACGACGGGATACCCCAATCGCTCCACCGCTTCGGCGGAGTAATCCTCCATGCCATTCCAGAGAAGCCAGTCGGGAGTAGCGACACCTACGGAACGAAGCATCCGCTTCGTGATGTCTTTATTCATGCACATGCTGCTGGCGAGCACGCCGCTCCCTGTATAAGGAATGCCCATCGATTCCAATGTCCCTTGCACCGTCCCATCCTCCCCATAGGCGCCATGCAGCGCCAATAACGCCATATCGATCCCGCGTACCTGATCGGCCAGCTCTCCGCACTTCGTAACTACAATAGGGGTGGCGACGTATTGCTCCGGGTCCAGATGAGCCAGCATAACGCGGCCCGTCTGTAAGGACACCTCGTGCTCGGAGGAGAGACCGCCCATAATGACGCCGATTTTCATAGTTGCACCTCGCTAGCTTCGTAATAGTTCGGCCTGTTCGCCGATGATCCGGATTCCCTTGGCGATATCTTCGTCCGACACGCGGGAGAATCCGAGCCGCAGCGTATTGCCGCCTTTGCCGTCCGTATAGAAGATGTCCCCCGGGGTGAATATGACGCCCTTGCGCGAGCAAGCAGCCAATAACTCTCTCGTGCGAAACGATTCCTCGAACGTGAGAAACAGATGAAGCCCGCCGTCGCCGGACACTTGCGCATAGGGGAGGTACGTACGGCAGCATTCCAAGGTCCATTCGTATTTCCGCTTGTAGACCGCTCTTGCTTTGCGCACATATTTGTCGAGATTGCCGTTATACAAATATTGGTACAAAATCGCCTGGTCGATCGTGGACGTATGGATGGTACGCGCCCGCTTCAGGCTCTCCAGATAGCCGATCAGCTCGCGGTCCGCCAGTACCCAGCCTACGCGTAGCCCGGGGAACAGCACCTTGGAGAAGCTGCCGACATAGATGACGCCGTTGCCCCGGCCGGCCGTGGCGATCAGGGGAGCCACATGCGAGCCGGAATAGCGCAGCTCTTCATTGAAGCCGTCTTCGATGACAGGCACCTGGTAGCGGGCCATCAGCCGCATGAGCGCCATACGCTTCTCCGGGGACATGACGATCCCGGTCGGATTGTGGTACGAAGGCACGAAGTAGGCGCAATCGTACGTCCGCTCGCGCAATGCCCGCTCCAGCTCCCCGAGATGGACGCCGTCCGGCTCCATACCGATTCCGGTAATAGCGAAGCCATGCAGCTTGAAGTTTTTGATCGCCGTATTGTGAGTCGGATTCTCACAGAGGATGGCCCCGTTCGAACGGCTCAGGGCGGACAGGACGATGTCGAGCCCTTCGGTGAAGCCGCTTGTGACGAGCAAATCTTTGCCGTGCAGATCGACTCCCTTGTGGCTCATATATTGCAGCAAATAATCGATTAGCGGTTTGTAGCCTTTGGCGTACCCGTAGTTCAGCAGCACGTTGCCTTCCACGGCCATGCGGTCCAGGAAAGCGCGCTTGACGGGGTCCAGATCGAACAGCTTCTCGTCGGGAGCGATGCTCGTGAAGGAGATCGTCCCCTTACCCGCGCGGATCCCATGCTTCATCAGATCCAGCTCCTCCGCCAGAGAGGCTCGTTCATTCAAACGCGGCTTCCACTCCAGCTGACAAACGGGAGGCTCCGCGGGCACGGAGGAAGCGGCCACGAAGCTGCCTTGGTTGTTCGCGACATAGAGGAAGCCGTCCTCCTCGAGACGCGTGTACGCCTCGATTACAGAGTTGCGGCTTACCCGGAGGAGCGTGCTCAGCTCGCGTGTGGACGGGAGCTTCTGGTGCGCGAGCAGCGCGCCCTCCGTAATCAACCGCTTGACGTAATCCATCACTTGAATATAGACCGGCCGGTTCTTGACCGGCTCGAAATCGTGATACATCGTTTATCGCCCCCCTTTGCTATCATGGCATACTAAAAGGCGCAATAAAAGAACCACGGCGGCACCATTTTAGCAATGGAATGGTTCTGGAGAATCGGATAAACTAGTATTTTACTCATATGGTTGCAAGTAGGATTAAATGGTATACTTTCCCTATTCATGCGAAGGAGAGATCGATGTGTCGGAATTGTTCAGAAAATCGCTTCAAGAGGAAATTGCGGAGAGCTCGTACGACCGGCCGGCCGGGATAAGCTTTCTTGCCGTCATTTTGGCGATCGGAGGGGGGCTCGGCATCGTCCTGCAGCTGATCGCCTTCAGCAAGCTGGAAGACTTGTCCGAGGTGCTGGGGGTTTCCGCGGTGTTGATGCAAGGGGCGCTCCTCTTATTGTCCGGATCTGCGCTTGCGGCGGCGGTAGGCATGTGGATCGGCGCCAAGTGGGGCTGGTGGCTGGCATTGTTTTACATCGCCTATGCGGTGACGCGGAACGCAAACGCGTTTTTATCCATCTCCAGCCTCGCCGATCAATTCGGCGCTTCCGGCGAGTTTCGGAGCACGAACTATGTCAAGTATGGGATCCGTATGGTATGGAACGCGCTGCTGCTGGCCTACTTGTGCCGAGAGAACGCCTCCTTCTATTTCCGGACCACGGAGACTAGCAAGTGGAAGGCGTTAGGGATCGTATTCGGAATCAGCATCGGCCTTTTTGGGCTGGCGGCCCTTCTTTAACCATTAGCCTTTATAGAGCAACAATAGAGCAAAAAAAAACGATCCTTCACAAGCCTATGGGCTCGGGAGGATCGTTTGTTCATGAAACGGCTGCGGCGGATGGTCCATCAAAAATTTGCCGTAACCGATCGGGTTGCTGTATGTGCGTTGGAACTCCTCGAACTGACGGCCTTCACGAAAACTGATGCGCAAATCGCGTCCGTTGCATTCGATGAATAAGGGCCGGCCGGCAGCGTCAATGCCTACATCCAGACCGATATCGGCCAGGTGCGGCAAATGGCTGCTTAAGTGGTTCGCGACCTGGAGCGACAGCTCTTCCACGCGTTGGCGCGTATGAACGGGGTCCAGGTAGGGATAGTCCCGCAGAACGGTCTCGAGTGGATGAACGTGGCCGCCTTGGGCCAGGTTCGTCAGGAACACTTGGGACCTCGCGACCTTGACCGCGACGCCGGAGATGCGCCAATCGCCCGTCTCGCCGCGCTGTACGGACACCCGCATATCGAAAGGCCGGCCCCGGTATGTGGCGAGCGGCCAGCATTGCTGCACCAAATAAGCGGACTTACGAATGCGTCTCAGCAGAACGGAGGGGAGCTTGGAGCGGAAGGAAGTCTTCTTGCGGACGCGGCTCTTGAACGTAGGGGCGTAATCGAGCTCCCAGCGGTCACGGACGCGCTTCAGCTTCATAATGCCGAGACCGATGCTGCTGTTGTTCGGCTTCACGATCAACGCATCGTAGCGCTGCATCATCTCCATGAGATTCGCCGTGGTGGCTTCCAACGTCTCCGGCAAATGCTCGCGAATCGTCGGATCCAGCTGCAGCAGCCCGTGGATCGTTTTTTTGCCGTAACGGTTCCAGTGGTTGAAGATTTGTTTGCCGCTCCGAACGAGTCGTTCTATGCGGCGTTTCGCATCGGAATTGAAGAAGAGGCCTCGATTGTGAATGACGGCGGGTACCGGAATCCTGCGTCGGACGTACTCTCGTCCGGATTTCACGAAAGCGAGTACGGTCGTTTGCCCAGGTACGATGTCGTGCAAGCGAATGTAACAGGGCCTCACTCCGTGCTGCCGCCCGGCCCGTTCATAACACGGAAGGGACTCGTGCCGGGTGCGGCCGGACGGGATGCGCCAGTACACGGAATCGTTCAAAAGGATGCCAATATAGCGGTTGTCCAAAGGCTCGCTCACCTCCACCACTACTGTATGTAAGGGACTTTCGTAAGGCATGGACGGGTGTTGGGGGGAAAGCATCCATTTTGTCCATGAGCGGGACAATCAGACAGCAGGATCAAAATACAAGGGGCACCTTCCCAAATGGTGTCCCTTTTCGAGTTGCCGCTACATAAACTATGGCAAACGAAAACAAGGAGAATCGAAATGCCTGCCTATCGCATTATCATCGATGTGTCGGAGCGCCAGCTTCATCTCTTGGACGGAGACCGGGTCGTCCGTACGTTCCCCGTCGGCATCGGGCGCATGGTGACGCCTACGCCGACCGGCGATTACACAATCGTGAATAAAGCGCCCAACCCGGGAGGACCGTTCGGAGTGCTCTGGATGGGGCTGTCCAAGCCGCATTACGGCATACACGGGACGAACAACCCGGCCTCGATCGGCCATTATGTCTCTCACGGCTGCATCCGCATGTACAACGAGGACGTGCTCGAGCTGTCGCGGTTCGTGCCGATCGGGACCCGGGTGACGATCCGGCCTTGACGCGGGCCGCAGTCGCGGGGAGGATGATGCATTTGGGAAGAAAGATGGAGGTGCCACATGACGAGCTTAAGCCATACTCATGAAACCGATGCAACCTTTAATGCGGATGCTGCCGTACAACGGCCGGTCGCAATCGTGACGCCGGGGACCTACGCCCTCGATTCGGGTCGGTCCAGCTCGGTGGAGCTGGTGACCCGGAATGTGAGCCGGGAGCTGTGGCAATCGCACGGACTGCAGATGCAGCTATTCGGCCAGATGCAAGCCCGCTTGTCCGAGCGGACTTCGCCGCCGGTTACGGAAGGGATTGTCTACAACAGCATTCCCCGTAAGGGCTATATACGGCATGTGCTCAATCGGTTGAAAACGATGAATCCGGCGCTTATCCAGGTGGAGAACCGGCCGGGCTACGCACAATTCCTGAAGCGGAAGCTGCGGGGGCTGCCCGTTATCCTCTCGCTGCACTCCACGACTTTCCTATCCAGACACCACATCGCGCGGAAGCGGCTGCTCCGATGCCTGCGCGAGGTGGACGCAATTGTGGTGAACAGCCATTATTTGCGGGATGTGTTGTTAAGAATCGACCGACGGTTGGCCGGCAAGCTTGTCGTGAATCACCTCGGGGTCGACCCGACCGGATTTTCTCCGCGGTGGACCGAAGGGTATGAAGCGGAGCGGGAGCAGAATCTGGAGGCGCTCGGGTGGAAGGACTGCCGCGTCCTCCTGTTCGTGGGCCGGTTCATTCCGATCAAGGGCGTGCATCATCTGCTGAAGGCGATGCCGGCCATACTGAGGCGGCACCCCGAAGCGCGCCTGCTGCTCGTGGGAGGCGCCTATTACGGCAAAAACGCGACGACCCCTTATGTCGCCCGGCTGAGGCGATTGGCCAAACCGCTCAAGGACCGGGTACGATTCGTTCCTTACGTCGCGCACGATCAAATCGCCGAATGGTTTCGGCTGGCCGATATCGCTGTCGTGCCTTCCTCCGAGCGGGAAGCATTCGGACTGGTCAACGTCGAGGCGATGGCGTCCGGCGTCCCGGTTATCGCCTCCGGAGCCGGCGGCATGCGCGAGGTGATCGAGCACACCCGAACCGGACTGCTCGTGCCGCTGACCCGGCTCGGGAGAGAGTTGCCCGAACGCATCGGCGAGCTGCTGGACGATCCGGCCTACGCCCGGCAGATGGGCGAACAGGGACGGGAACGGGTGCTGGAGCATTTTACATGGGCCCATACCGCCGAGAGGCTGGCCGAGTTGTACCGCCGGCTAAATGCTGTGACATAGGCCTGGGTGTTTGCATATGTTACAAATGACTACCTATGTACCTGACCCCCGCAACAGGGGAGCACCAAAGATGTGGAAAGGAGTACCGCAGTGAAAAAGAAACCCGGCGAACCGAAGCGTAAACGAAATGCCGGAACGCAGATCTTCAATCCGCGATTGAACGAGCTGAGTTTCCTGGATGAAGAAAATTATGGGACTATTCGAAGAAACCGAGCGGCGGAGGTAGAAAAGAAGGAAGCGGAAATTGGGATACAAGCTCCTCCGCCCAGAGCGGAGACGGCTTCAATCAATCACCTGCCCGCGGTGGCGGAGCCCATACAGGAATTGCCTATGCCGGAACCGCCGGCCGAAAGCTATGAACTGCTCACGGAAGAAATCGAACGCGAACCGGCCGAACCGGAACCCTCCGACCAAGAGACGGAGCCTCCCGTATTCGTCGATTCCGATGAAATCTCTCCGGTCCTGCTGCTCTTCGAACGGGCCCAGCACGAGAACGTGGCCGTTGTCTATACGGACGATATCGTGGATGAGGCGGTGACGAACGAGAAGATCGCCAACCGGTCCATCGACGGTACGAAGATCAAGCCGAACAGCCTGGGAAAGGAAGCGTTCGCCGACTACGCGATCGATAACACGAAGCTGGCGGACAACAGCGTCACCGCGCCCAAGATCGCTCCGGCGTCGATCGAGGAGCGGCATATCGTGCAAGGCGCCATCTCCGGCCGCAAGCTGAAGAACAAATCGATTACCGGCGACAAGCTGGTGGATCACAGCATCACATCCGAGAAGCTGGCCGATAAGACGATCGACGCGATGAAGATTGCCGAAGGCTCCATCGAGTCGAAGCATCTGCATCCCCAATCGATCACGACTGAGCTGATTCAAGACCAAGCCATTGTCTCCGAGAAGATCAAGAGCGGGGCCATCGGGCCGAATGCGCTCGCGAACGGGTCCGTAAACTCGGCCAAAATCGCTGACGGTGCGATCCTGAGCGAGAAAATCCGCGATGGGGCGATTACGAGCGACAAGCTGGGCGAGGAGAGTGTGACTTCGACTCACATACAGCCCTCGGCTATCGTGAACCATCATATTGCACCTAATGCGGTAGACGGCACCCATCTCTCGGTGTGGAGCGTGCAGGATCAACACATTGCCGAGGAATCGATCTCGACGCATCATCTCAAGTCCCAGAGCGTCACCTCCGACAAACTGGCGGGGGAGTCGATCGGTCCCCAGCATTTGCAGCCCCAGTCGATCCGGGCGAACCATCTGGCCGAAGGCATCGTCACGACCCGGCATTTGCAGGACGATGCAATCACGACCGCAAAGCTGGCGCCCCAGTCCGTCATTACCGACTCGATTCAAAATCTGGCGGTCACTACGGAAAAACTGGGGGACCACAGCATTACGTCGCAGAAAATGCAGAAAGAAGCGATCAAAAATATTCATCTCGCTCAGGCAAGCGTGACGTGGGACAAAATCGCGGATCAGTCGATCTTAGCCAAGCACTTGACCGACAACACCATCTCGTCGGGCAATTTGCAAAATCAGGCCATCACGTCGGCGAAGCTCGCGCCGCAGTCTATTTTGCGCGAACATTTGACGGATGGACTAGTCGGGACGGCGCAGCTGGACAACGGCGCGGTAACCCGCGGCAAGCTGGCGAAGGACAGCGTCACCGCCGACAAAATCGGCGAAGGCGCGGTGACGGCGCCGAAGCTCGCGAGCGGGGCCGTCACCTCCGACAAGCTGGCGGGCACCTCCGTGGAAGCCGGTCACATCGCCGACGGGGCGATCGTGTCGGCGAAGCTGGCGAAGAACTCGGTGGGCACGAAGCATTTGTCCCCGCAGGCTGTCAGTGCGGAGCATTTGCAGAAGAATGCGGTTGCGACCGACCATTTGCAGGACCAGTCGGTCTCTTGGAACAAATTGGCCTTGGGCTCGGTTACCCGCAATCATTTGGTACAGAACAGCGTCTACACGCATCACCTGATGGATCATGCGGTGACGACGGCCAAGATCGCGCCGGAATCGATCTCGACGGATAAGATGACCGATCTCGCCGTCACGAGCAGCAAGCTGGCGGAAGGCTCGATCAGCTCCAGCAAGCTGGTCCCCGGTGCGATCGGTTCGGCGCAATTGGCCGCCGGTGCGATTCACCCCGAACACCTGAGCGAACAGTCGGTTCAATCCGACGCGCTGGGCGAAGACGTCGTCTTGAACCGCCATATCGGTCCGGGTGCCGTACAGGCCGAGCAGCTGGCGACGGGAATCATCGGAGAGAACCACCTGGTGGAAGGTGCCGTGACGTCCAGCCGGTTGGCCGATCATAGTGTGGGCGCGAGCAAGGTGCAGGCCGCCGCTATTCGTACGGAGCATCTGTCGGACGGCGCGGTGACGGGCGCGAAGCTCGCGGCCGGCTCGGTCGAGGCGTGGCACCTGGTCAAGGGAGCGGTGGGAAGCGAGCACCTGGCGGAGGGAGTAGTGGCGGAGGAGCATCTCGCTCCCGAAGCGGTGCGCCGGGAGCACCTCGCCGCGGGAGCGGTATCCGCTGCGCATCTCACGCCCCAAGCGGTACGCCGGGAGCACCTCGCCGCGGGAGCGGTGTCGGCGGGACATCTCGCCGCCGAATCGGTGCACGGCGAGCACCTCGCCGCGGGAGCGGTGTCGGCGGAGCATCTCGCCGCCGAATCGGTGGGCGGCGAGCACCTCGCCGCGGGAGCGGTGTCGGCGGGACATCTCGCCGCCGAATCGGTGCGCGGCGTGCATCTCGCCGCGGGAGCGGTGTCGGCGGGACATCTCGCCGCCGAATCGGTGCGCGGCGAGCACCTCGCCGCGGAAGCGGTGTCGGCGGAGCATCTCGCCGCCGAATCGGTGCGCGGCGAGCACCTCGCCGCGGGAGCGGT